>JAZNZR010000085.1:0-5703 GCA_045595025.1 Oscillospiraceae bacterium | reverse complement strand
GTGGTCCGCGCCCTGGCCGTCGGCGGTGTCATCGGCAATCTGGTGAAGGAAAACGCCTCCATCTCCGGCGCCGAATGCGGCTGCCAGGCGGAGATAGGCACCGCCTGCTCCATGTGCGCCGCAGCCCTTGCGGAGCTCCATGAGATGGGCATAGGCCAGATAGAGTACGCCGCGGAGGTGGCCATGGAGCACCACCTGGGCCTCACCTGCGACCCCATCAAGGGCCTTGTGCAGATACCCTGCATCGAGCGCAACGCCGTTGCGGCCATCCGCGCCATCAATGCCCTGCGCCTTGCCAACTTCCTTGCCTCCACCCGCCGCATAAGCTTCGATATGGTGGTAGAGACCATGTATGAAACCGGACGGGATCTCCACCGCCGTTACAGAGAAACCAGTCAGGGCGGTCTCGCCAAGCTCTATATGTGATAAGTCCCACCTCGCCGCACCAAAGCCTTCCCCTTGGGGAAGGTGGCATTTGCGGAGCAAATGACGGATGAGGTGTTTACTAACAAGGAGAAAATTATGCTTAAGCTTTTGGCAAAACTTTTCATTTCCGACAGAGAAAACTATAAAGAGCCTGCTGTTCGCACCCGCTATGGGCTTCTCTGCTCCGCTTTGGGAATTGCGCTGAATGTTCTTCTTTTCATAGGCAAATATATTGCGGGAGTTCTCAGCGGCTCTGTTGCCATAGCAGCCGACGCGGCGAACAACCTCTCCGATGCGGGCAGCTCCCTCATAAGTCTTCTGGGATTTCGCCTTGCCTCCAAAAAGCCCGACCCGGATCATCCCTTCGGTCATGGCAGAATTGAATATCTCTCCGGTCTTGCCGTAAGCATTCTCATAATCCTTATGGGTGTGGAGCTGGGCAAAAGCTCCGTGGAAAAGATAATATCACCGGAAACCGTCACCGCAAGCTGGCTCAGCATAGCTATACTGCTTGCCTCCATCGCTGTTAAGGTCTATATGTGGGCCTATAACCGCTCTGTGGGCAAAAAGATTAATTCCGCTGCAATGCTGGCAACGGCAACGGACAGCCTTTCCGACACCGTTTCCACCGCTGTTGTCCTTGTGAGCATGCTCATAGCCCGCTTCACCGGTGTGAACATAGATGCCTATGTGGGCGTGCTGGTGGCAATTTTCATTCTCCGTGCAGGATATCTTGCGGCGAAGGATACCGTTGCCCCCCTTTTGGGCAAGGCTCCCGATAAGGAGCTTGTAGAGGAAATTGAAAAAATCGTATTAAGCACCCCTGAGGTCTGCGGCATACACGACCTTATCGTCCACGATTACGGCCCCGGGCGGGTAATAGTCTCCCTCCACGCGGAGGTAGACGGCAGCGGAGATATCTATGAGCTCCATGACGCTATAGATAATCTGGAGCGGCGTCTGCAGCAGGAGATAGGCTGCATAGCCGTTGTACATATGGACCCCATCGACCTGCGTGACGAGGTGACGGCAATGGCAAGAGTGGCTGTTGCCGAGATGGTAAAGAGCATAGATGAGCGCATCACCATCCACGATTTCCGCGTAGTGCCCGGAACCACCCACACAAACTATATTTTTGATGCCGTTTTGCCCGCAAACTTTAAGCTTTCCGATGAAGAAGCGGAAAAGCTCATCAAGGCGGAGATAGAGCGCCGCTTCCCCAAGTGCTACGGAGTTGTTAACATAGACCGGGATTTCACCTGAGCCGCAAAAAGCCTTCCCCTTGGGGAAGGTGGCATTTGCGAAGCAAATGACGGATGAGGGATTGTTGCTGTGCGCACCGGGTTTTCCCTCATCAGTCTCGCATACGCTCGACAGCTTCCCCCAAGGGAAGCCTTAAGTCGCCGTTCCCCCCCATTGGGCGGGGTGACCACACCCCGCCGCCAAAGCCCGCCCCCATTTTCCAAAAGAAAGGACCCACCGATGAAAAAACGCCGGAATTACAACTTAATATTCGGCTGCGCAATCACCGCTTTTATGATTGCGCTTATTGTGCTGGGCTTTTTCTGGACTCCCTACAGCCCCACGGCCATGGATGCTGCCGCCCGCAGCGACGGACCCAGCCTGCAGCATATTCTGGGTACTGATAACTTCGGCCGCGACATCTTCTCCCGCGTGCTGGAGGGCGCAGGCACAACCCTCATCATTGCTGCCTCCACCGTTGCCATCGGCCTTGCCCTTGGCATTTTTATAGGCGCCTTCACGGGCTATTACGGCGGCTGGGTGGACGAGGTGCTGATGCGCATAAGCGATGTTATCACCGCCTTCCCCAGCGTGCTGATGGCTATGGTGCTGATAAGCATTCTGGGTACGGGCAAGTATAATATCATCATTGCCCTGAGCATTTTGTTCGTTCCCTCCTTCGCCCGCGTTGTGCGAAGCGAGTTTGCCAAACAGAAGCAGCTGGACTATGTCCGTGCCGCAAAGCTTATGGGTGCAAAGGATTTGCGCATAATGTTTGTCCATATCCTGCCCAACGTCATCCCCGTGCTTCTCAGCGCCGTTGCCATAGGCTTTAATAACGCGGTTTTGGCAGAAGCAAGCATGAGCTTTCTGGGTATAGGCGTTCAGCCCCCCGACCCCAGCCTTGGCCGTATGCTCAGCGAGAGCCAGAGCTTCCTCTCCGAAGCCCCCTGGTATCCCCTCAGCGCAGGCATAACCATAGTTCTGCTGATTCTGGGCTTCGGCCTCATTTCCGACGGATTGGGAGGAGGCAAAAACGATGCTTGATATTAAAAATCTTTCTATTGAATTCACGGGGCGCAATGCTGCCGAGGCCGTCCACGGCATAGACCTCCATATGGACGAGGGCGAGACCCTCGGTCTCGTTGGCGAAAGCGGCAGCGGCAAAACCGTAACCGCCCTTTCCGTTGCGGGACTTCTCCGGGGCGATGTCCGCATCTCAGGCGAGATAAACTTTTGCGGCAAGGATTTGCTGGCTCTCTCCCCCGCGGAGCTTCGTCGGGTGCAGGGGCGCGAGATAGGCATGATTTTTCAGGAGCCTATGACCAGCCTCAACCCCCTTATGCGTGTGGGCGAGCAGATTGAGGAGGTTCTCCGCATCCATTCGGATGTTCCTGCAAAGCGGAGGAAGAAGCTTGCTCTTGAGCTTATGGGCAAGGTGGGTCTCCCCGAGCCTGAGCTCATATATAAAAAATACCCCCACCAGCTTTCCGGCGGTCAGCGCCAGAGAGCCATGATAGCCTCCGCCGTTATAATAGACCCCAAGCTGCTTATTGCCGATGAGCCCACCACCGCCCTTGATGTAACGGTGCAGGCCCAGATAATCGAGCTGCTGAAGCGGGTCAACAAAAACAGGGGCGTGGGAATTCTCTTCATAAGCCACGATCTGAATGTGGTGCGCAAGCTTTGCAGCCGCGTTGCCGTTATGCATAACGGAGTCATTGTGGAAACGGGACCTACGGAGCAGATTTTCAATGCCCCGCAGGAGGAATACACCAAGAAACTTATCGCCGCCATACCCAAGCGGGAGAAAAGGAAAGACTGATGGCAGAAAAAGTCCTTGAAGTCAATAATGTGAGCGTTGAATATTCCGCAGGGGGAGTCCTCACCCGCGGGAAAATCCAGCACGCCGTCAAAAATGTGAGCTTCTCCGTGGAAAAGGGCGAGATTCTGGGTCTTGTGGGCGAGAGCGGCTGCGGCAAGTCCAGCCTCAGCAAGGCGATTTTGGGAATGGTGCCCTATACGGGTGAGATAATCCACCATACCCCCCGCCCTCAGATGGTGTTTCAGGATCCCTACGGCAGCCTCAACCCCTCCAAAACCATAGGCTGGATTGTGGAGGAGCCTCTGCGCCTTTACGGAAAGTATGATAAGGCGGAGCGCCGCCGCCGTGTGCTGGAGATGCTTGAGCGCGTGGGCCTGGGGGGAGATTTCGCAAACCGCTATCCCCGCGAGCTTTCGGGCGGTCAGCGCCAGCGCGTCAGCATTGCCGCCGCCCTTATCCGCCGCCCCCGCTTCATCATTGCCGATGAGCCCGTCAGCGCATTGGATGTTACCATTCAGGCGCAGATACTGGAGCTTTTGCGGGAGCTGCACAGAGAAAAGGAGCTTAGCTATCTTTTCATCAGTCACGACCTGAACGTTATTTATCAGCTTTGCGACCGGGTTATGGTTATGAACGGCGGTGAGATAATCGAGCAGGGCACAGTGGACGAAATTTTCGATAATCCCAAAGAGGAATATACAAAAAAACTGCTTGAGAGTATGTGAGAAAGCTAAAGGCACAGCGGTTCAACCCGAACCGCTGTGCCTTTTGTTGTGCCGGAGTATGGAATGTGGTATGATAAAGAAAACAGGCTGACAAACTTGAATCTGTTTCACTGGCGCTTACGGCGACCAAGGCTCCCTTGTGTAAAGGGAGCTGTCAGCAAAGCTGACTGAGGGATTGACAACCCCTCCGAGCAAAATCATAGATTTTGCCCACCTCCCCTTACACAGGGGAGGCTTTGGCGCGTTGCGAATCTGTTAGACAAATTCCAGTTTATTCAACAGATTTGCGCCTGCGAATTTGCCATTTGTCCGTTAAATGGGACAGCTCCTTGCGTAGAATAAAGACAGAAAAAACGCAAAGGAGCTTTGGATATGAGAGGATATTACACTCAGGCGGGCTATTGGGGATTTTATGAGGGACGCTATATGCTCTTCGCCAGCGAGGAGGATTTTCGGGATTTTTTAGAGGACTAAAGTCCTCTTGACTTGCGGCAAAAGCCATGTTAGAATAGCCCACGCAAATAAATACGGCAGGTTTCCACGACCCTGCCCGCGCACATAGGCGCGAACAAAAAATGGACTAAGGGCGGTTTTCGCCTTAAGATAAGAGCATTGCGCCTCCGTTTTTTGTTATCAAAAAATGGAGGCTTTATTTATGAAAAACAAAAATTCCGTACACCGCCTTGCTTTTTCCGCACTGGTGGCGGCCATATATGCCGCTCTCACAATGGTGCTGGGTTTCATGAGCTACAGCGGCATACAGTTTCGCGTGGCGGAGGCGCTGTGCGTGCTGCCCTTTTTCTTCCCCTCAACGGCATGGGGGCTTTTCGCCGGCTGCGTAATCGCAAATCTTCTCAGCCCTGCAGGACCGCTGGATGTGATTTTCGGCTCTCTGGCCTCCCTGCTCTGCGCTCTCAGCGCTGCGGCTTTGGGCAAAAGCGGCAACTATAAAAGCTGGTGGCGCTGCATTCTGGTGTGCGCTGCCCCCGTTGTGTTCAACGCCCTCATCGTGGGCGCTGTGCTGGCATATATGGGCATAAGCGCCGGAGACAGCGCGCCTTTTGCCCTGCTTTGGAGCTTCTACGGAGCGCAGGTGGGTATTGGGGAAGCGCTTGTGATGTTCACTCTGGGTCTCGCCCTCATCCGCTACCTGCCCAAGATGAAATTCTATGAAAGAATAAGGGAAAAGATGTAAACAAAAAGCGGGTCGGTTTTCCGACCCGCTTTTTCTTTTGTGGCGATTTAAAGGCTTCCCTTGGGGGAAGCTGTCGAGCGTATGCGAGACCGATGAGGGAAACAAATCGGCGCGCTGAGGTCATCGCGCCCTACGGCGGGCCGGTCAGGTGCCCGGCCCCTACAGTCATTGTTTTGCTGCGGTGCTATGTAGGGAACGGTCTTGACCGTTCCGAAAAACCCACCACATCCCATACGCGCAAAAAAAGACGACTTGCTTTGCCGGCGGGGTTTTTTAATTGTTTTTCCCTG
>JAZNZR010000084.1:0-4765 GCA_045595025.1 Oscillospiraceae bacterium | reverse complement strand
CGCTGTTCCAGTAGTAAACGGTGTTGGGGTCATCGAGGGTCGCGATGGGATCGAAAGCCTGAACGGTTGCACCGGAGAGAATGTTGAAGTGAGCGACAGAAGCGGTGCCGTTGCCCCATTCTTCCTCAACGGCCCACCATGCGGCAATGCCGTCGGGGTTCTTCTTGAAGTAGTCTACGCCTTCCTCACCATAGAGGATGCCGTATGCGGTGTTTGCAACAGAGGTGGCAACATCGCCGCCTGCAGCGGAAACGCCGAACTGAACAGCGCCGCGCATAACGGATTTGAAGCCAACTGCGTCTGCGTCAACAGAGCCAACAATGTAGTCAGCCTCGTTGCCCATAACGCCGGCAGAGAAGAATGCGAAATCCTCAATCTGGTCGGCATAGTTATCAACTATGTACTGGCCGCCCTGAGTGGAGGCGAGGGAGTTATAAGCGATGAAAACGCGGGTGTTGGGGTTGGTGGTGAGAATGTTTGCAACATTCAGACCGCCGTTGGTCTGATCCTGCTCGGTGATAACGCCATTGAAGTGGTCAAGAGCGATCTGGCAGAAAGCGGGGTTTTCAACCTTGTTTGCTTCGTCAACAACATTGCCGCTGGCGTCAACATAGTCGCCGTCAGCATTCTTGAGATAGGGCTCAAGGATGCTCTGCTCACCGAGAGAACGCTTGAGGGTCTCTTCAGCAAGGTTGGACTCCAGGAAGGAGAGCTCCCAGTCGGGGTTGGCTGCGTTGAGCTGGTCGACGTGAGCCTCGATCCAGTTCTTTGCGATCATGGCAACGTATGCGCCGCAAAGATACTCGTCGGAAACGGTGCAGCAGTCATAGTACTCTTCGCTGAGCTCATCGGTGGTTGCGCCGTTGATGTAGATCTTGATGCCTGCCTCGTGGGCTTCCTTGATGGCGTCGCCCAGAGCGCGGATATCGGTGGGATTGATGACAAGAAGATCAGCACCCATGGTGATGAAGTTCTTGATCTGCTGAATCTGGAGAGCGGAGTCCTGGTCGCAGCTGACGGTCTGGACCTTTGCCTTGCCGTCAAAAATGTTGATCAGAGCTTCCTCTTCCAGAACGTAGATGCTTTCGCTCATGCTGACGGTGCAGAAACCGACAAGATCCAGTTCTGCGGGCTCAGCGGGAGCAGCGGGATCTGCGGGGTCGGCAGGAGCTGCATTGTTGCCGCAGCCGGCGAACATAGCAAGAACCATTACCGCAGCGAGCATAATTGCAAGCAGCTTTTTCATGATGTATCCTCCTATAATTTGTTTTGTTTTCCGTGCGTGTCTTTTTCTGACAATATAATTTTATCATCGGGATTTTTTGTTTTCAATTCCATTCCGCATTTTGCTTATTCGGTTTTTTTATGAAAAAATTTCATATATTTATGGCATTCCCGGAAAACAACACCATATTATGGCAAAAGGCAGGGTTGACAAGGAAAATGTTGTGGGCTATCCTAAATAAGGTGATGCAAAATTTTTATATTAGAGGTGAAATATGGACTTACAGCGCCTTGAAGAATTCTGCGTTCTTGCCGGTACGGGTTCATTTCGGGAGTCTGCCGAAATTCTCGGAATCAGCCAGCCCCTGCTCAGCAATCATATAGGTCTTCTGGAAAAACGCCTTGGCGTACGCCTGCTTGAGCGAAACGCCCACGGCCTTGCTTTGACGGAGGCGGGCAGCCGCTTTCTCAGCGATGCGCGTGAAATAATTCAGGACTATTCCCAGATGATAAACAGCGTGGGTAATATTCCCAAAAGCGAAGAGCTTGGTATTCGCATAGGCTTTTCCGGCTTTATTATCCCTTCAAGACTTGGCCCCTTTCTTGACACGGTAAACCTCCAGTATCCTAACATTAATCTTGAACTTTTTGACGACAGAAATTATGACATCGAGCACAGCGTTCGGGATGGAGAAATCGACATCTTTTTCAGCTACGCACCTGAATCCCTCCATTATCCCGGCATAACCCGGGAAGAGGTCTATAACACCAAGGTTTTGGTGTTGGTGCCCTTGCATCATCACCTGGCCCACAAATCATCTCTGAGTCTTGCGGATATTGACGGCGAGCGTTTTGTCCTCTATCCTCCGGGCAAGGAGCGGGCATATAACGAGGCGGAACGGGAGATACTCCTTCGCAGCGGAATATCTTATTCACTTTATGAGGGAAGCGTAACTCCAAACGCCCATTTCGTACTTGTACCTGTAGGAAAGGGGCTGGCCTTATGCCCCCGCACGACGCGAGATTTGATCCCACCCAATGCGGTTGCCCTACCCCTTATAGACCCGAGCTTTGAAATAACCATGTATATGTTTTACAGGGAGGATAATCCCAATCCCTATGTTTCCGAGTTTATCGAAAACTTCCGAACCTTCAGAATAGGAGGCTGAGACATGACAACAGAAAGACTTTACGAATTTCTGGTGCTTAGCCAGACCCTCAGCTTTTCCGCCGCTGCAAAGAAGCTTTTTATGGCTCAATCCACCCTGAGCCGCCATATTGTGGAGATGGAAGAGGAACTGGGGATAAAGGTTCTGGAGCGGGGCACCCATTCCGTGCATCTTACCCATGCAGGAAGAATACTTGCCAGCCGCATACCAAGATTTTTGGAAAAAACCGAAAAAGCCATGGCGCATCTTCGTTTTGCAAATGCCCAGACCAGCGGGCAGGTATCCATAGCCTGCCTTGAAAACGACGTACATGATCAGCTGGTTATTTTTCTAAACTATTTCACGTCAAAATATCCCGATATAGATTTCAATATCGAGGTTCTCAGCCGTACTGACCGCGTGGGAGTTTTTGAGAATTATGATCTGAGCTTTACTGCCTTCGAGCTGCAGAAGCTGCCCGACTACATCTCTGTTTCCGCGGCATTTCGTTCCCCGGGAGTTCTCTGCGCTCCCGAAAACCATCGCCTTTTCTCCAACTATCAGGTGCGGCTGGAGGAACTTAAGGGAGAAACTCTTATTGTGCCCTATGCCGATGAGGTGTTCTGCTCCTATGCCGCCGTGCGTCAGCTTGCGGAAAAAAGCACCGGTTTCGCCCTGAACATTGTCAAGGTGCCCAATGCGGAAAGCGCTTTGGCAATGGTCTCTTTCGGTAAGGGCGTGGCCATTTTGCCCCAATATATTAGCCAGAACAGCCTTCTCAATGTGTGGGGAGTGGATATTTCCAACCCGGGCTGCGTGTTTGATACCTATGTTTACTGCAATACCAGCAGAGATAATCCGGCGGCTGTGCTTATGTTTGAGGAACTGAAAATGTTTAACGAAAAAAAGGAGTAGTTTTCCTGTGACATAATCACCGAGTTTATTCCGAAACGGAGATATAATATAGCCTGAGAGATATAATCCGAGTTCGGATTATACCGCTCAGGCTAACCAAAAAGGAGGAGTGACCCATGCAATATATCATCGCCTTTCTTGAGGGTATCATCACTTTTATTTCTCCCTGTCTGCTGCCTATGCTGCCCATCTATATTTCTTATTTCGCGGGCGGAGGAGAACGCAGCACGAAAAAAACCCTCACCGGCGCACTGGGCTTCGTCTTGGGCTTCACCATAGTATTTATGGCTCTTGGAGCTCTGGCGGGAACGCTGGGGAGCTTTCTCAGAACCTACCAGAGATGGGTAAACATCGTCTCCGGAGCGATCGTTATTTTCTTCGGCCTCAATTATATCGGGCTCTTTAAGCTCAATATATTCCGGGGAGGAGTGAGAAAAGCGGGCGGTGAGCTGGGCTTTTTCTCTGCTGTTTTGTTTGGTCTCATTTTCTCCGTTGGCTGGACTCCCTGTGTGGGCGCTTTTCTGGGTTCGGCACTTATGCTTGCCTCCCAGCAGGGTCACGTGCTGGAGGGTACAATGATGCTCCTTGCCTACTCTCTGGGTCTGGGAATTCCCTTTATAATCAGCGCGGTGCTTATTGATTACCTCAAATCCGCCTTCAACTGGATAAAAAGGCATTATCGCGCAATCAACATTGTATGCGGCTGTTTGCTTATAGTCATAGGTATTATGATGGCAACAGGAACTCTGGGTTATCTTATCAATCTTCTGGCGAGGTGAAAAATATGAATAAAAAGAAGGCTCTGCTTATTGTTATTATCCTGCTGGTGGTGGTGCTGGTGGGGGCCTCAGTGCTTTATAAAAATCTGGGGGACGATATCGCCCCCGAACAGCTGGCGGTCACCGAAACTCCCGCGCCCGAAGATGGCAGCGCCGAGATGGAGGATATCGCTGCCCCGGATTTCACGGTATATGACGCCGATGGTAAGCCCGTCAGTCTCAGCGACTATCTGGGAACTCCGGTGGTGCTGAATTTCTGGGCAAGCTGGTGCGGACCCTGCAAGTCGGAGATGCCGGACTTCAACGACAAGTATCTGGAACTGGGTGACCGTGTGCAGTTTATGATGGTTAATATGACCGACGGCTCTCAGGAAACCCTATCTTCCGCAACAAAGTTTGTTGAGGAAAGCGGCTATGACTTCCCTGTGTTTTATGACACGGAGCTTAGCGCTATGATGGCTTACGGAATATACTCCCTCCCCACCACCTTCTTCATAGACACCGAGGGCAATGTGGCAGGCTGGATGCCCGGAGCTATGGATGGGGAGACTCTCCAAATGGGCATAGATCTGATTCTTGAATAATAAAAAAGGAAGCTCGAAAGGCGGACTCACATGGGGATTTATACGCTCCAAAGAGTATCTTTTCCCGCAATACTGCAAAGAAAATCCACGGCAGGCGACAGCCTTGCCGTGGATT
>JAZNZR010000083.1:0-2591 GCA_045595025.1 Oscillospiraceae bacterium | reverse complement strand
TTTTCGATCTCACCGCAGAAGGGGGGCTTGTCCCAAAGCTCCTCGTTTACGGGAACTACGTCGTAGTGGGCCATCAGAACAACGGGGGTCTTGTCGCTCCTTCCCGACCACTTAAAAAGCAATGCGCGGTCGGGTAATTCTTTATATTCGCAGGCGGTGAAAACATTGGGATAAAGCCTCGGAAGAGCCTTCAGAAGCTTCTCGAATTCTGCATCGTCCTCCAGGCTTCCGTCTCTGTAGGACACGGTTTTGAAGCGTATCAGCTCTTGCAGGCGGCTTATGGCGGCAGCCTTGTTGAATTCAGGAGCTTCGTCGACGACGGGTTCCGTCGCTTTAGGCTTGAAGGCAAGGGTGCGAATGATCAGCGCCAGCAGAAAAGCCACAACCAGTGCGGGAAAAATCAGCCACCACATATCAGAGCCATCCCTTCTTGTACATAATTCTTGCAACGCCTACCGTAAAGAGAACGCCCACAGGCACCATTATTCCGACTGTTCCTGCATTAAGGGCGGGAACAAAGATGAAAAGTACCAGCATAAGAATAATAGGCGCGATGGAGAGCTTGAGATTTTTGGAAACGAAAACCACAGCAAGACCGCCGAACAGGGCGGGGAGAATCATATCAAATGCAGGTTTTAAAAGCTCGGAGTTGAGTATAGGTGTCAAGGGGGCAATAAGTATAACTCCCAGTATGATTATAATGGTGGTTACAATGCTGGAAACCGAAATCGCAATGGTGGAGATGATCTCACCCTCCTCGCTGGTGGGCTTAACCTTGGCGCGCTCCATAGCGTCAATGCCGCAGGGGAGCTTAAGATTTGATATGTTGCCCGTTACAAAGGAGAGGTATGTGCCGCCCGCACCAAGCATCGGAACGTAGGTGAAGATCTCTACAAGTCCCACCGCCCAATACATAGGCATTGTGGCGATAAGTCCCTTGATCAGCGCGTTCCACTGGGGAACCACACCGAAGAATACACAGAGAGCCAAGGGGAAAGCCAATATCAGCAGGCAAACACCGATGCCCCAGATCTTGCCGTAGTAATGTACCGAATCAAGATAGGTCATATTTTTATTTTTCATAGTTTTCGACCTCCTAACCTAACCAAGCTGTGATGGGAATAGCCGCCGCCATACCGCCAACAAGGCTTATGGGCAGGGCATAGTCGGTCATCCAGCGCATCTTCAGCTTCTTGGATGCGATGCCGCATACGGCCATTACCACCGCGGAAACGAACATTACGCACACGGGAATAAGGCCCGTGAAGTCGCCCTTGAAAGCAAGGGACACATCGCAGAATACATAGCCGAGGAACGCGGAGATCATGCCAAGGAACATGGCATTGCTGAATATCTCGGCCCACTACTTATCGGACTTGCCCAGCTTTACCATGCCGCCCTGAATTTTCTTTGTGAGCAGAGGTGTGAGGATAAGACCTATTGATATACCGAGGGTCATTACCCATACTACGGTTACAAAATCACCGGCGCTGCTTATCTGCGTTTCAAGGCCGAGGCCCAGCTCTTCAAGGGCAGTGCCCGCTGCCACGGTTTCATAGGTCAGCGAGCCGATAACGGAAAGGCGCAGCCAGGGCAGCGCAACGCCAAGGCTCTTGGAAAGGGATATTACACCCACAAGGATCGCCACCGCAGGCGCGATGGTGAAAATCGCAGCCGAGCTCATGGTCTTTTTCAGCATGGTTTTATCCATACCAAGCTGATTTGCCCGATTCAGCGCACGGACAAGGAAATACACCGACTGCGCAAGCACGGCGACGATTATAACGCCGACCATGACGAACAGTATCGGACTGTTTACACTGAATTCCATATTGATTCTCCTTATTTTTCCTTTATTTCCCCAAAAGGATTTGGGTTTATAATATCACGCTTTTCCTCATGGTTCAACAGTAAATGACAGGCAGCGATTTGCCCGATAAAACGATAAGCACCCCCGACTCGTCCCGGAGGTGCTCACCGTTATATCTTGGTTTCGTTTATAAGATCGTTCAGTGCGCTGCGCTCTTGAGCAAGGAGTTTTTCCGCTTCTTTCAGCATTTCGTTCACGCGGCTCTGTACCTGTTCAAGGCGCTTTATCACATTTTCGATCTGGGATCTGGAGGTGCCTATTCTGTCCAGCACATTCCAGTTGGCGCATATCCCGTCAAAGAAATAGTCGGCAAATCGTTCAAAACCTTCTATTTTCACCTTCATATCGGCGTTTATCTTCACGTCGGCAAGCTCCGTTTTCACCTTACGCATATCGGATTGCAGTTTTTCCGTCATAAACTGAGCGTCATCGAGGTAAGAATGCTTGAACTCGTCTGCAATAAGGCCACCGCCGCCGAAAACATCGTACCAGCCCAATTTTTCCGCGCTTGTAAGCAGTCCGAGAACGCTGCCCGCAGTTCCAAGGGCGCGTACCGTTGCGGCGGCAGATTCCCTGAGTTCCTGCGTCTGCTTTTCAAGATAAAGAATGTTTTCCTCGCGGCGCATTATCTCTTGGGCAGTTTCGCCTCCGACCTTTTTGAGGGCAAAGGTTTTTTCCGCCGCCGCTTCTTTATACCTCACTTCACTGTCGAAGACTATGC
>JAZNZR010000082.1:0-26771 GCA_045595025.1 Oscillospiraceae bacterium | reverse complement strand
GTAGATTGCAGATTCCACGATCTTATTCAGATTGCTTTCGTTAAAGCGGACATCCGCAAGCATAAGCAAGGAGGTATTTATCGAAGCATCGGTTAGATATATCTTGGGTCGGATTTTCTGGTTTACATCAGACTCCATATCGTCCGGGTAGCACATATAAATAAGACCGGATTTGCTGAGATAAGTTACATACTTTTCGATTGTTGGTCGGGTCACGCAGTCGACAGCGCGCATAAGCGCTTCATAACTGATAACAGCCGGACATTCAAAGCAAAGATAAAGGAAAACCTTCTGCAGCTCCATAGTGTTACGAACACCGAATGATGTGCTGATATCACGTAGCAGAGCATCGCCCACAACACTTTTTTGAATCATTCTTTGAATTCTGATTTCGTCCGTTTCACCAATCAGATTTAAGAATCCTCCTGTATACAGATACTGCATAAAATGAGACCTATGTTTTGAAATGTGCTTTGCTATCATTTTCAATTCTTCAGTGCTGGACTTAAGTATACCGTTGGCAGGAAACAGTGATTTGGGGCTCAGATTATATGTGCCTTCCGCAATCTGGCAGTACTCATAAAAGGAAATTGGAGGCATGTGCAAAAGCGCACAGTTTTCATCCACATGCTCGGGATAAACAGATCCAAACGCAATAATTGTTACCTCGCTGTACATATCGGAAAGTCGAGCAATATTCTTTTCCCATTCCGGAGAAAGCTGCATATCATCAACAAAACAGTATATACGGCTGTCATTCCCGGGATGGATATAGTCCCTATAAGTCTCATAAAACTTCAATATAGGGAGGAAGTTGAAAAACGGGTGGGAATAGTTCATATAAAGAACACTTCGGGGGTTTGTACCTTTATCTATAAGCCCCTGCAGTATTTGATGAATAAGTGCAGTTTTACCGGTGCGGTGTGGACCAACAACATAAATTTTTCGGATTTTATCTTCGTTGAGGATTTTAATTATGTCTCCGTACACAGTGCGATGTACAGGCTTTAAAAACATTCTCTGAACAGTGCGGGTTTGCCACCATTGATTATATCCGCATAAAATTCTGATTATATTATCATGTGAAAGAATTCCCATAAAATCACCCATCTCCCCAGGTGCTGCGCACACCGGATTTCGAATTGCAGTAATAACCAAATTGATGTTTTTATTATAACATAGTTTGTTTATTCCTTCAATATAAGCCTATTAAATTTTAATATATCGGTGTTACCGCGATAATTAATACCATAATGCTGAACACATATCCACCTTATTCCATATAAAATCATTATTGTCATGATTTGCTTGATACTTTTAGTACATATGATATTATAGTATAAAAAAGGTGTGGTGAAAGTATGCCTCTTGAAATAGTTCGCAACGACATAACAAAAATGAAGGTGGATGCCATCGTCAATGCCGCCAAGGAGTCTCTTTTGGGCGGCGGAGGCGTGGACGGATGCATTCACCGTGCGGCGGGTCCCGGGCTTCTGGCTGAGTGCAAAACCTTAGGCGGCTGCGCGACGGGAGATGCCAAAATCACCGGGGCATATCAGCTGCCCTGCAAATACGTTATACATACAGTGGGTCCCGTTTGGAGGGGCGGAGAATACGGAGAGCGGGAAAAGCTGGCCTCCTGCTATCGCCGTAGTCTTGCGCTGGCAAGAGAGAATAACTGCGAAACAGTGGCCTTTCCCCTGATATCCGCCGGTGTCTTCGGTTATCCAAAGGATCAGGCGCTCCGCGTGGCGGTGGACACCATCGGAGAATTTCTGATGGAAAACGATATGACGGTTTACATCGTCATTTTCAGCCGCAGCGCCTATCAAATAAGCGGCAAGCTGTTTTCGGATATCGCTGAGTACATTGATGACAACTATGTGGAGGCGCACCGCGATTCCTATCAGGAACGCATGCGCAGAATTAAGCAGCTTGAGTGGGTGGAGAGCAAATCCCATGAAGACATGGCTGATTATACCGTGGCTGCACCCATGGCTATGCCGTCCCCCAGATCATGCGAATCCACCAAGGACAATCTGGACGATTGGCTGGGTAATCTGGATGCCGGTTTCTCTGAAACTCTGCTGAAGCTCATTGACCGCAGCGGCAAAAAAGACTCCGAAATTTACAAGAAGGCCAATGTGGACCGCAAGCTCTTCTCCAAAATCCGCAACAATCCCCATTACAAGCCCTCCAAGTCCACAGCTCTTGCCTTTGCTATCGCGCTGGAACTGGATCTGGACGAGACAAAGGACCTCATCGGACGTGCCGGATATGCGCTGAGTCACAGCAGCATGTTCGATGTCATCATCGAGTTTTTCATCAAGAAAAAGCGGTATAATATTAACGAGATAAATATGGTCCTCTTTGACCGGGATCAAAGTCTGTTAGGAGCGTGAAGAAATGCTGAAATTCATTTGCTACCCCAAGTGCACTACCTGCCAAAAAGCACGCAAGTGGCTGGACGACAACAATGTTGAATACGAATTTCGGGACATCAAGAGCAATAACCCCAGTATTGAGGAGTTGAGCGAGTGGTACCGGATGAGCGCTCTGCCCCTGCGGAAGTTTTTCAACACCAGCGGATTGCTTTATAAGTCTATGGAACTGAAAAACGCTCTGCCCACCATGAGTGATGAGGAGATGCTTTCTCTGCTTGCAACAGACGGAATGCTGGTAAAGCGCCCTCTGCTTATCGGTGATAATTTTGTGCTGGTAGGCTTCAAAGAAGCTGAATGGGAGCTCAAATTACTCTAATAAAAAGCCATAAAAATGTCGCCTGTCGTGCGACCAAAACCTCCTTCGTGTTCGCTATAATCAAAGCGTAATCAAACGAAGGAGGTTTTTTATTATGACAGAATTGGTTTTTATCCTTGACAGAAGCGGCTCTATGAGCGGGCTGGAGAGAGACACCATCGGTGGCTTCAACTCCATGATCGAAAAACAGAAGCGTGAAGAGGGCGAGGCTGTGGTATCTACCCTTCTTTTCGACAACGAGAGCGTGGTCATCCACGACCGTCTGCCTCTGGATAAAGTTCCCCGTATGACCGAGAAGGAGTACTACACCCGAGGCTGCACCGCACTGCTGGATGCTGTTGGCGGAGCAATCCGTCACATCGCGAACATCCATAAGTACGCCCGCAAGGAAGATGTGCCGGAGAAGACCATGTTCATCATCACCACCGACGGCTACGAAAATGCCAGCCGCAGATACGACTACGACAAGGTGCGCCGCATGATCGAGCACGAAAAGGAGAAGTACGGCTGGGAATTTATCTTCCTGGGCGCAAACATCGATGCCGCGGCAGAGGCAAAGCGTTTCGGCATCAGCGCTGACCGCGCAGTGAATTACCATGCCGACCGCGAAGGTACTGCCGTCATCTATGATGCAATGAGCGAAGCGGTTTGCAATGTTCGCGCCTGCCGTCCCATGGGCGCTGACTGGAAAAATAAGGTGGACGAAGATTTCAACAAAAGAGCTAAGTAAAATCTAATACCCGTCCCCGCCCGATTCTCACGGAGGAGAATTTATAAGCGCCTGCGGCTACATTCATCCCTAATCTCCCCTTCTCCTCCGTGAGAAATACCTCCCCTTTGAAATTACAGCTTATCCGCCTTGCTTTTTTGCGCAGTAAACTGATATAATGGCTTAAACAAACAAGCAAAGGTTGGATATAACATGAAAAAGTCAAAAAAAGCTTTGAAAATAATCCTCATTATTCTTGCGGCGCTCATCGTCCTTTTCCTTTTCCTTGTGGCACCCAGAATGTTCAACAAGCCGGATATGTCTGCACTTGAGGGCTACCACTATGCCCACCGCGGCTATTTTGACAATGATGCCGGCATACCCGAAAACTCTCTCGCATCCTTCAGTGCCGCCATCGAAGAGGGCTATGCCATAGAGCTTGATGTGCAGATGAGCAAAGACGGAATCCCTATGGTGTTCCATGACGCCGATCTTGAACGCATGTGCGGCGTTAAAGGCAAAATCTGGGAATACAGCTATGCTGAGCTTGCCGAAATGAAGCTCCTTGGCACGGATGAGGGTATTCCTACTTTGGCCGAGGCTCTGGAGCTTATTGGCGGTCAGGTTCCCGTTCTTGTGGAATACAAGCTGGACAAGGTGGATACCGCCGTCTGCGAGAAGAGCAACGCCCTTTTGCAGGAATATGACGGAGCTTACTGCATACAGTGCTTCCATCCTCTGGCTCTTATCTGGTACAGAAAAAATGCCCCCGAAATACCCCGCGGTCAGCTTGCTCAGGCTTTTTGGAAGGACGAGGAATACAAGGGCAAACCCCTTTATCTGCTTCTCAGTTATATGATTGAGAACGTGGCAACACGCCCCGACTTTATATCCTATAAGTTCAGCGATGCCGACAATCTTTCTCTCAACATCTGCCGACTTTTCGGTGCCAAAACCGCCGCCTGGACTCTGCGCTCCGAAGCAGACTATGCCAGTGTAAAAGGTCAGTTCGACTTCTATATCTTTGATAGTTTCCGTCTTGCGGACTAACTGTTCCACCCCTTATTTCAACAAAAAAAGGAGCGATAAATCGCTCCTTTTTTTGTTATTATTCAGCTTTATTTTTTCATTGCGAGAGCCTTTTTGGCCTTCTCTGCGATAACTTTTGCAGTGAGCCCGAAGGCTTCGAGAGCAAGGGGTGCCTTGCCGCTGCGTCCGAACTCATCGTTTACGCCGTGGCGTACAACGGGAACAGGACAGTTTTCACCGCAGAACTCGGCAACA
Source organism: Oscillospiraceae bacterium (assembly GCA_045595025.1). Classification (GTDB taxonomy): domain Bacteria; phylum Bacillota; class Clostridia; order Oscillospirales; family Oscillospiraceae; genus SIG459. The sequence continues at coordinate 22,018 of JAZNZR010000082.1, read as the reverse complement.
GCTGCGCCGAGGCCGCCGAGAATATTATGCTCTTCGGTGACAACAATTGCGCCGGTTTCCTCGGCTGCCTTCCTGATAATCTCGCCATCAAGGGGCTTGATGGTGTGCATATCGATAATTCTTGCGGAGATACCCTCGGCAGCAAGAGCCTCAGCGGCTTCAAGAGCCATCTGGACCATCATGCCGTTGGCAATAATGGTAACATCGCTTCCGTCCCGGAGCATGCAGCCCTTGCCAAGCTCAAAGCTATAGCCGGGAATGGTGTCGGTAACGGTTTCAACAGCGAGACGGCCAAGGCGCATATAGGCGGGGCCTTCATAGTTTACGAGAGCCTCGGTTGCAAGGCGCATCTCGTTTGCATCGCAGGGGCAGAGAACAGTCATGCCGGGGATAGCGCGCATAATGGCGAAATCCTCAATGCACTGATGGGTTGCGCCGTCCTCACCGACGGAGATGCCACCGTGGGAGCCAACAACCTTAACATTCAGGCCGGGGTAGCAGATGGAGTTTCTTACCTGCTCCCAGGAACGGCCTGCGGCAAACATTGCAAAGGTATTGGTAAAGGGCTTATAGCCGCAGGCAGCCATACCGGCTGCGACACCCTGCATATTGCTCTCGGCAATACCCATATCGAAGAAACGGTCGGGGTGAGCCTCGAGGAAGTATTTACTCATTGTTGCGCCTGCAAGGTCAGCATCAAAGCAGACGATTTCGGGGTGTTTATAGCCAAGTTCGGCCAGAGCCTGACCGTAGGCATTTCTGGTTGCTATCTTTTCTCCCATTTTCTCAGCCCTCCAGTGCAGCTATTGCTGCTTCCAATTCTACCTTAGCCTGGGCATACTGCTCGGCATTGGGTGCCTTGCCATGCCATCCGGCCTGATTTTCCATATAGGAAACGCCCTTGCCCTTAACGGTCTTTGCCAAAATGACGGTGGGCTGTCCCTTAGTGGCTCTTGCCTCGGCATATGCTGCCTTGATTGCGTCAAAATCGTGACCGTCAATAGTGATGACATGGGCGCCAAAGCTCTTAAACTTCTCGTCCAGAGGCTCGGTGGGCATAACATCCTTGGTTGCACCGTCTATCTGCAGACCGTTGACATCAACGATTGCGCAAAGATTATCCAGCTTATACTTTGCAGCTGCCATGAATGCTTCCCATACCTGACCCTCGGCGATTTCGCCGTCGCCAAGGATGGCATAAACACGGTAGTCAGCCTTGCTGTGCTTTCCGGCGAGAGCCATACCTACAGCGGTGGAAATTCCCTGACCCAGAGAGCCGGTGGACATATCAACACCGGGCACATGCTTCATCTCAACATGGCCGGACATATGGCCGTCAATACGGCGGAACATTTTCAGTTCCTCCTCGGGGAAGAAGCCGCGCAGAGCAAGAACGGAATATACAGCGGGGGAGCAATGTCCCTTACTCATAACGAAACGGTCTCTGCCGGGATTCTTCTCATCGGCAGGATCGATATTCATTTCATCGAAATAAAGAGTTGTCAGCGCATCAAGGCAGCTGAGAGAGCCGCCGGGATGGCCGGATGCAGCTTCGTAAACCATCGTAACAGCATGAAGGCGTGCCTTGGCAGCATACAGTTCCAGGGTTTTGTTATCCATTTTTAACACCTTATCCTTTATATTATTTACGGCAGTATTTCCTTAAAAAAGCTTTTACTTTTCGTCTTTATAGATTTCCTTGAAATATTTATAGGTGTCAAGCTTCAGCTCACCGCAGGCTGCCTCGTCACAGGCAATAATTCCGTCGGGATGGAGCTGGAGAGCGCTGATGGTCCATGCATGGTCAACACCGCCTTCAACACAGTGGCGCAGAGCGCGGGCCTTGTTATGACCAGAGATGAGGAGCAAAACCTGCTTAGAATCGCAGACTGTGCCGACACCTACGGAAAGGGCGGTTTTGGGAACCTTGTTGGGGTCATTATCAAAGAAACGGGAGTTTGCGATAAGAGTGTCCTGAGTGAGGGCGCGGACGCCGGTGCGGGAGGCAAGGGAGGTGAAGGGTTCATTGAAGGCAATATGACCGTCAACACCGCTGCCGCCCATGAAAATATCTATTCCGCCGTAGGAAGCTATCTTCTCCTCATAGCGGCGGCACTCAGCCTCGGGATCATCAACCATACCGTCGAGCATGTTGATATTCTCTGCAGGAATATCTATATGGTTGAAGAAATTTTCGTGCATAAAATACCAGTAGCTCTGGTCGTGTTCTCTGGGCAGCCCCACATATTCGTCCATATTGAAGGTGACAACATTCTTGAAGCTGAGAGTGCCGGCCTTATTCATCTCAACGAGTTTTTTATAAACTCCCAGAGGAGAAGAACCGGTGGGAAGACCGAGAACGAAGGGACGGTCCTCCTTGTGATTGTTGATAGCGTCAGCGATGTGCCGGGCAGCCCATGCGCTCATTTCCTCATAGTCATTTTTGATTATAAGCTTCATCTAATAAAGCACACTCCTTCTTATAATTATATGGAAAGTCAGATTCTTTCAGATATACGTCATTATTATACTTGTTCTTCTGCTTTTTGTCTATTCTTTTTATGCCCTGTATTGGCACGGATTTTTTTGCATTGTACGACAATATATGTTATAATTATACAACTTTATGAAAGGAGGGACTCCCGCAATGCCGAAAATCAAATCCTTCAGCCGCTTTTTTGTTGTATTTGCGCTTGCTCTCCCCTTTATCCGCATCCCTGCCTTCGCGGCAGACGTCGGCTCTGCGCCTGTATCCGGTATCGGAGGCATATCTCTCATTTACGGAGCCATTGCCGTGCTTTCCCTACTTCTCCTTTTTGCATACATAATCTGGGAAAAGAATAAAGAGCGCAATTTCCTCTATCTTTTTATATGCGTTGCCCTGACTAACTCCGGCTATTTCCTGCTCTCCGTTTCCGGTTCGGTCTTTTGGGCAATGATGGCAAACCGTCTTTCCTATCTCGGCGCAGCTTACTCCATTCTTGTAATGCTCCTTATAATTTACGATGTTTGCAAAATGCGTCCCCGCCAATGGTTCAAGCCCCTTGTATTTGCAATCAGCACCCTTGCTTTTCTGCTTGCCTGCAGCGGCGACTGGTTCGGGCTTTATTACAGCTCCGTTGCGATTGAAAAAGTTCACGGCATAACAAAGCTTGTGAAGGAATACGGACCGCTGCACGGTCTTTACTCTCTTTATTTGGTTTCATATGTTATCGGCATGATTTTCCTCATAGGATACGCAAACAGGAAAAAGCGTCTGGCTTCGCCCAAATACGCGATTTTCCTTGCCACCGCCGTGTTGCTCAATATATGCGTCTGGGCAATTGAGCAGCTCATCACCGAAGACTTTGAGCTTCTTTCCGTCTCCTATGTGATAACCGAAATTCTGCTCCTGACCATTTACGGAGTTCTGCGGGATTATGGCATTATCCAGCCCAATCAGGGACTTGTAAGCGTGCAGTCGCTTACAGAGCTCAACGCCCGCCAACTCAGTCCCGGCGAGCTGCCCCCTGCCATGGAAGAGCTCTTTAAAAGCTTTTCCGATAAGGCAAAGGAGCTTTCCTCCGCCGAGCGCCGAATTTTGAAATATTACATTGACGGCTACGACACTGCGGATATTCCGGAGCTGGCATTTGTCAGCATTCACACGGTGAAAAAGCATAACCACAGCATCTATCAAAAGCTGAATGTTTCCTCCCGCGATGAGCTTATGCTCTATATCGAGCTTTTCCGCCGCTGCGGCTGGCTGGATAAGCTCAGCAGTGGGCAGGAATGAACCGAAGGATATAATTTAACATGATGCATAAATCAGTCTCTTCCAATTTATGCACCCTGCACGTACTCTGAGGATACTTTTGGAAAAAAGTATCCTCAGGTCTGTTTTAAGACTTTCAATTTGTAAACCGTGCATATAAAATATAAATATCCAAGGTTGAAAGGCGGTGAGCCGCTAATGAAGAAGCTTGTTGAAATTATGCTGGAAAACTGTTCAACACGGGACAGCTTTCGCTTCCACATCTCATGCGACGAGTGCGGAGCAGTGTTTGCCAATAAGCCGGTGCGTTTCTCCAAGGCGGGTGTTGTCCCGCCGACAGAGGGCAAGAAAATCATCTTCGATGCTATTTACGAGCAGGAATTTCGCGATGCAAGGCAGGCGGCCTTGTCCGATGCTGCAGAAAACCTGAACTACTGCCCCATATGCAAGCGTTTGGTTTGCAACCGTTGCTTCCTTATATGCGACGATCTGGACATGTGCAGGGAATGCGCCGGCAAACTTAACGAAAGCGGCAGCCCCGTTTTTTCCGACTCCAACACCACAGAGGAAGGAGATAATTTATGAAAAAATTTATCGCTTTTGTGCTTGCGCTTACCCTGCTGCTTTCCATGGCAGCCTGCGGAGGCAACGATTTAAGCATCAAGGATGCGGTTGAACATTTCAAAATGACTCACAAAGAGCCCTCTGTCGAAGAGGCTCCTGCGGAAGCTGCTCCCCCCGAGGAAATTGAGAGTTTCGGAGGATACCACAGCTACCAGCTGGAGGATTTCTTCGGTGACAGCATTTACACCGTAAGCTTCACCCTGCCAGAATATATGTGGGTCGTGGACCAAGGCAGCCACACTCTGTATATCTACAACGTTGAATCCCTGGATGCGGCTCATTCCGCCGCTCCACGCATTCAGTTCGAAATCAAAGATGCAGACAGCGTGGATTCTTATATGGGAGACGCCACCGAGCTTGAGGAGCTTGAGGGCAGAACCATAGGCGGCATTGATATGCAGGGCAGATATTATAAGCTCTGGGGTATGTATTGGACCGAATACTACGGTGAGCTCCCCGATGGCTACTGGATGTCAGTCAAGATTTCCGAAACCAGCATTGATCCCGGCTCCGACGGAAGCAGTATTCTCGACAGCGTGATTATTGAATAATCCCTCCAAAACATTGAGCGATGAAATATAAAGGACACATACAGGAGGCAAGATATGAAGTTTTGCTTTAATTGCGGTACGCCATTGCAGGCAGGAGTAAAATTCTGCCCCGAGTGCGGCCAGAAAATCCCCCAGCCCGAATCCACTGCTGCTCAGCCCGCTTTTCCGGCAGAAGAGATCGCTACAGCGGAAAAGCGTGCAAAGTCCCCGAAGGAGAAAGCGCCGAAAAAGCCCAAGGCACCCAAGGCTCCCAAAGCGTCTAAGCCTCCTAAGCCCCCCAAAGAGCCTAAGGAGATAAACCCAAAGCTTGCCGTTTTGCTTGCCAACAAGAAGCTTCTTATAATAATTGCAGCCGCAATAGTTGTGATTCTGGCCATCGTTCTCATATGCTGCCTCGGCGGCAAGGGCGACGGCGCTCATGGACTCTACACCGCCGATTTCTACAGCTATAACGGCGAGAAATTCTATGCCGAAGACGAATGGCTGGACCTGAAAAAGAACGGCAAGGGAAGCGCCATGTTTATGGGCGAAGAATATTCCGTCAAATGGGAACTTGAGGGCAAGAAATTCACTCTGATTCAGGACGGCGACAAATACAGCGGCACTCTGGATAAGGGGCTGCTCACAGTTGACTTTGACGGAGTTATCTACACCTACATACAGCTGGATAATCCCCTTTATACCTCCGAGCTTGGCTACTGGACTTTGAAGTATGCCGATGGCGAGGGCGAGCTGGCCATTGATAAAGAAACCGTTGAAATGCTCAAAGCTGTGGGCTTTGAACTTTATGTGGAATTCTTTGAAGACGGCACCGGCATTTTCTGCATCGACGAGCCCTGTGAAATCACCTGGGGTGACGGTATGCTCACCGCAGAGGGCGAGTCCGTAAGCTACGTTCTTGCCGACGGCGAGCTGGCCGTTATGATAGACGGCTCTACACTCCATTTTGGCCGCACCGAAGGCGCAGCCGAGGAGGTAATCTATCTCGATATCAGCAGTCCCGAGCTTTACAAAGCGGTCTACGGCACACTCAAGGGTATGGAGCTTGACGAGGAAAAGCTTCAGCAGCTGGGCAATATGACCATCACCTTCTATGGCAACGGAAGCGGCGAGATGGATATGTTCGGCAAAACCGGCCCCATCAGCTACGATAACGATGTCATTACTGCCGGTGGCAGCGAGATGGCCTATGACTATGATTACGATTCCATTTACCTTTATATGGCCGACGGTATAGAATTTGCTCTTGAGTATATGGGCGCTCCCGAAACGCTCCCCAAAGAGCTGCTCGGTCCCAATGACCTTCAGTATTGGTCCGGAGATTACTACGGTTGGTGGTGCATTGAAAATGTCAGCCGCGGCGATGACGGCGTTATCGGTGATTGGTGGGATTGCTGCGCAAGTCTGGATATTGACTCCGACGGCTTCGGCACTCTGACCCTTTGGGATGAAAACTCTTCCAAGAGATCTCCCATGGCAGAGATGGATGTCTCTGTTTCCACCACTGCAGGCACTGCCCTCATTGTATCCGAGGCAGGTAAATTCCACGATGGTGCCGTTGAACACGGCGACTGGATCCTTGATTCCGGCACCTCCGCTTACGGAAACACCTTTGAATTTGTTGTAACTTATGAGGATGATGAAAGCTCCATGGATTGCAAGTTCATCCTCCGTCCCTGGGGCACACTTTGGGAGGATTTCGAAGAGGATTGCCCTGATGATCTTCCCTATTACTACTACGATTGGTACCTTCCTTTGCTGGAAAGCGGTGCCGAAACAGCCCCCAGAAAAATTTCCTGACATCGTTTTACTATCCGAGGAAGAGCAAAACCTCTTACCGAAACAAAATTATATTGAAGGTGAACTCACATGAAAAAAGCAATAAAATTTTTCAGCATACTGATGGTTATCCTAATGCTGGTGGGCTCTTTTTCCATTTTTAGCTATGCCTCATATCAGGAATATTCCTTCAACGCCACAGCAGGAAATACCGAATATTTCGTTCTTCATTCAAATGCATATGATGAAATAACTGAAGGACGCATAACTTCCGGCGAAATCCCCGGTATGTGGTTGGAAATTTCCAGCAATGTAACCCTTGGTCTTGCAGGCGTTCCAACAACTCCCGGAGAATATACGGTTTATATTACGATGACAACAGAGGGGCTTGGCACTGTTGATTACAAAGTAACCGTATACGTCAATCCCGCCGAGTCCTCCGAGGGTGTACCTGTTGTAACCAAAAATCCCACTTCGGAGACCGTAATTGAGGGCGACTCCGCAACCTTTATTGCAAGGGCCAGCAACACCCGGCAGTATGTATGGGAAATTGCCCTCGCTGACGCCTCTCTCACCTGCGAGGAAGCCGCCGCTTACTTTGGCAAGGGTGTCAGCTTCACCGGCTATGACACGGACACTCTGGTTATCCACAACATACCCGAGGAACTGAACGGAGCCTATGTATGGTGCCAGTTTGTTGGCGCGGAAGAAAGCGTCACAAGCACGGTCGCGAAGCTTACCGTAACTCCTGCCGAAAAAGCAACCCCCGTAGTAACCAAAAACCCTACGGACGAAACAGTTGAGGTGGGCGGAGAGGCCGTATTTGTTGCGAAAGCGAAATATGCCCAGAGCTACCGTTGGCAGCTCATATCTCCCGAGGGAGTGCGTTATGACTGCTCTGTTGCCGCCGATGACTTTAAGGGTCTTGCCGTTTACGGGGCAAACACCGAGCAGATAGTGCTGGAAAATATCCCGATTGAGCTGAACGGCTACCGCATCCGCTGCATCTTCACCGCAGGCGATGATGCCTCCAGCGAAATGGCTCATCTTTATGTCATTGAAAAAGGCTCCGAAGCGGATCCTGATGCGTCTCCCGCAGCAAGTCCCGAAGCTTCGGCTGCCCCCACCGAGTCTCCCGCTCCCACCAAGGCTCCCGAGACAGTCGCTCCCACCGAAGACAACTCTGATAACAGCGACAAGGCTCCTCAGAAACACAACGACAAAACCTCCACCCCCGATACCGGCACCGATGTCGGCGGCAGGAACAACACCATCATCATTGTTGCAATCGTGGCCGGAGCCGCCGTTGCCATTGCAGCCATCGGCGCATTTGTATTCCTGAAGCTTAAGGGTAAAATTTAATATTGGTTTTATATAGAGAAATTCCCTCTGCGATTAAGCAGAGGGAATTTCTTTATTTTCTATTCTTTCTTCATGCCGGGGATTTACAGAGTGGTTTTCCAGAGACCGTGGAGATTGCAGTAGGCATAAACCTCAAGAGGCTTCTCATCGGAGAGGAGGAACTTTACATGAGGTGCTTCGTCAGGATTGAGCCACTTTCTGTAGCTTCCCTTATCGGTGGTAAGCTGCACCCACTCGATCCAGTGGACATCCACCATGGGATGGTCAACACTTCCCACATTCACTTCAACGGTGCCATCGCTTACGCTTACAACGGGGATATGCTTCTCGCCGCTTGCCTCAACGCTGCCGGGGATAAGCTCATCCATTTTCTGTCCGCAGCAAAAGGGCTTGACGCCTGCATCGTGTACCATCTCAACTATATTTCCGCAGTGTGCGCATACATAAAACTTAGTATTCTTCATATTTATATCCTCCTATATTTTAAGGTGTTGTTTGTTTTTTCTTTGTGATTGTACTTTAGCAGATTGTTTCTGCTTTCTCTGTGACTTTCTCACATTACTTGAAAACAATTTTAGTTTTTGCTAAAATTATCGCATAAATACTGCAGGGAGGGTTTTATATGAAGAAAATTCGCGCAGCCATACATCCCGACGATGACTTTCACTATGAAAAACTTGGCATCAGCAGAAACAAAATAGAGCTTTGGGAAGATGCTATGCGCACCGACGGAAGCCGCGGCACCTACGAATGGTGGTACTTTGACTCCAGCTACAGCGACGGTACAAAGCTTATTATATTTTTCTTCTCCAAGTCTCCCATTGAGGTAAACGGCCCCGTGAAGCCTATGTCGACTATGGAGCTCACCTTGCCCGACGGCAGAAAATTCGAAGAGCAGGTTAACGCCTCCATAGAAGACAGTTTCTACAGCCGCGAAAAGTGCGACATCAAAATCGGCGACTGCCGCATGGAGGGCGACCTGAAGAATTACAGCATAGTATTCAAAGGCAAGACCATGTCCGCCACTGTCAGCCTTGTCAACACCGTCCCCGCATGGAGAAGCCAGTGCGGACCCATTCTTTTCGGTGACAATGAAGAATATTACTTCAACTGGCTGCCCGCCACGCCCGAGGGCAAGGTTGAAGCCGATGTTTCCTTCAGCGAAGGGCAGCTCCATCTTGAAGGCAGCGGCTACCACGACCACAACTGGGGCAACATCTCCATGCTCAAGCTGATGCACCATTGGTATTGGGGACGGGCTAAAATCGGGGATTACAAGGTGATCTCCTCCTGGATAACTGCCGAGAAGAAATACGGCTACAAGGACTTTGACGTATTCATGCTGGCAAAAGGCGGAGAAATTCTGGGGGACAACGCAAACCACACCCTTAAATTCCTCCCCGAGGAGGAATACACCGACTCCCATACGGGTAAGCCGGTATATAACAAGGTTATTTATGAATATGAGACCCCAGCGGGCGAGTTTTACCGCATAGCTTATAAGCGCCGCGGAGATATTTCCCGCCAGAACTTTATCGACCTTCTCCCCGCTCCTGTGCGTCTCGGCGCAAAGCTTATAGGCTTTGAAGGCTCTTACCTCAGATTCGAGGGCAGCGCCACCATCGAGCGTCTTGAAAACGGTGCCGTAGTTGAGTCCGTAACAGAGGACTCCGCAGTATGGGAGCTTATGTATTTCGGCAAAGCCTGCGCCGATAAGAAATTCCGACAGATATAGGGAGAAAATTTATGAAATACTTTCTTGTTCAGTCCGTAATGGCCTCTCCTCTGCCCGTTTCTCCCGAGGAGCTCACAAGCAAATATATCCCTATGCATGAAAAGCACATTGCCGGCGGCATCGAAAAAGGCATAGTCCTTTTCGCAGGTCCCAAAATCGGCAAAAGCGGCGGTTTTATGATTGCCCGCGCAGAAAGCGCCGGTGAGCTGCAGCTTTTCACCAATGCAGACCCCTTTGTGCTCAACGCCATTGCCGGATTTGACATCACAGAGTTTTTGATGAACGACCGCTCCGAATTCGTAAAAGACTGGTGAAAAGTCAGGGCCACCCGTATAACGGGTGCCCTGCTCTGGCCCTGTAAGGGCCTGATACCAGCTGAGCCTTAAGGCTCCCGAATCGTATTCCTCTCGCACACTTGCCCCACTACCAACTTCAGTTGGCGGTGGGGATTTTTATTGGCCCCCTCTGACGAGGGGGCTGTCGAGCGTTTGCGCGAGACTGGGGGAGAGAAATTGCCTTAACGTTTTCTCTCCCTCCGTCTTTTGCTTCGCAAAATCCACCTCCCTCATCAGAGGGAGGCATCCGCTGGGTTGGGACTACTCATAGGCATAGCCTTCTTTGAACCACGGGCATAGCCCGTGGTTGTCGTTTTACAAAACAAAGACCGCGTATCAAAGCGATACACGGTCTTTTTTATTACATACCCTCTATAAGGTGTACGGTTATAAGCTTATTTTTAACATCGGTATTGAGGATGAATTCCTCAACGGCGGGAATCATTATCTCCCTCTCGCCCTTGACGAGATAGATATTCTGGGCGGGCATTTCCAGCACATCCGCCAGAACACCAAGCTCCTTTCCGCCCTCATCAACAACCTTTGCACCGATTATATCGGCAATGAAGAAGCTGCCTTTGGGAAGCTTCACATCCTTGCGTGCGATATAGACGGTTTTGTTTTTCAATGCCATGGCAGCATTGACATCGTCAACACCTTCAAACTTTGCAAGCAGGAAGCCCTTATGGACGCGGGATGCGCTCACCTTCAGCGCCTCGCCGCCAATATAAAGGGTTTTCATCTTTTTGAGAAACTCGGGAGAGTCTGCCCAAGGGTTTATTTTAACTTCGCCCCGAACACCGTGGGTATTCACGATTATTCCGGCTTCAAGATATTTTTCTTTTTCCATAATAATTCTCCTAAAAATTATTCGGAAAAAGTCCCCCATGGAAACACGGGGGACTTTTATTCAGTCGAGAACCTCGACGGATACCTTTTTGCCCTTTCTCTGGGCTACGGCCTTCATAAGGATGCGGACCTCTTTGATGATCCTGCCCTGACGGCCGATGACCTTGCCCATATCGCCGTTGGCGACACGCACTTCAAATACGGTCTCGCTGCCGGCTTCGCGCTCGGTCACAGCAACCTCATCGGGATGATCCACGAGGTTCTGTATAATATAGGTCAGCAGTTCTTTCATAGGGTTATTTTTCTCCTTATGCCTCAGCCTTCTTCAGCAGGGCCTTAACGGTATCGGTGGGCTGTGCGCCATTAGCGATCCAGTACTTTGCGCGCTCCATATCGATGTTGATCTCGGAAGGAGTGGCAAGGGGATTGTAGGTGCCGATTTCCTCGATGAAACGACCATCGCGGGGGAAATGAGAATCAGCAACAACAACGCGGTAGTAAGGGCTCTTCTTAGCACCCATTCTGCGCAGTCTGATCTTGACCATTGTTCTTTTCACCTCCAGATTAAAGATTGAATAATAAATAAATTTATGTTTGCACCCCAAAGGCGCGTTACATACTTTTTCAGAAGCCGAAGCCGCCCATGCCGGGGAATCCGCCGCCGCGGCCTGCCATACGCTGCATGCGCTTGAGCTGCTTGCCGCTTTTGCCGTTCATCTGCTTCATCATCTTCTGCATAGCCTCGAACTGCTTCAGCAGACGGTTGACATCAACAACCTGTGTTCCGCTGCCTGCGGCTATGCGCTTTTTGCGGCTTGAGCCGATTATGCCGGGATTTTCACGCTCACGGGGAGTCATGGAAAGGATTATGGCCTCGGTGCGTGCCATTGCCTTTTCGTCCACATCGGCACCTGCCAGAGCTTTGGCGTCCATTCCGGGCATCATTGCCAGCATTTCCTGCATACCGCCCATATTGCGGATCTGCACCATCTGGTCATAGAAGTCCTGAAGGGTGAACTTGTTGGCGCGGAGCTTTTCTTCCAGCTCCTTGGCCTGCTTCTCGTCAAAGGCGCTCTCGGCCTTTTCGATAAGGGTGAGTACATCGCCCATACCCAGAATTCGGCTTGCCATACGGTCGGGATGGAAAACCTCGATCTGATCCAGCTTCTCGCCTATACCGGCGAACTTAATGGGCTTTCCGGTGACAGCCTTTATGGAAAGAGCCGCACCGCCTCGTGCATCGCCGTCCAGCTTGGTGAGCATAACACCGCTTACACCCAGAGCATCGTCAAAGCTCTTTGCGGTGGTAACCGCGTCCTGACCTATCATTGCGTCGATAACAAGCATTATCTCGGCGGGACGGGTCTCGGCCTTGATGTTTTTCAGCTCTTCCATGAGCTCTTCATCTATATGGAGACGACCTGCGGTATCGAGAAACACAAGGTCGTTGCCATGCAGCTTTGCATGGGCAATACCCGCTTTTGCAATCTGCACCGGGTCGCCCTGTCCCATCTGAAAAACGGGAATATCAAGCTGGGCGCCTACGGTTTCAAGCTGCTTGATAGCGGCGGGACGGTAAACATCGCAGGCTACCAGCAGAGGACGCTTGCCCTGCTTGCGCATATAGGCGGCAAGCTTGGCGCCGTTAGTGGTTTTACCTGCGCCCTGAAGACCAACCAGCATGCAGACGCTGGGGTTCTCGCTGCCGATATTCAGCTTCACGCTTTCGCTGCCCATGAGGGAAATCAGCTCATCATTGACAATCTTGATGACCATCTGAGCGGGAGAAAGGCTTTCAAGCACATCTCTGCCCACAGCACGCTCGCTGACTTTTTTTACAAAGTCCTTGACTACCTTGTAGCTTACATCGGCCTCAAGAAGTGCCAGACGAACCTCGCGCATTGCCTCTTTAACATCCGATTCGCTGAGGCGGCCCTTGCCGCGAAGCTTTTTGAAGGCCGCAGACAGTTTATCGGAAAGGGATTCAAATGCCATTTTTATCTCGGCCTCCTTTGTCAGTTAGTCGTTAAGTTCCTCCATAATCCGGAGTATTTCCGCCTTGTTTTCACCTTCGGGAAGCAGGGAAATCATTTTCTCAAGCTCCTCAAGGCTCTTGCGGCGGCGGACAGCCCGGGAAACAAGCCCCGTCTTTTCCTCTATTTCAAAAAGACTCTGTTCCGCACGGCGGATTATATCCCAGACAGCCTGGCGGGACACCCCGCTCTGCTCGGCTATCTCCTGCAAGCTCAGGTCGCTGTTGAAGTGAAGGTCATAGTACTCGCGCTGCTTTTCGGTGAGCAGATCGCCGTAAAAATCGAAGAGCATGGTGCGCATAATCGTGTTGTCCATATTCTTCGCCTCCACCGTATCAATTAAGTCTGTAAAGGTATTTTACTTAACGCCTACGGTAGTATACTCTCTCTTTTCGCAGCTGTCAAGTGTTTTTCATTAACAGCAGCAATCTTTTTTCGCAATAATTTAATTCACAAACGGAAGAATATATGTTATAGTGTATGTTGATAAATTATAAGCTTCATTTATCCTGGAGGGGGTATCCGTTTTGGATATTAAAAGAAAAGAAATATTTCCCGGAGTATGGCTCAGCTGCCTGCAGACAGATAAGTTCAAGTCTGACTGCCTGAGCCTCAGTCTGCTCACCCAGCTTGAAAGAGAGACCGTTGCCCTCAACGCTCTTGTTCCCCGGGTGCTTAGCCGCGGCACTGCCTTTCATCCCGATATGGACTCTATTTCCGCAGCCTGCGACGAGCTTTACGGCGCACGCATTTTGCCTGTTGTCCGCAAAAAGGGTGAGGTTCTCGCCCTCGGTTTTTATGCAGGCTTCATTGCCGACCGCTACACCCCCAAGGGAGAAAAGCTTCTTGAAAGCGTTGCAAGACTTCTGGGGGAAATGCTTGTCTCCCCTGCCACCCGGGGCGGTCTTCTTATGAAAGCCTATGTGGAAAGCGAGAAGGAAAAGCTTATTGACGATATCCGCGCCCGCATAAACGATAAGCGCAGCTATGCCCTTCACCGCCTCATAGAGCAGATGTGCGCATACGAGGATTACGGCTGCGACGATATGGGCGACGAGGCAAGCGCCGCCTCCATTAACTACATCGACCTTACCAAGCATTACCGTTCCCTTTTGCAGGAATGCCCCATCGAGATTTTCTACTGCGGCAATTCCGGACTCCGCCGTGTTGAAGCCGCTCTCAAGGATGCTCTTATGGCACTCCCCAGAGGCGATATCAACTATGAAATCGGCACCGACATCCGCATGAATGCCGTTTCCGCTCAGCCCCGCTATTTTGAGGAGGAGCTGGATGTAACTCAGGGAAAGCTGGAACTGGGCTTCCGTCTCGGCGAGATAATGGATGACCCGGATTTTGCCGCCATCCGCGTTTTCAACGCTCTTTACGGCGGAACGGCAACAAGCCGCCTTTTCCTCAATGTCCGTGAAAAACTCTCCCTTTGCTACTATGCCGACTCCTTCTGCGACCGCCTCAAAGGTATTATGCTGGTTTCCTCCGGCATTGAGTTTGATAAGTTCGATGAGACCAAGGCAGAAATTCTCTCCCAGCTGGAAGAAATCAGAAATGGCGAATTCAGCGAGGAGGAGCTTAAGTATGCGCGCAAGGCCGTTTGCAGCCAGCTTATTTCCCTCACAGATTCCCCCGGTGCGCTGGAGGACTTCTACCTTACCCAGACTCTCACCGGTCTCGACTGCAGTCCCGAGGAATATGCCGCTCTTTGCGACATGGTAAGCCGCGAGGATATCATCGCCGTTGCAAAAAGCATAGAGCTTGACAGCGTCTATTTCCTCAAGGCAGGAGAAAACTGGGAGGAAGACGAGGAGGAAGATGATGACTAAATACGAATATTCTCACGTTGGAGAGGTTATCTATCGTGACACTTTGCCCAACGGTCTGCGTCTTTCCGTTATGACAAAACCCGGTTACAGCCGCTGCCACGCTTATTTTGCCACCAATTACGGCGGCGCTGACCGCCGTTTCCGTCTCGGCGGAAAGTTCATCGATACTCCCGCAGGCGTTGCTCACTTCCTTGAGCATAAGATGTTTGATATGCCAGACGGCAGCAATGCCCTTTCCGAGCTTGCCGCCAATGGCGCAGAGCCCAATGCCTACACCGCAGCAAACATCACCGCCTACTATTTTGACTGCACCAGCTCATTTTATGAAAATCTGGAAAGCCTTCTCCGCTTTGTCTCCACCCCCTATTTCACCGAGGAGAGCGTACTCAAGGAGCAGGGCATCATTGCTCAGGAGATCCGCATGTATGAGGATGAGCCCGGCAGCGTTGTTTTCAACGCCCTCATGCAATGCCTCTATGAGCATCATCCCATTCGCGATGATGTTGCGGGCACTGTTGAGTCCATTTCCGAAATAAGCGCGCAGACTCTCTATGACTGCCACAAGGTTTTTTATGCCCCCGGCAATATGAGCCTTTGCGTTGTGGGCGATGTTGACCCCGAAAAGGTCCGCGCCACCGCCCTGAGACTTCTGCGCAGCGACAGCGGAGAAGCCCCTGTGAAGGATTACGGTGAGCCGGAGAGTCTTCTCCCCGCCCGCCCCCGGTTCTACCGCGCCATGGAGGTTTCCGCTCCCCAGTTTATGCTGGGCTGCAAAATTCGCGCCGAAAGCTCCGGCCCCCTCTCCCTTCGGCAGAAGCTCCTTGCAGGTGCTGCCCTCAGCTATCTTTACTCCCGCTCCTCCCCCTTCTATACAAGGCTTTACGGAGAGGGTGTTATCAACACCGACTTTTTTGTTGAGCTCTACTATGCCGCGGAAACGGCCACCATATTGGCAGGCGGCGAGAGCAGAGACAGCGAGCGGGTGCTGAGCGAAATGCTCTCCGAGGCACAGAAAGCCGCCGAAAAGGGTCTCGACAAGGCTCTTTGGAGCCGCATAAAAAAATCCGCATACGGAGCAAGAGTGAGAGCCCTCAGTTCCTTCGGCGGACTTTGTGCCGCTATGGCGGATGCAGATTTTTCAGGCTACAACTGTCTGGACTCCTTCTCCGTGATGGACTCCATCACCGCAGAAGATGTGCAGAGCTTCATAAGAGAAAACATCCGCCCCGAACGCTTCGCGATGAGCGTCATCACCCCGCTTTCCAAGGAGGAATAACAAATGAGAGAAGCAATAATTTCCTTCCCCATGTTTGGGGAAAACTTCGCCATCAATCCCCCCTACTGCATTAACATCGGTAACTTCTGCATATATTTTTACGGTATAATCATAGCTGTCGGACTGCTCCTCGCTCTGGTTTACGGCGTGAGAAACGGCAAGCGCCTTGATATAGAGGCGGACACCATCTACGATCTGGTTATCTGGGGTGTTATCGCCGCCGTTATCTGCGCCAGACTTTATTACTGCGTATTCAACTGGAGCGACTATGCCGCAAATCCCGCGAAAATTTTCGCCATCCGTGACGGCGGACTTGCCATCTACGGCGGAATTATCGGTGCGATTATTGCCGTCTGGATACGCTGCAGAATGAAAAAAATCAGCATTTTCCCCGCTCTGGACATCATGAGTTTCGGTCTTCTTATCGGTCAGTTCATCGGCCGCTGGGGCAACTTCTTTAACAGAGAGGCCTTCGGCTATGAAACCGATGTTTTCTGCCGCATGGGTCTCACCCTTAACGGCAGCACCATGTATGTCCACCCCACTTTCCTTTACGAAAGCCTTTGGAACGTTATCGGCTTCATTGCAATGCATTTTTACAGCAAAAAACACCGCAAGTATAAGGGACAGTTTTTCATCCTCTATGTATTCTGGTACGGTCTCGGCAGAGCCTGGATAGAGGGTATGCGCAGCGACAGTCTCTGGCTCATCCCCGATGTTATCCGCATCAGCCAGCTCATCGCCGCCATCAGCTGCATCGCCGCCCTTGTCATATATATTCTCAATGCCCGCCGCCTCAAGGCAGGACGCAAAGTTCTCTTCGGCGCAAACCTTGAGGAAGAACAGGCTCAGCCCGCAGGAGAGGAAGCAAAGGAAGAAACTGCCCCCCAGACGGCAGAAGAAAAAATAAACGAAGAACCCGAAGAGCCCAATAGCGAAGGCTCAGAACAATAAAACAGGAGGCAAACATAATGGCAAACTTCAAATCCATCAAAGATAAGCTCCTTATCAGACTCAATAAGCTGGCAGGCGACACCAAGGACTTCGCAGGCAAGGCCGCCGACAAGACCAAGGATTTCGCTGAAGTTGCAGCCGACAAGACCAAGGACTTTGCCGAAAAGGCAGCTGATAAGACCAAGGATATCGCTGAAAAGGCAGCAGACAAGGCAAAGGCAACCGCACGCATTGCCAAGCTCAACATGGAAATCTCCGCCGAGAAGGACAACATGAAGAAAACCTATCTCGAAATAGGCAAGCTCTATTATGACACCCATAAGGAAAATCCCGAAGGTTTCTTCATCCAGCTCTGCGAGGAGATCGCCCTTGCCGAGAAAAACATCGCCGATAAGCAGGCTGAAATAGCATCCCTCAAGTCCGACGGCGAAGATAATTCAATCGAAGTTGAAATCGAGCAGTATCCCGAAGAGGAAGCCGACGAAGAAGCCGATGACGATATCACTGTGGAAATCGTCGAAGAGCCCGCTGAGGAGGCTGCAGATAACGCAGTCGAAGAGGCTGCAGAGGAAGCAGTTGAAGAGCCTGCAGAAGAGACTGCAGAGGAATAAAAAATCTACATAGTCTGTTACATTGAAAAGACAGCATAGCAAATTTTCTATGCTGTCTTTTCTTTTATTTGCCCGCCGATGAGAAATCGGCGGGATTTTTTCTTTTTAATAAAACTCAAACATTTCTTAAAAATTTCAAAAACATCAGCAAGATATATTATGCCTGTAAAACGAAGAAAGAGGTTAGCATTATGAATAAAAACGATCAGAATTTTCTCATCCAGAAAATACGCACACAGTACACCGAAAAAGACCACACCGCTCTTGACGAGCTCAAAGAGCTGGACTCGAAGGTTAAGCGCCCTGCAAATGTGTTTGCCTATATCTTTGGCTGCATCGGTGCCATCATTATGGGCGGCGGTATGAGCCTTTTAATGACCGACATTGCAGAAACTGTTGGTATTCACAATCCGATGCTTTACGGAATCATTATAGGTATTGTCGGTATGTTTATGGCAATCATCAACTATCCCATCTATAAGAGCATTCTCGGCTCCCGCCGCAAGAAGTATGCCGGTAAAGTCATCGCGCTCAGCGACAAAATAATGAAAGGTTAAGGCTGATAATAATGGCAGGATTTTTCAAGAAAGCATTTCAGGACATGAAGGAAAGCGCTAAGGCTCAGCACGAGGTTGACAAGGCAAATATGGCCGCCGTCAAGGCAGAGTCCAGGGCACAGTGGGAAGAAGCAAAGGCAATCGGTGACCCCAACCGCCGCAAAGCTGTTTTTCAGGCTGAGCGGGATAAGCAGATTGCTCAGGCAAATGAACGCAAAGCAGCAGCCGAGGCTCGTATCGATGCCGTAAACGGCAACAATTAAGATTTGCCGGACAAGCGATGCGGCACAACAAACAAGGCAACGCCTTTCGGCGTTGCTTTGTTTTCTTGGTCCGGACACTTCAGCCTTAGCAATATAATCCGTAAAATAGAGGTAAATTTTTCAAAAAGTCCAAAACGCAAACAAAACTTTAACATTTTGGTGCTATAGTATAAAATAAGTCATTGTAGTTTGCGGAGGTAACGCCATGTTCAAGATATTGATTGTCGAAGATGATAAGGAACTGAACAAGACCGTTTGTTCCTTTTTGAATCACAGCGGTTATGAAGCCACCGGCTGTCTCAACGCGAACGAGGCTTACGATGCTCTTTATGAGAATATTTTCGACCTTATCATATCCGACATTATGATGCCCGGTATAGACGGTTTTGAATTTGCACGCACTGTAAGAGAACTCAACGAGGATATTCCCATCCTTTTTATGACCGCCCGCGACGATATTGCCTCCAAGCAGAGAGGTTTCCGTATCGGCGTGGACGATTATATGGTCAAACCAATCGACCTTGACGAGCTGTTTTTACGCATAGGTGCACTTCTCCGCCGCGCAAAGATAGCCTCAAGCCGCAAACTTGAAATCGGCAGTTTCCAAATGGATGCCGACGAGCATACCGCATACTTGGGTGACGAAGAAATCTCCCTTACCAACCGTGAGTTCAGCATTCTTTATAAGCTGCTCAGTTATCCCAAAAAAACCTTTACAAGAACGCAGCTTATGGATGAGTTTTGGGATGCCGATACTGAAACGGCTCCCCGTGCCGTTGACGTATACATGACAAAGCTCCGTTCCAAGCTTTCCGGCTGTGAAGATTTTGAGATCAAAACAGTTCACGGGTTGGGTTATAAGGCGGTGATCAAATGAAGAAGCTGACAGTTAAAGGTGTTTTAAGCTCGGTCAGCAGCTTTATGCTGTTTTTTCTGACAGTGGGATTTATTGTTTCTTGCTGTATGATGCTTTTTTTGAGCATTCTGGCAAACACTATGGAGCTTACCCTTACTGCAGATAATATTGCTACAGCTGCAAAGGCAACCTTTTGGAACGTAATCCTGATTACATTTCTTTTCAAATTAGCGGACTATATCCGCCGCAAAATAATGGTGGAGCGTCCCACCAAAATCATCACAGAGGCAACCGAAAAGATTATGTCCGGTGATTTTTCCGTTCGAATTAAAGCAATGCAAAGTTCCGGAATGGAGGGCTTTAATCAGATTGCTATGGCAATCAACCAAATGGCGGAGGAACTTTCCAGCGTGGAAACCCTGCGCAGCGATTTTATTGCTAATGTGTCCCACGAAATGAAAACACCTCTTGCTGTAATGCATAGTTACGGAACACTTCTGCAAGCACCCGACCTTGACGAAGAAAAGCGCATGGAATATGCGAAGGGAGTTACGGACGGTTCGCGCCGTATGGCGGACATGATGACCAACATATTAAAGCTAAATCGCCTTGAAAACCAACAGATCTACCCGGATGTTTCGGAATTTGATTTAGGTGAACAGCTTTGCGAGTGCCTGCTGCAATATGAAAATGTATGGGAAAAGGCAGATATTGAAATTAAAACCGATATCGCCGAAAATATAAAGGTAAAAGCAGATGCCGAGCTTCTCGGCCATGTTTGGAACAATTTGTTTTCAAATGCTTTTAAGTTCACTCCGGCGGGTGGTACGGTAAGAGTATCTCTTACCGCAACGGAGCATCACGCCACTGTAAAAGTAAGCGACACCGGATGCGGCATGACGCCTGAGGTGGGCGCACACATATTCGAAAAATTTTATCAGGGCGACAGTTCCCATTCTGTTCAGGGCAACGGCTTGGGACTTGCCCTTGTCAAACGGGTAATTGATATTATGCACGGCGAAATAAGTGTGGAAAGCACCATCGGAAAAGGCTCTACTTTTACGGTTAGAATAGGTCGGTGCTGAAATGAACTGGAAAAAGCTCGCTAAAGCCTTACTGTTTCCTCATATTGCTGTTATGATTATTCTCGTTCCTGTTGCCACGGTATTTCTTGTATATTCGATGGTGTTTCGGGGAACGGACTCGGCAACTGCAATTATTTCGTATGTTCTGGCTGGCTATGCATTAGCAGTATGGTGTTTGCGGATCCCGGATTTGATACGGTTTTTCAAGACATTCAAGGCTGAAAACAAGTATGCGAGAATATGGCAGGACGATGCAAGCCTGCGGGTAAATATATCTCTTTACGGAACACTTATCTATAACACTGCGTATGCATTATTACAGCTTGGCATGGGGTTTTGGCATCACAGCTTTTGGTTCTATTCTCTTGCGGGCTACTATATTTGCCTTGCGGTGATGCGTTTCTTCCTGGCGAGATATACCCTTAAACACAAACCGGGAGAAAACCTGAAGGATGAATTCATCCGGTATCGTTTGTGCGGATGGATTTTCCTTGTCATGAACCTTAGCCTTTCACTAATGGTGTTCTTTATGGTGTATTGGAACCGCACGTTCCGCCATCACGAAATCACCACAATCGCACTGGCGGCATATACCTTTACCGCCTTTACGATGGCGATTGTTAATACGGTAAAATACCGTAAATTCAACAGTCCCGTGTATTCAGCATCAAAGGCAATCAGCCTTGCTTCCGCTTGCGTTTCTATGCTGACTCTCGAAGCAACGATGCTGACAACCTTTGGAGATGGTACCACGGATGCTGTGGCAAGAAAAATCCTTCTTGGCAGTACCGGCGGTGTAATATCGGTTTTCGTTGTTGTAATGGCCATTTATATGATTAGTCAAAGCAGCAAAAAATTGAAAGAATTGGCCTGAGCGCTAAAATTACGGAAGGTACAAAATGGAAAACAAAGAGAGTTTTAATTACACATATTCTGCCAAGGAGCAGGAGGAAATAAAATCTATCCGCAAAAAGTATGCTGCGCAGGAGGAAGCGGAAGATAAGATGGCACAGCTTCGCCGTATGGATGCTGCTGTATATTCCAAGGCAACCACAGCTTCTCTTGCAGTCGGCATCATCGGTGTACTCTTAATGGGAATTGGGATGAGTCTTGTCATGACCGACATCGGCGAGATGCTTGGAACGGTGCTTGCTATGATTATTGGTATCAGCGTTGGCATTGTGGGCATCGTTCTCGTATGTCTGGCATACCCCATCTATAACCGCACGCTAAAGAAGGAGCGGGAAAGAATTGCTCCCGAAATTTTGCGCCTTACAGATGAATTGATGAGATGAGCGGCATCATTAAAAAAGACGGCGAATAAAGGCGGACTCACATGGGGATTTATACGCTCCAAAGAGTATCTTATCCCGCAATACTGCAAAGAAAATCCACGGCAGGCGACAGCCTTGCCTTGGATTTTTTTATTGTCTTGCAGAAAAATCTTTCTCTTTGGAGTGCTTTGCAGTTTTGAATATCAGATTTTTTCTTGCAGCAACTCCCTTGAGCGCGGAAATACTTTGTGTATTTCAAGATCAGCGGAGGAAGCTGCGGGG
>JAZNZR010000081.1:0-15369 GCA_045595025.1 Oscillospiraceae bacterium | reverse complement strand
TCCAAAGAGGGGGGAACAGGTCGGTCTTAATAACTTCCCTCCTCGCGGCATAGCCGCTGCGGTCTTGGCTAAAAATGTGCCACCGGCACATTTTCTTAACGCCACGACTTTCCATATTCTTTTTGCTGGCACAAAAAGAATTTGGCCGTCGGAGACAAAACACCTCATCCGTCTGCCCTTCGGTCAGCCACCTTCCCCAAGGGGAAGGCTTTGTTGGCGCGCTGAGGTCATCGCGCCCTACGAGGATGTGGTAACGGCGGCGGGAGCAAGCTTCGCGAAGCGAGGCAGGAATGGAAGGTTTTCGCGAAGTGAAAAGCCCAACCGCCCTACGGTTGGTGGTGCGAAATAATGCGGGCCGTCCGGGTGTCCGGCCCCTACAATCGTTAAATTGCTGCGGTGCTGTGTAGGGAACGGTCTTGACCGTTCCTACAAACACCTCATCCGTCACGGCTTCGCCGTGCCACCTTCCCCAAGGGGAAGGCTCTAAACCTCTCCGTCTTCGCTTCGCGAAGCCACCTCCCCTGGTAGGGGAGGCTTTGAGCGCGGTGTGGACAGCCTTCAGGGTTTGTAGCAACAAAAAAGAGACGCATTAGCGTCTCTTTTTTATTGGGCATCTTCCCCCACTTCAATTATTCCGTTTTCCTTTTCAAACTCTCTTATGCACTTATGAATAAGATGGAGCACCTGTTTATTTATAGAGCGGCCTTCATATTCGGCAATATATTTGAGCTTATAATGTGTATCACTGTCAAATCGAAGTCCCAGATGCTTTTGTTCCATATAGCGCCTCCACATACTCATTTTAAGTTCACTTTAAGTTGATTTTATGAAATTTAAGCGATATAATCCTTAAAGTGTACTTATTCTAAGTATATAATCTTTTGAGGAGTTGGGTTTATATGGCTAATAATAAAGAAATGGATTATTCTGCTGCTCTCGCGTGTCTTGATGCGTACATCTTCCTCCGTGACAAAAGCGAAGAAGCTTTGTCCTTGCTTCGTGAAAACAAAGAGGATGAGGCTGAGAGAAAACTGGCTTTTACTCTCAGCTTTTCCCGTCTGCTTTATAACGGAGCCTGCGATATGTCCGCTATTGCGGACTAATCATTTTCCCGCATTTTTTCCTTTTCAAACCCTTACAAAGGTGATATAATATTTTTTAATGTACAATGTCATTTTTGCGGCAAATTTCCCCAAAATTTGCTCCACGAGCCTTGACAAAAAGCCCTTTGAGATTGTATAATATCTCGATCTTTAAGGGCGGTACAGAGATGCCGACAAGACGTTGAAAAGCATATTCGCGGGATAGGTATGTCTATCCCCGGTTTTTGCAGTCTTGCGGCCATAACCGCAGGACTTTTTTGTTTTATTCGGAAAGGAAAAGTGGGCTATGTTCGATTCCAGAAACTTCGCAATAAAGGATATCAAGGTCTATGAAAACGGTGAACTGAGAACTGCCGCAGCGGTTATCCGCGGCGGTCATATTGAAGTTGCCGACGAAATTTCCGACTCCTCTCTCCCCGTTCTCACCCTCAATGACGCTATATTGCTGCCCGGTTTCGCAGATGTGCATGTTCATCTGCGTGAGCCGGGTTTTTCTTATAAGGAGACCATACGCACGGGCACCGCTGCCGCTGCCGCAGGCGGCTACACCGCAGTTTGCTCCATGCCCAACCTAAACCCCGTTCCCGACTCCGCCGAAAACCTCCGCGCCCAGCTGGAGATCATAAAAAAGGACGCTCTCATCCGGGTATGCCCTTACGGCGCAATCACCGTGGGTCAAAAGGGCGAGACTCTCGCCGCTCTTGAAGAGCTTGCCCCTAACGCCATTGCCTTTTCCGACGACGGCAAGGGAGTTCAGAGCGAGGACATGATGCGTGAAGCCATGCTTCGCGCCAAGGCTCTCGGCAAGATGATTGTTGCCCACTGCGAGGACGAAAGCCTTCTCCACGGCGGCTGCATTCACGACGGAGAGTATGCCCGCGCCCACTCCATTCCCGGAATATGCTCCGAAAGCGAGTGGGGCCCCATTGAGCGCGACTTAAAGCTTGTTGAAGAGACGGGCTGCGCCTACCATGTATGCCACATCTCCACCAAGGAGGCGGTTCAGCTCATCCGGGAGGCCAAGGCAAAGGGTCTGGATGTAAGCTGCGAGACCGCTCCCCACTATCTGGTATTTTGCGACAATGAGCTGCAGGATTCCGGACGCTTCCGCATGAATCCCCCCATACGCTCCGCCGAGGATCGTGATGCGCTCATAGAGGGAATTCTGGACGGCACCATTGATATGATAGCCACCGATCACGCGCCTCACTCCGAAGAGGAGAAAGCCCGGGGTCTGCGAGGAAGCCTCAACGGCATTATCGGTTTGGAGAGCGCCTTCCCCGTGATGTACACCCACTTTGTGAAAACGGGACGCATGAGCCTGCAGCGCCTTATGGAGCTTATGGTCTACGCTCCCCGCCGCCGCTTCGGCATAGCCCTCGGCGTTGGCGACTTCGCCCTTTGGGAGCTGGGCGAAAGCTACATCTATGACCCCAAGACCACCCACGCCGGCAAGGGCACAAGCTCTCCCTTCGACGGAATGGAGCTTTACGGTGCCCACCGCTTCACCGCTCTCAACGGCGAGATAGTGGATTTCAAGAAGTAATTAATAAATTTTCCTATAGATAACGGAGGTAATACTATGCCCAAGAGAACAGACATCAAGAAGATTATGATTATAGGCTCCGGCCCCATCGTCATCGGTCAGGCCGCAGAGTTTGACTACGCCGGCACTCAGGCCTGCCTTGCCCTGAAGGAAGAGGGCTACGAGGTTGTTCTGGTCAACTCCAACCCTGCAACCATCATGACCGACACCACCATCGCCGATAAGGTTTATATGGAGCCCCTCACTTTGGAATATGTTGCCCGAATCATCCGCTATGAGCGCCCCGATGCCATCATCCCCGGCATAGGCGGTCAGACCGGTCTTAACCTTGCAATGCAGCTGGAGAAGAAGGGTATTCTCCGGGAGTGCCAGGTTGAGCTTCTGGGTACCAGCAGCGCCAGCATTGAGCGCGCCGAGGACCGCGAGCTTTTCAAGGAGCTTTGCCAGGAGATAGGCGAGCCCGTTATCCCCTCCGAAATCACCTATTCCATCGAGGAAGCCAAGGCTGCCGCAAACCGCATAGGCTACCCCGTTGTTCTCCGTCCCGCCTTCACTCTGGGCGGCACCGGCGGCGGTTTTGCCGACAATGAGGCTCAGCTTGAGGAAATCGGTCTTAACGCCTTTAAGCTCTCCCCCGTTCATCAGGTGCTTATCGAGAAGTCCGTCAAGGGCTACAAGGAGATTGAGTTTGAGGTTATGCGTGACGGCACCGACCACGCCATCACCATCTGCGGCATGGAAAACATTGACCCCGTTGGCGTTCACACCGGCGACAGTATCGTTGTGGCTCCCATTATGACCCTCAACGACCACGACCTGAAGATGCTCAACGACTCCGCAATCAAGATCATCCGCTCCCTTAAAATCGCAGGCGGCTGCAACGTTCAGTTCGCCCTCAACCCCCACTCCTCCGAATACTTCCTCATCGAGGTTAACCCCCGCGTTTCCCGCTCCTCTGCCCTTGCCAGCAAGGCCAGTGGCTACCCCATCGCCCGCGTAACCGCCAAGATTGCCGTAGGTATGGCTCTGGAGGAAATCCCCCTTGCCAACACCAATGCAGCCTTTGAGCCCTATCTTGACTATGTTGTTGCAAAGCTGCCCCGCTTCCCCTTCGATAAGTTCACCTCCGCCAGCAACAAGCTGGGCACCCAGATGAAGGCCACCGGCGAGGTTATGGGCATTGGCTCCTCTCTGGAGGAGGCTCTTTTGAAGTCCGTCCGCTCTCTGGAAATCGGCGTATGTCACTTCCATATGGCAAAGTTCGACGGTATGAGCACCGAAGAGCTTTACGCATACATCTCCGAGACCAGAGACGACAACATCTATGCCGTCACTGAGCTCTTCCGCCGCGGCGAGAGCGTTGAAAGCCTCTTCAAGGCAACTGCAATCACCCCCTTCTTCCTTGAAAGCATCAAGCGCATTGCAGACTTTGAAAAGGTTGTCGCCGCTAATGTCGGCAGCATCGAAGTCCTCCGCGAGGCAAAGGCTCTGGGCTTCTCCGATAAGTTCATCGCCCAGCTCTGGAATCTCAGCGACACCGATATCTGGCGCCTGCGCAAGGATAACGGGATTATGCCTGTCTTCCGTATGGTGGACACCTGCCACACCAACGCCTATATACCCTATTTCTACTCCAGCTATCACGGCGCTAACGCTTCCATCGTCACCGACAAGGAAAAGCGCGTTGTGCTTGGTGCAGGCCCCATCCGTATCGGACAGGGCGTTGAGTTCGACTATTCCACCGTCCACGCTGTTCAGACTATACGCGAGTCCGGCTGCGAGGCAATTATCATAAACAACAACCCCGAAACCGTTTCCACCGACTACACCACCGCCGACAAGCTCTATTTCGAGCCCCTCACTCCCGAGGATGTTATGAACGTTCTCTCCTTCGAGGGAGCTTGGGATGTTATCGCATCTCTGGGCGGTCAGACCGCCATCAATCTGGCTCAGCCTCTTATGGAGCGGGATGTGAACATTATCGGCACCAACGTTGAGGCCATCGCCAACGCCGAGGACCGCGACCGCTTCGAGAAGATTCTCCATGAGCTGAACATTCCCCAGAGCGCAGGCCGCGCCGTTACCAATATTGAAGACGGTGTCCGCGCCGCCGAAGAGGTTGGCTATCCCGTTCTGGTGCGCCCCAGCTTCGTTCTGGGCGGACGCGCCATGGAGCTGGTTGCCACCGAGGAGCAGCTGCGCCACTATCTGAAGACCGCCGTTGAAATAGATGCCGACAGACCCGTTCTCGTCGACCACTATATCCGCGGCAAAGAGGTTGAGGTTGACGCCATCTGCGACGGACGCAATGTGTTTGTGCCCGGCATTATGGAGCTGGTTGAGCGCACCGGCGTTCACTCCGGCGACTCCATCAGCGTTTATCCCCCCTTCTCCATCTCCAACAAGGTGAAGGGCACCATTCTGGGCTATGCAAAGAAGCTGGGTCTGGGTCTCGGCATCGTTGGTCTTTACAACATCCAGTTCATCGTTGATGAAAATGACAATGTTTTCATCATCGAGGTCAACCCCCGCTCCTCCCGCACCGTCCCCTTCCTCAGCAAGGCCACCGGCTACTCCCTCGCCGACATCGCCACCAATGTTATTCTCGGCAAGAGCCTCAAGGAACAGGGCATCTTCGACCTCTATCCCGAGGAGAAGAAGCGCTGGTATGTAAAGGTTCCCGTGTTCTCCTTCTCCAAGATCCACGGTCTGGACGCCTACCTCTCCCCCGAGATGAAGTCCACCGGCGAAGCTATCGGCTATGACGACAAGCTCTACCGCGCCTTCTACAAGGCACTGCAGGCCTCTGGAATGGTTTTGCAGAACTACGGCACCGTCCTTGTAACTCTGGCAAACGAGGACAAGGAAGAGGGTCTCCCCCTTGTAAGACGCTTCTATAATCTGGGCTTCAACATTGAGGCAACCGCAGGCACCGCCAACTTCCTCCGCCAGCACGGCATCAAGACCCGCGTGCTGGGCAAGATCAGCGAGGGCTGCGACGATATTCTCAACCATATCCGCGCAGGCTACATCAGCTATATCATCAACACCCGCGCCATCTTCTCCGGCGTCCACTATGATGACGGCGTTTCCATCCGCCGTGCAGCCGTTGAAAACGGCGTGACCACCTTCACCTCTCTGGACACCGTTGGAACCCTGCTGGATGTTCTTGAGGAGACCACCTTCACCGTTTCCACCATCGACACTTGAGGTAAACAAATGAAACAGGGAATTTATACAATAACTGAAAACATCCGCCTCGCCGAGGGCATCTACCGCATGGTGCTCTCCGGCGACAGCTCCGCCTGCACCGCTCCCGGACAGTTTATCAATATTAAGCTGGATGGCTTTTATCTCCGCCGCCCCATATCCGTCTGCGATTGGGACGAGAGCAGCATCACCATTATCTACAAGGTTCTGGGACGCGGCACCGAGATGATGACTTCCCTCCCCCTTGGCACCGAGCTTGACGTGCTCACCGGTCTGGGCAACGGCTACGACCTGAGCAAGAGCGGTGATGCTCCCCTGCTCATAGGCGGCGGCGTTGGCATCCCTCCTCTCTATAACGCCTGCAGACAGCTTATCGCTCAGGGAAAAAAGCCCACTGTTATTCTGGGATTCAACTCCTCCGCCGATATGTTCTATGTGGATGAATTCTCCGCCTTGGGCGCAGAGGTTCTCATAAGCTCCGCCGACGGCAGCGTTGGCGTTAAGGGCTTCGTAACAGATGTTATGAAGGATCTGGATTACACTTACTTCTATACCTGCGGTCCCACCGCTATGCTCAAGGCCATCGACGCCATTGCCAAAACCAGCGGCGAGCTGAGCTTTGAAGAGCGCATGGGCTGCGGCTTCGGTGCCTGCATGGGCTGCAGCTGCAAAACCAAGTATGGCAACAAGCGCATATGCAAGGACGGACCCGTTCTGGTAAGGGAGGAGATCATATGGTAAACACAAAGGTAAATCTCTCCGGCTGGGAGATAGACAATCCCGTTATCCCCGCCGCCGGCACCTTCGGCTACGGCTACGAGTTTGCCGATATCTATGACATAAACTGCCTTGGCAGCTTTTCCATTAAGGGCACAACTCTTGAGCCTCGTTTCGGCAACCCCACCCCCCGCATTGCCGAATGCCAGCGCGGCCTTATAAACTCCGTAGGTCTTCAAAATCCCGGTGTTGAGGCCGTTATCTCCCACGAACTTCCTGAGCTGAAAAGGGTTTTCAATAAAAAGGTCGTGGCCAATGTAAGCGGTTTCTCCATTGAGGAATACGCAAAAACCTGCGCCGCACTGGATAAGGAGGAGCAGGTTGCCATTCTGGAAGTCAACATCTCCTGCCCCAACGTTCATAACGGAGGCATGGCCTTCGGCACCGACCCCATTGCAGCCGCTGAGGTAACCGCAGCCGTTAAGGAAGTCACCACCAAGCCCGTATATATGAAGCTGAGCCCCAATGTAACCGACATTGTTGCCATCGCCAAGGCCTGCGAGGAGGCCGGTGCCGACGGTATCAGCATGATAAACACCCTTCTGGGTATGCGCATAGACCTTAATAGCCGCAAGAGCGTTGTTGCCAACAAAATGGGCGGCTTCTCCGGTCCCGCCATCTTCCCCGTGGCTGTGAGAATGGTGTATCAGGTATATGAGGCAGTTAAAGTTCCCATCATCGGCATGGGCGGCATCTCCAGCGCCGAGGATGTTATAGAGATGATGCTGGCAGGTGCCACCGCCATTGAAGTTGGGGCAGCGAATCTGGTTGACCCCTGCGCCTGCAAGGACATCATCACCTCTCTCCCCGCGGTTATGGAAAAATTCAGAATCAAGAATCTCAGTGATATAATAGGAGGAGCTCACTAATGGGTAAAGACGTAATCATCGCCTGCGACTTCGCCGGCAAACAGGAAACTCTGGATTTTCTCGCCAAGTTCGGCGAGGAGCGTCCCTTTGTTAAAATCGGCATGGAGCTCTATTACTCCGCAGGTCCCGATATCGTCCGCGAGATAAAGGCAAGAGGCCACAAGATCTTCCTTGACCTGAAGCTCCACGATATTCCCAACACCGTTAAAAAGGCTATGGCCGTTCTCTCCGGTCTGGATGTTGATATGACCAACCTCCACGCCGCCGGCACCAAAGCTATGATGGAAGCCGCTCTCGAGGGTCTCACCCGTCCCGACGGCAGCCGCCCCCTTCTCATCGCTGTAACTCAGCTCACCTCCACCTCTCAGGAGCGCATGGAAGCTGACCTTCTCATCGAA
The DNA here is from genome assembly GCA_045595025.1 of Oscillospiraceae bacterium. GTDB lineage: Bacteria > Bacillota > Clostridia > Oscillospirales > Oscillospiraceae > SIG459. Next base: position 7,466 of record JAZNZR010000081.1, on the reverse strand, counting down.
AAGCCTCTGGACGAGGTTGTTATGCACTACGCAAAGTGCGCAGCCGAGGCAGGTCTAGCCGGCGTTGTCTGCTCTCCTCTGGAGGCTGGCAAAGTTCACGAGGTTTGCGGCGCAGACTTCGTCACCGTCACCCCCGGTGTCCGCTTCGCAGACGGCGCTGTGGGCGATCAGGTTCGCGTAACCACCCCTGCCAAGGCCAAGGAGATCGGTTCTGACTACATCGTTGTGGGCCGTCCCATCACCGCCGCCGCTGACCCCGTTGCCGCATGGAAGCGCTGCTGCGCAGAATTTATCGGTTAAAAAATATATTTAAGAGGTATAGATATGAAAATCAAAATTGCAAAGGATCTTCTCAAAATCAAGGCTGTTTTCCTTCGCCCCGACGAGCCCTTCACCTGGGCCAGCGGCATCAAGAGCCCCATCTATTGCGATAACCGCCTGACCCTCTCCGACCACGATGTCAGACTGGATGTTGAGTCCGGTATTGCCCAGATCATCCGCGAGAACTACCCCGAGGCCGAAGTTCTTATGGGCACCTCCACCGCAGGTATTGCCCATGCCGCCATCACCGCTCACCTTATGGGTCTGCCCATGGGCTATGTCCGCGGCAGCGCCAAGGACCACGGACGCAACAACCGCATTGAGGGCAAGCTCCTCCCCGGCCAGAAGGTTGTTGTTGTTGAGGACCTTATCTCCACCGGCGGCAGCTGCATCGATGTTGTTGACGCACTCCGCGGGGCAGGCGCAGAGGTTCTTGGTATCGCCAGCATCTTCACCTACGGCATGGCAAAGAGCGTGGAACGCCTTGCCGCAGCCAATGTTAAGAATGTCAGCCTCACCGACTTCGACACCATTGTTGAAGTTGCAGCAGCCGACGGCTACATTGCCGAGACCGACAAAGCACGCCTTATTGCCTTCCGCAACAATCCCTCCGACGAGAGCTGGATAGGCAAATAAAAATCCCCGGACCGAAGGAGTCTTTGAAATGAAAAAAGACGTAATAGATATTCTCGACCTCTCCACCGAGGAGATTGACGGCCTTATCGCCACCGCCGAGGATATAATCGCCCATCCCGATGCTTATGCGGAAAAATGCGCCCGCAAGAAGCTGGCTACTCTCTTTTATGAGCCCTCCACCCGCACCAGACTCAGCTTTGAGTCCGCAATGTATGAGCTTGGCGGCCATGTAATCGGTTTTTCCGATGCTACCAACTCCTCTGTTTCCAAGGGCGAGAGCGTTGCCGACACCGCGAAAACCGTCAACTGCTTCGCGGACATAATCGCTATGCGCCATCCCAAGGAGGGTGCTCCCTATGTTGCCAGCCTCAACTGCTCCATCCCCGTTATCAACGCAGGTGACGGCGGCCACAACCACCCCACCCAGACTCTCACCGACCTGCTCACCATCCACCGCGAGATGGGCAGATTTGAAGGCCTCACTGTGGGCTGCTGCGGCGACCTTAAGTTTGGACGCACCGTCCACTCCCTTCTGGCCGCAATGAGCCGTTACGCAGGCGTGCGCTTCGTCCTCATCTCCCCCGAAGAGCTTCGCATTCCCGAGCATGTCCGCACCGAAATTCTGGATAAGCAGGGCATCAGCTATGAGGAAGTGCGCTCTCTGGAAGAGGCTATGCCCAAGCTGGATATCCTCTATATGACCAGAGTTCAGCGGGAGCGCTTTTCCAGTGAAGAGGAGTATCTCCGCCTTAAGGACAGCTATATCCTCACCCCCGAAAAGCTTCTCACCGCCAAGGCAGATATGCGTATTCTCCACCCCCTGCCCCGTGTAAACGAGATAAGCGTAGGCGTGGACGCTGATGAGCGCGCAGCCTACTTCCGTCAGGTTCATAACGGAAAATACATCCGCATGGCTCTCATACTGAAGCTTCTGGAAAACAACGCCAATGGCGCTAAAAAATCCAGTCTGCCCCCTGAGGAGACTCTCCGCCGTGATCTTAAGTGCAGCCACGGACGCTGCATAACCGGCATTGAGCAGGAGCTTCCCCATATTTTCCGCCGCACCGATGGCGAAGACGGTGTATACCGCTGCATCTACTGCGACACCAAGGCATAAATATTGCTAAAAAAGCCGCAACATTCAGACGAATGTTGCGGCTTTTTTTACAGTTGTTTTTCGTTTTAAGTGGGTGTAAAATACTTCTTATGGAAAATGTAATCAAGAAAAAACAGAATAAGGGTCCCCGCACAACCCGGAATATGACCACTGGCAGCATATATAAGCATATGCTCTCTTTTGCCCTGCCCATTCTGCTAAGTCAGGTGTTCCAGCAGCTTTATAACACTGCCGACGCCTTCATAGTAGGCAGACTTCTGGGTACCAGCTCCCTTGCGGCGGTAAGCTCCTCCGGTCCCCTCATCCATCTTATGATAAGCTTCCTTATCGGTATGGGCATGGCCACCAGCGCCGTTATCGGACGCTATTTCGGAGCAAACGAGCCCGAAAACGTCAGCAAGGCAATCCACACTAACATCGCCTTTGGTCTCTTGTCCGGCGCTGTGCTTACGGTTTTCGGTCTTATTTTCACGCCCACCCTCCTTCGCTGGATAAACACAGACCCTCAGGTTATGGACGAAGCGGTCTCTTATTTTCGTACGTATTTCGCGGGAATTATCACCATTGTTCTATATAACAGCTGCAAGGGCATTATGAACGCCCTCGGTGACAGCCGCCGCCCTCTTTATTACCTTATCTATTCCTCCCTGCTTAACATCGCTCTTGACCTTCTTTTTATCGGCGTGTTCCATTGGGGAGTATGGTCGGCAGCCTTTGCCACCGTAATAAGTCAAGCCAGCGCCTTTGTGTTCTGCCTTGTCCACCTTTTGAAAAAGGGACAAATCTATTCCGTTTATCCCCGCCGTATCCGCTTCCACAAGGGAATTTTCGGAGAAATTGTCCGAATCGGTCTTCCCGCCGGCGTGCAAAACAGCGTTATCGGTCTTGCCAATGTTGTTGTTCAAAGCCAGATCAACTCCTTCGGTATGCTTGCCATGGCAGCCTACGGGGTGCACAGTAAGATAGAGGGCTTTGCCTTCCTGCCTATAATGAGCTTCAATATGGCAATCAGCACCTTCATAAGCCAGAATCTGGGTGCTAAAGAGTATGACCGGGCCAAAAAGGGTGCCCGTTTCGGGATACTTCTTGCCGTTTTGCTCGCCCAGTGTATAGGCGTTGCAGTATTCCTTTTCGCGCCGGAACTTGTTGCCGTCTTCGACAACAATCCCGGAGTTGTGGAGCTTGGCGCAATGCAGGCACGCACACTGGCCGCTTTCTACTTCCTTTTGTCCTTCTCTCATTCCATTGCCGCCGTATGCCGTGGCGCTGGCAAAACATTTGTGCCTATGATGGTTATGATAGTTGTTTGGTGCGGCATCCGCCTTGTTTATATTTTCTGCATTATGCACTTTGTGGGAGAAATTCGCTTTGTCTATTGGGCATATCCCTTTACATGGGTTATAAGCTCGGTGATTTATCTATTCTACTATCTGTTTTCCGACTGGGTTCACGGCTTCGAGAAACCTCACAAACCCCTTTTCCGGAAAGCCGCTTGACAAGTGCAGTAAGCGCGCTTAAAATGATAAAGAACTCTGCAATACCCAAAGGCGGCTGAGAGTGGATCTCCGCCGCCTTTTTAATAAGCTTTTCCGATTATTCTGAGCAATTCAAGGAGTATCACCATGAGCGAAAATAAACTTGGAACAAAATGCGTGCAGGCGGGCTACACCCCCGGCAATGGCGAGCCCCGCCAGATCCCCATAATCCAGAGCACAACCTTCAAATATGATTCCAGCGCCGAGATGGGCAAACTCTTCGACCTTGAGGCCAGCGGATATTTCTACAGCCGCCTCCAGAATCCCACCAATGACCATGTTGCCGCAAAAATTGCCGCTCTTGAGGGTGGCAGCGCAGCTATGCTCACCTCTTCCGGTCAGGCCGCAAACTTCTACGCTGTTTTCAATATTGCTTCCTGCGGTGACCATGTTGTGTCCTCCGCCAGTATTTACGGCGGTACCTATAACCTTTTCGCCGTCACTATGAAGCGTATGGGCATTGAGTTCACCTTTGTTTCCCCCGACTGCAGCGAGGAAGAGCTGGAGAAAGCCTTCCGCCCCAACACCAAGGCTGTTTTTGGTGAGACTATCGCAAACCCCGCACTCACCGTTCTTGATATAGAAAAGTTCGCTAAGGCCGCCCATGCCCACGGAGTTCCCCTCATTGTGGACAACACCTTTGCAACTCCCATCAACTGCCGTCCTTTTGAGTGGGGCGCCGATATAGTCACCCATTCCACCACCAAGTATATGGACGGCCACGGCGGCGCACTGGGCGGCTGCATCGTGGACTCCGGCAAATTTGACTGGACTGCCCACGCCGAAAAGTTCCCCGGACTCTGCACCCCCGATGAGAGCTACCACGGCGTTACCTACACCGAACGCTTCGGTCTTGAAGGAGCATTTATCACCAAGTGCACCTCCCAGCTTATGCGTGATCTGGGCTCCATTCAGGCTCCCCAGAATGCCTATTATCTGAATCTCGGTCTTGAGAGCCTCCATCTCCGCGTAAAGCGCCACTGCGAAAACGCTCAGGCAATCGCCGAATATCTCCAGAAGCACGAGAAAATCTCCTGGGTCAAGTACTGCGGTCTTCCCGGCGACGAATATTATGAGCTTGGTCAGAAATATCTGCCCAATGGCTCCTGCGGCGTTGTTTCTTTCGGCGTGAAGGGCGGCAGAGCCACAGCTGAGGAGTTTATGGGTAATCTTCGCGTAGCAGCCATCGAGACCCACGTTGCCGATGCCCGCACCTGCTGCCTCCATCCCGCCAGCGCCACCCACCGTCAGATGAACGACGCAGAGCTTGCTGCAGCCGGTGTAACTCCCGACCTTGTCCGCCTCAGTGTTGGCATTGAAGATGCCGCAGACCTCATTGCCGATCTTGAACAGGCCCTCGCCAAAATATAACCTGCCCCGAAAGGAGCCGCTTCCCTATGCCAATTAAAATCCCCAACGACCTTCCCGCAACTCAAACTCTGAACAGCGAAAATATATTCGTAATGACGGAGAAGCGGGCTATAACCCAGGATATCCGTCCTCTGCAGATTCTTCTGCTGAATCTTATGCCCACCAAAATTGTCACCGAGACCCAGCTTGCCCGCCTTTTGGGTAACACTCCCCTGCAGGTGGAGCTGGAGCTGATGCAGATGCGGGGACACGTTTCCAAAAACACCGCCAGCGAGCATATGCTGAAGTTTTATACCACCTTTGACAAAATCCGCGACCGCTACTATGACGGTATGATAATCACAGGGGCTCCCGTTGAGCTTATGGACTTTGAAGAGGTTGACTACTGGGATGAGCTCTGCGAGATAATGGATTGGAGCAAAAGCCATGTCCACAGCGTTTTCCATATCTGCTGGGGTGCACAGGCCGCTCTTTATCACCATTACGGAATTCCAAAGTACACCTTAGACGAAAAGCTTTTTGGCGTTTTCCCCCATACTGTGGAACGCCGCAGCAATATGCTTCTCCGCGGCTTCGACGAAGTCTTTATGGCTCCCCATTCCCGCCACACCAGCGTGCGCCGTGAGGATATCGAAGCCTGCCCTCAGCTGAAAATCCTTGCCTCTTCTCCCGATGCAGGGGTTTATGCCGTGGCAACCGAGGGTGGCAGACAGGTTTTCATCACCGGACACAGTGAGTATGACCGGGAAACATTGAAGCTGGAATACGAGCGGGATAAAAATCAGGGTCTTCCCATCCATGTTCCCCATAACTATTTCCCCAACGACGATGACACTAAAGAGCCTCTTGTTACCTGGCGCAGCCACGCTAACCTGCTCTACCAGAACTGGCTTAACTATTTCGTCTATCAGACCACACCCTATGACCTTAATGCTCTTGCTGAGTAAATAAAAAACCTGCGCAATCCCCAAAGGGAATGCGCAGGTTTTTTTATTGTTTACTATGCATGTCGGACAAATTATCTCTTGCTGAGTTTTTTGCACCAAGTCCATTTTCCGCATTTGGTGCACTTCAGCAATCTCCTTTTTGGTGTTTGCATCAACAAAGCAATCTCTTTATAGTTGGGAACAAACATATGCTGACAGTTTTTGCATTCATAATACCCTGTCTCCACCTTGAATTTAAGAGCAATAGTGCAGGGGATTATAAAAAGTATGATAGACACGGCTATCATAAAGTATTGAAAACCGCACTCAGGGATAAGAAGTGATATTAAAGTAACCAGGAAGATAAGCGCTGCCAGACTGGTAGCAACAATCAAATAAGCGCTGCGGCGCAGCCTCTTATGATATCTTTCCTCATTTGTTGCCATCTGAAAAACCAGTTCATTTAACTGTTCGTCCTTCTGTTCCAAATCTATCGTCTCCCCACATAATAATTCGTTTACGTTAATTCCAAGAATGTCGCAAAGAACGAGCATAATATTGGAATCGGGCATTGCCTTGCCTGTCTCCCATTTTGATATCGCTCTGTCGCTTATGTTCAGTTTCTCTGCCAGCTGTGCCTGTGTAAGATTTTTATTTTTTCTGCACTCGGCAATGAATTTTCCTATTTTGATTTGGTCCATATGCTTCCTCCTTTCACCTTAATTGTAGCGCTCTCCGGGACAAATAACACGAACTACCGGTTGATTGGGGGAGAAATCAACCAGCGGTAGAGTGAAATTTATTCAGTCAGTAAGTTTATTGAGTTGTTCTATGCAATGATCCAGCATTCGAACGCTGTCACGATAGTTTCTATCCGCCAAAGGCTTGAGTAATTCAATTGCTTCATCATAATGTCCAAAGCTCATAGCTTCCCCGGCATATGCATAGGACACCAAACCGGGTTCATACAGTTCTATAATAAAAGGAACTTCATCAACATAAGGGGTAGCTTTACCAAAACAGCCTTCTTCAATCCAATAAACCGCATTCCGATATCTTTCTGCGCCGATTAAAAATAATAGGCCTATAATCAGGATTACAACAATGATCCGTATAATATGTTTTCTTTTCATATATCCACACCTCTCTGTTGAGCATATATTTGCCATCATAGTATCACACAGATGCACATCAGACAATCAATTTTCCCTTCTTGAGCATCTATATATAAAAAACTCCCTTGCCAAAAGGCAAGGGAGTTTTTATTTACGGAAAGATCGAACTTATACGAGCTCGATAACTGCCATCTCAGCAGCGTCACCACGGCGGGGTCCGATGCGGGTTACGCGGGTGTAGCCGCCCTGACGCTCAGCGTACTTGGGAGCGATCTCGTCGAAGAGCTTCTTAGCAACGTCTTCACGGGTGATGAAAGCGAGAGCCTGACGGTATGCAGCCAGATCCTTCTTCTTTCCGAGAGTTATCATTTTCTCAGCCATAGAGCCGATCTCTTTTGCGCGGGTGAAAGTGGTTTCCATTCTGCCGTTATCCAGGAAGTCAGTT
>JAZNZR010000080.1:0-4177 GCA_045595025.1 Oscillospiraceae bacterium | reverse complement strand
TGGTGGTCAGAAGAGCGGAGCAGCAAACGAGCTGGCAGTTCTCATTCTTAACGGTCTCAACGAACTTCTCGGGAGCAACCTCAACGCCGAGGTCGATAACATCGATGTTCTGGCTTTCGAGCATGAGCTTGACAATGTTCTTGCCGATGTCATGCAGGTCGCCCTGAACGGTGCCGATGCAGGCCTTGCCGATGGGCTGGTTGCCTTCAGCAGCCAGGAGGGGCTTGATGAGCTCGGTGCCCTTGTTCATTGCGCGTGCAGCGACGAGAACTTCGGGAACGAAAGCTTCGTTGCGGGTGAAACGATCCCCAACGATGTTCATGCCGTGGAGAAGACCGTTGTTCAGGATGTCCTGAGCGGTGTGGCCCTGCTCGATAGCCTGGGGAACGAGCTCCTTGATGATCTTCATCTTGCCGGACTGTATTGCCTGGGAAATTTCTTCGATAATGGTCATGTCGATATCTCCTTGTTATTTTTATAATTTACCTTTATAGAATAGACAATCAGCGGGAATATGTATATAACAAATTTATGACTTTTTGTAATTTTTTTATATATGGCTACTTAAGACCGTATTCTTTTTCCGTGTCTATACGGCGGGAACGCTTTCTGAATCTGTCGGGAGTGACACCGGTAAGTTTTTTGAAAACTTTGCAATAGTAGCTCTGGTCATTAAAGCCCACCATTGAGCATACCTCGGCAATGGAAGCGGTGCTGGAAAGGAGGAGATTTTTGCTCTTTTCTATGCGTATGCCGTTGAGAGCTTCCTTGAAACTAATGCCCATCTCATCCTTGAAAATTCTGGAGAAGTAGGCGGGGGAGTAGCCCACAAGGGCGGCGGCTTCCTCCAGAGAGAGCTTACGGGCGTGGTTGACGATCATATATTCCTTCACCTTATGCATAGCGTCTGTGTGCTTAACATCCATCATATCGAAAACATGGCGCATAAAGCGGCTGAGAGTACCTGCCAGCCAGTGGGTGAGATCCTCCTGATTTCGCAGTGAACGCATATCCTTCATAAAGCGATGACTGAGCTCAAATATCTGCTGGGCATTGGCTCCGCCATTTATGGCAGCTCTGGAGAGGATAACCAGAAGCTCGGTAACACGGGTATATATCTCCTCGGTACCGCTTGTGTAGAAGAATATGTGGCCGAGCAATTCATTGAGAAGGCGTGAGGCGGTGATGCTGTCGCCCTGAGCAATAGCGGTGGCCAGTTCGTTTTCCTTTTCAATAGGATAAACCTGGCTGGCCTCGCTTGCCTTGAGAGCGGAAATATAGGAGCTGATATAGTTTTGCTGCTCGTGCTGCTCGCGGAGCATAAAAAGCTCATGGCTGCTGTCGCTTACATAAACGGCGTTGGCAAAAAGCTGTCCGGAAAGGGCATCCAGCCTCTGGGGAGTTGTCTGCGGAACGGAGGCGAGGGATTCCAGAGCGCGGAGAGTCAGCTCCTCGCTCAGCTCCATATCTGTGAATACATCACCGGCAAGAATATCCTCGGGGTCAATAATAAGGGCGGGGCCTCCAATGAAAGCACCGGAATATATGCCGGCAGAGTGGATAGGGGAGGCAAAAAAGGCCATGCCGATGGGGCAGAAATAAATGTATCTTCCGCCGAAGCGCTCGCTCTGCCGTGCGGCGAAGGGGTGAAGCCCCTCGCAGTTGAAAGAGCAGCCCAGATGGAGGCAAAGCTCCCTGCAGGCGGCACAGGGGGTCTTATCGGGACTCTTTTCATAAACGGGGATACCCCCGTCGTCCATAAAAACGCAGCTTACCCCGCTTGTGCTGACAAAAAAGTTCGCAGCTTCGGTTGCCGCAGCAGTATCAAATTTTGCGTGATGGGTATCTTTGAGGTTTTTGCTGCTTACTGAGTGTGCCATAATGCCCATATCCCCTGAAAACAAAAAATTTTTATAAAATCATAAATATTTTATATACAAATCCCGGAAGAGTCAATATAATAATAGAAAATGCTTCGGAGGAAAAAGATAGAATGTACGAAGAACTTTATGAGCGCATACCCGATGCTGCTGCCTACGCGGAGCGGATAGGTCTTGGAGGGGTGCAGCTGAAGGTGGATAAAGAGAGCCTTGACCGCATAATCTATTCCCATTTGACCCATATCCCTTTTGAAAATATAGATAGCTGGGCCTTGGGTGCCTGCCCCGAACTGGGCATAAAAAAGCTCTACGACAAGATTGTGGTTCGCCGCAGGGGCGGCTGGTGCTTTGAGCTTAACAGTCTTCTCAATGCCTTCCTCCGTGAGCTTGGATTTGAGACCTACATGGCGGCTGCCAATGTTATGATGGGAAGAGAGGAAATGTATCCTCCCGCCCACTGCGTTATTGTCTGCGTAATCGAGGGACAGAAATACCTTTGCGATGTGGGATATGGCGGCACTGCGCCTTTTGGCGCTATCAGCTTTTCGGGAGAGAGCCGTTTCGGCTTTCATCTTGAAAAGGAAGGTTTATATATCAAACTGATAAATGAGTTCAGCCAGAGGGAGGAAACCCGCTTTAAGGATGTTCCCGTAATGCCTGTTGAGCTTATTCCTATGAACTACTATATATCCCAGATTTCCACATCTCCCTTCCGCAATGAGCTTAGGATGAATCTGCGTCTGCCTGATGGCAGCGCCGGAATTGTAGAACATGAATTCAAGTTTCGAAGAGGCAAAGAACGGATAGAGAAATATATAGAGATGCAGGATTTGCCGGAAATTCTGGAGAAATACTTCGGAATCCCCGCAGAGGGAGTTCCTATGAGGAAAATAGGAAAATAGGATAAAAAAACCAAATCGCACCATTAAAATAGAATATAATTATCATATTCCCTTGAAATATTCCAGTTTTTGGTATATAATTACATAGGAGAAAAGCAGATGGAGGAAAATTTGTGGGGAAATATGATGCGCTGAAAATCGAAAATCAACTTTGTTTTCCGCTGTATGCAGCGGCTCGCGAGCTGATGAAGCTATACAGAAGCAATCTTGACGAGTTGGATCTGACTTATACTCAGTATATCGTGATGCTGGTTTTGTGGGAGAAAAAAAGCGTTTCCGTGCGTGATCTGGGGCGGAAGCTCCATCTTGATTCCGGTACGCTTACCCCGGTGCTGAAAAGCCTTGAGGCAAAGGGAATGGTAAAGCGTTATCGCAGCAGCATCGATGAGCGTGTGCTTATCGTTGAGCCAAGCAAGAAAGGTCTCCAGCTCAGGGAGACTGCTGTCGGCGTTCAGAATCAGGTATCTCAGCTTGTGAATCTGGATGCGAAGGAAAGCCAGCAGCTTTATAACCTTCTTTATAAGCTTTTGGGCGAAGACCGGAAATAAACTTAATAGTAAAAATGGAGCGTATCCGAAAGATACGCTCCATTTTCTTATTTATTGAAAATTTCTCCCACAAGGCTTCGCATAACATAGGGCACATCAATGGGGCCTATGCCCTCACGCACCAAAACCGTGCCGTCTGCTTTCACCTGCTCAATCTGGGTGACGCAGCCGTTTTCCTTATAAAACCAGCGCTGGATGCACTCATAGCCCCCGTCATCTGTGGGGCTGCAGCGGTCGTAAACGCCAATGCTCCATATTTTTCTGCCGCGAATATCCAGAAAAACACCGGGACTTTCCCTGACGGAATAGGTGGTGAGCTCTTCAAGGCTGTTGTAGCTTTTTCCTGCCAAAAAGAAGCGCTTGCCTTTTGGATAAGCACTGATTCGGTCGGCGATAGGCACAACGATGGGGGGAGAGAGGCTGAGATGGCTGTCTCCTCCGGGAGAGCGAATTGTGAGACTATGCACCTTAAAGCCCTTGGCAAACTTCTCCTTGCCTACAGAGACTTCCTGAAGAGACCACGCATCCCTGAAGCAGTTATCACCCAGTGTTACGAGGGAATCGGGAAGATAGAGGCTTTTAAGTCTTTCGGCACTGTAAAATGCTTCGGAATCGATGCGGCGAAGCCCCTCACTGAAATTCAGCTCTTCAAGACAGTGGTTTGTGGCAAAGGCCATAGCGCCTATACGGCAAAGGCTGGAAGGAGTCTTTATGCTGTGCCAATAACTGTGGAAATCTGCCCCGGCGGAAACATAGCTGATACCCTCGGGGATAATGAGGCTGCGGACACCGCCGCTTCCGCCTCCGGGGGTACCGCAGTAGCAGTCGGAAATATAGATGGGCTCAA
>JAZNZR010000079.1:0-2469 GCA_045595025.1 Oscillospiraceae bacterium | reverse complement strand
TTGTTTCTTTCGTATGCCATAATTAGTTTCCTCCTCCCCTTAGAATTTCAGGCCGCCTTCGCGGGCGCCTTCTGCCAGTTCCATAACGCGGCCGTGATAGATGTAGCCGCCGCGGTCGAATACGACCTCTTCGATGCCCTTCTGCAGTGCACGCTCAGCAACAAGCTTGCCAACAGCACGGGCGCCTTCCTTGTTGGAACCGGAAAGCTCAAAATCCTTTTCAACGGAGGAAGCAGCAACGAGAGTGTTGCCTGCTACGTCGTCGATGATCTGAGCGTAGATGTTCTTTTCGCTTCTGAAAACACAGAGACGGGGTCTCTCAGCGGTGCCGGAGATCTTGCCGCGAACTCTGTTGTGGCGCTTGATGCGCTGTCCTCTGGTATCAGGTCTGTTAATCATTTAGGCGCACCTCCGTTTACTTAGAACCGGTCTTGCCTTCTTTGCGGCGGACAACTTCGTCAGAGTACTTGATGCCCTTGCCCTTGTAAGGCTCGGGAGGTCTCTTTGCACGAACGTCTGCTGCGAACTGGCCGACCTTCTGCTTGTCGATACCGTTGATAACAACAGTGTTGGGGTTGGGAACTTCGATGACGATGCCGTCGATTTCCTCAACGTTGACAGGATGAGAATAACCGATGTTCAGGACCAGCTTCTTGCCTTCCTTGCTGCAACGATAACCAACGCCGTTAACTTCAAGAGTCTTCTTGTAGCCTTCGGTAACGCCGGTGACCATGTTTGCAACGAGGGTGCGGGTCAGGCCATGGAGAGAGCGGTTCTGCTTCTCATCGTTGGGACGGGTGACGTTGATAACGCCTTCATTGACTTCGACCTTGATCTGGGGAACGAGGTCTCTCTCAAGGGTGCCCTTGGGGCCCTTGACGGTGATGTGGTTGTTTGCATCAACCTTAACTTCCACTCCGGCAGGAACGGTGATGGGGGCTCTACCAATTCTAGACATTGTTCAATACCCTCCTTACCATACGAATGCCAGGACTTCGCCGCCGACATTGGCTGCACGAGCTGCCTTATCGGTCATGATGCCCTTGGAGGTGGAGATGATAGCTATGCCCAGGCCCTTGAGGACGCGGGGAAGCTCGTCTGCGCCGGCGTACACGCGGAGGCCGGGCTTGCTGACACGGCGGAGGCCCTGGATTGCCTTCTCCTTGCCGGGGAGATACTTGAGAGTGATGCGGATGACACCCTGAGTGCCGTCCTCGATGATCTGGAAGCTCTTGATGTAGCCTTCATCGAGAAGGATCTGAGCAATGGCCTTCTTCATCTTGGAAGCGGGGACATCCACGGTTTCATGCTTTGCGGTACCGGCGTTGCGGATACGGGTCAGCATATCTGCGATGGGGTCAGTGATCTGCATTTTGTTTTCCTCCTGTTTTAGAGTTACCGCTTATGCGGTTTGGGCGGCGAGGTTCCGCGCTAATGCATGATTAGCCGCGGCCTTTCGTCATCCCAGTCGCTATTACTGCGGCAGCGACTTACCGCTTCTTTTCGCGCCAAATCCACAGGGCCTTTGCTCTGTGGTTTCAGTGCATTTTTTATCTGATCGGAGCCTTCGTCCGGAGGGCATCCAGAACCTTCCTTTCTCAGGGCCGCAATCGGTTTATTATACCATTGCACGCACTCATTTGTAAAGAGTTTTTTTCATGAAAAAGCTAGATTTTTCAATGCTTTTATAGTCATTTTGACCGAGATTTTTGTGCAAGTGTACAGCAGGAGCTTTCCGCGTTGAAATACCTGTCGAAAAGCTGTGGAAAACACGTCCATTCAAAGACGCGTATCACCGTCTCCGAGGACTCGGGACGGTGAAAAATTCTTACGACCCAGCCGGGTGTGTCGTAAATATCGCGGCAAAAATCCGCCGGACGGAATAATTTGATCCATCCGGACGGACTTTCAGTTCAGTAATAGCTGCCTGACCGGCACCATAATCGGGCTTATATTGTCTCTGAAATCGTGTCCGCAGGTACCGTGACCGAAGCACGGCCTGGCGGCGCAACAATAAACCTTGACAAATTTAAGCCAGTAAAAGGTGCAGGAATTTTTCGTCAGAGAAGGCGCGGCTGCGAAGACAGTACTTAAAGTACGGCAAGCAGCCGCAACGCACTATGACGGAAAATTACAAACCGCTCTTAGAAAGAAGCCTTGCGTACGCCGGGAATCTGGCCCTTGTAAGCCAGCTCGCGGAAGCAGATACGGCAGATGCCGTAGTCACGCAGATAAGCGTGGGGACGGCCGCAGATCTTGCAACGGTTGTAAGCGCGGGTGGAGTACTTAGCGGGGCGAGCCTGCTTGATTTTCATAGAAGTCTTTGCCATAACTAGTTATCTCCTTCCCTTAGTCCTTGTTCACGAAGGGAGCGCCCATGAGCTTGAGGAGCTCGCGAGCCTCTTCGTCGGTCTTGGCGGTGGTGGTGATGGCAATGTTCATGCCACGGAGCTTCTCGATCTTATCGTA
>JAZNZR010000078.1:0-12655 GCA_045595025.1 Oscillospiraceae bacterium | reverse complement strand
GAGCTTGAGGGCAAGGACTATGTTGTCTATAAAGGCAAGGGCGATACCTCTCTCACTCCTCTTTACTGCTGGCTTCGCAGCAAGGCCATGGTGGATGAGCTTATGATGGAAGCTCTGTTTTACGGAAAGGGAGTGGACAGCCTATATGTTGTTTTCCAGCATACGGAGGAAGACAGCAATGAAGGCGCGGTAACTCAGGAATTCGGGCTGAAGTTCGTGAAGGTAACAAGTCCTGCTATTGAAGACGAAAACGGCCAGATAATAAGCCCCGCAGGCACTGTTTACCGCTTCACCTATTTCACTCCTGTCCACGGTGGCGGCGGAGGCGGCGGAAGCAATATTATATGGAACTCCGGCTTCACCGCAACGGAAATTCACAGCATGCGCCTTGCCAAGCAGGCTGAGATAAAGGAGCTGGAATTTTCCATCAAAATGGGCGAGGCAGAATACAGGATAATGGAGAAGGAGGCCGATGACGGCAAGGTTGTGGCCCAGTTCGACGGAGTTATACAGGGCCTTGTTGATCAGGAAACAGCCCGTATGGAGGGCTTGCCTCTTATGAAGGTCTCCGGCGGCGGAGGCTATTATGTAATGGGCAGCGTCAGCGAGCTTGACCTACAAAGCATCAGCGTCGGTCAGAAGGTGGACGTTATGAGCTGGGATACCGGTATGAGCTATGAGGGCACCATCGTGGAGATCCAGCCCTTCCCTCAGGAAAACGGCAACTATTACTACGGCGGCTCCCAGAATGTATCCTACTATCCCTATAAAGTGTTCATCGATGAATCCGCCATGCTTCAGGACGGCTATTATGTTTCCACAACTCTCCGTCAGGGAGAAGCTGAGGGTCAGCGCGGCAGCCTTTATGTGAATAACGCCTTTGTTATCAGTGAGGGCGCATCCACTTATGTCTATGTCCGCGGCGAGGACGGACTTCTGGTGAAACGCAGAGTGCGTCTCGGAGGTATGCTCTGGGGCGAATACTCCAAGGTGGTTGAAGGTATAAGCCCAGAGGATTATCTTGCTTTCCCCTACGGAAAGGAAGTTAAGGAAGGCGCTCCCACTCAGGAGGGCAACTGGGAAACCCTCTACGGTTATTAAGGAGGGCAGCTATGGAAAATATAAGACTGGCCTTTCAGGGAATCTGGGGGCACAAAATGCGCTCCGTCCTTACGATGCTGGGTATTATTATAGGCATTGCCTCCATAATCACCATTGTTTCCACCATAAAAGGCACCAATGAGCAGATAAAGCAAAACCTTATAGGCTCGGGCAGCAATGTTGTAACCGTTCAGCTTTATGAGGATAGCTATGTCTATGATATGAGCTATAACGCCCCTCCTGCGGAGGTCTCCGTGATAGAGGAGTATGTGAGAGGGGAGCTTGAGGATTTGGAGGGAGTTGAAAAGGTTTCCTTTTATACCTCCCGCCCGTGGAGCGACGGGGTAAGCGCAGGAAAGCTGAATTTCAGCGGCGGTGTCTTCGGAGTGGACAGTGCCTATATGGAAGTGAATGACTATCACATAAGCTATGGAAGAAACTTTTCCTCCGAGGATTTCGATGGCTTCCGCAAGGTGCTTCTTATCGATAAAAAGGCCGCGGCCAGCCTTTTCCCCGGAGAATACCCAATAGGTAAAACCGTGGAGATGCAGGGAGAGCCCTTCACCGTTATAGGAATGGTGGAAAAGGGGACTGCCTTTGTTCCCCATATCACCAGCTTTGAAGACTACTATATGTATACGGATACCTCGGGCGGCTCAATGTTTATGCCCTATACGAGCTGGCCCATCGTGTATCGCTTTGATGAGCCTCAGTCCGTTGCTGTCCGCGCGGAAAGCACCGATGCCATGACCAAAGCGGGCAAGGGCGTTGCGGATTATCTCAGTGAAAGCCAGATAGCTGGGGATAGCTTTGTGAGCGGTGAAATTCCGGAAGAGGGCGCGGAAACCGACGGCGAAGAGCTGAGCGGAAGCCGCTTCTCTTACCGCAGCGAGGATCTTCTTGAGCAGGCTCAGCAACTTCAGGAGATGAGCTCCTCCACCAATCAGCAGCTTATCTGGATAGCAAGTATTTCTCTCCTTGTAGGCGGTATAGGCGTTATGAATATAATGCTTGTCTCCGTCACGGAGCGTACCAATGAAATAGGTCTTAAAAAGGCCTTGGGAGCAAAGAAGCGCCGCATCCGTTTCCAGTTCCTCACGGAGGCCTCTGTGCTCACAAGCCTTGGAGGAATAATTGGCGTTATAATCGGAATTGCGCTGGCAGAGCTTATTTCCAAGACAAACGGAATTCCCGTGGCAATATCCGCTCCTGCAATAGTGATTTCCGTGGTCTTTTCCATGATCATAGGTCTTGTCTTCGGTCTTGTGCCTGCGGTTAAGGCTGCAAATCTCAATCCCATTGATGCTCTCAGAAGAGACTAAGAAAGGTTGAAGCTATGGCAAACAAGATAACGAAGGAAAACTTTCTGGATGCAAAATACGATATTTTCAGAAAATTCAGCGAGCAATGGGCAATCGTATCCGCGGGCAGCATTGATGATTATAACTGCATGACTCTCAGCTGGGGTATGATGGGAAATGTCTGGGAGCATCCCGGAGCTGCGGTGACCATTTATGTGCGTCCCGACCGCTATACCTTTGAATTTATGGAAAAAAACGATTATTTCGTCATAAGCTTCCTCCCCGAGGAAAACCGGAAGGATGCTGAAATTCTGGGCACTGTCTCGGGCAGAGATGGCGACAAGGTGGCAAAAACATCCCTCACTCCCGTGAAGCTGGAAAAGGGCGTGGGCTTTGCCCAGTCGGAGCTGACCTTTGTCTGCAGAAAGGTTTTCGCCCAGCAGTTTGATGTTGACTGCGTGCCCGAAAAATGGCGCGATGGGGTCTATTCCTCCCATCCTGCCCACTATATGTATATAGGCTATATTGAAGATGCTTTCGGAGAGGTGTAATATGAGAAGATCCTTCGGGGCTAAGCCCTTTTTGTTTCCAATGCCCGTGCTTATAATCGCATCATATGATGAGGACGGAACTCCCAATGCCATGAACGCGGCATGGGGCTGCATGGCAGATGTGAACCAAATCGCAATTTATGTGAGTCAGGGTCATAAGACCATGAAGAACATTCTCTCAAGAGGAGCCTTCACCGTCAGCATGGCCGATGAGAAAAACGCCGTGGAGGCGGACTATGTGGGCATAGTTTCCGGCAACAGCGTTCCCGATAAATTCTCCCGCTGCGGCTGGCACGCAACAAAAAGCGAGAGGGTGGACGCGCCCATAATCGATGAGCTTCCCATGACTCTGGAGTGCCGCCTTGTGAGCTACGACACTGAGAGCGAGCTGCTTATAGGCGAGATTATAAATATTCTTGCCGATGAGAGCGTGCTTACAGAGGGAAAGATTGACCCCGCAAAGCTGAAGCCCATATGCTTTGACCCTGTTAACCACACTTATCTCTCTATGGGAGAAGTGGTGGCAAATGCCTTTGATGACGGCAAAAAGATAAAATAAGAAAAAGCCTGCGCAAGCTGCGCAGGCTTTCTTTATGTGGGGGGGGAATAAGGGAATATTTTCCGATATGTTCGACAAATTGGAATTTATCTAACAAAAGAAAAACGTGTTTTCCCCTTTATAAATTGAATTTTTCTTGAATCATTTTGGCAACCACATCGGGCGGAAGCTTTGAATTGTCAATTTTAATATAGTTATCAAACGGAATTTCACCATCAAAACTTTCAAGTCGATATCTGGTATCATCGTTGATAAGTCTTTGGTTCGACAATTCAATGTCCCTTTTTGATGCTTTGTTTTGTAGGCGGTTTTCGGTAACATTTCGTTCTAATCTAATTTCACGGGAAGCAACAAGTTCCACATAGTAAAACTCTGTGTTATAGGGTTCAAAAATGCTTTTCACATATTCGATATAATCCCAATCTGCTTGTTGGTCAAATGCCCACATATATGTGAAAATCATGCCATAGCAATCTGACTTCGCAAACTCCTCAAAAACCACCTGACGAAGTCTGTTAATTGCCTTTCCATTATACTGACCAAAGATTTCCATTACGGGTTCGATAGTCATATGATTGTGAAACAACCTCAATCCCGTGAGCTTCATAAGTTCCTTCCCAACAGTCATTTTACCGACAGCTGCATTACCTATCATAAATAATAATTTCATTATTATCACCTTTTTTCTGCAATAAAGATGTGTGTAACAAATTCAAGTTTATCTGTTTGTCCCGTTGCCTCTTTTGAGAGTCTTACTCAAAACCTTATATGCCGACGGAATAAGGGCTTTGTATGTCGAAAACATCTTCAATGGCAATCTTTAAGCCGTCCTCGAAAAGGAGACTGCCTTCGAAGGCGTCTATGCGTAATAGCCGTCCCCGATAATCAAGAAATTCTCCGCCGAATTTCCTTAAATCCGGCACGAAATATCTTATGCCGATTTCGGGCTTTTCTCCTATATGCTCCAGCAAAAGGCGGAGAATTTCGTCCAATGCGGATTTATGCTGTTCGTCAAGCTCGGTGCGCATTTCCGTAAACCGCGCAGTTTCGTCAACAAGAGCATCGTAGCCCGTGAGAGCGGCAAAGGGAGAAAACTGGGCTGCACGATTTTCGCGGCTCATACGCTTATGCTTTTTCGATGTGGGGTGGGGGAGGGCGAGCAAATCATCGTAGCGATGGGGGTCGTTTGATATATGCATATTATCTCCTTTATGCTTTGTGGCCGCCTATCTGGCTGTTTCTGTCTCTGGCTGTGGCGCCTTCTTCAAAGTTCATGCCCTTCAAAATCGCGTTCTTGCCGTAGCGCTTTTTGATGTCAACAAGAGCCTGCTGCCGCCGCTTTTCCCGCTGGAGGGAGTTTTCTTCCTCCTGCCTGCGGCGCTCCAGTTCCTCTATATCGGTGAAAAGATCAAGCTGCTCCGGAACGGAAAGATCCGGGACGCTGTCTTCATACAGCACATGGTTTGCGGAAATATTTATCCTCCGCACCAGAAGAGAGCTATCGCATATTCTTCCGAAAAGCTCCATAACCGCATCGGTAATAAGCCTTGTGGAGGCGGTGTGTCTGCCGAGATTTGCTGTACCGTGGGCATGCTTGGGAACCTTACGGCCGCAAAAATCCGTGGTTACTTCTCCTGTGTAGGCTTCTCTTCGGGCGGGGTCGGCGAGGTTTTCAATGTCATAGCCAAGAGTAAGAACAATCTGGTCGGTGACAAGCCCCTTATCCACAAGCTCAAGAGAGAGCAAATCCAGCATTTCGCGGATGATAAGGGCGGTTTTTTCGAATGTATAGGGACTGCTCAGCACCTGACCTGAGCAAATGCTGTTTGTTGATGGGCGGTAAGCTTTTATATCGGATATGGTGCAGTTTTCGAAGCCCCATGCGTGGTCAATAAGGAGCTCGGCGTTGACCCCGAAAAGCCTATAGAGCAGCTCTTCATTATAGAAATCTCCGGCTTCGCCAAGGGAGCAGCGGGCAATATCCCCCATAGTGAATATTCCGTGGGCCTCAAGTTTTTTCGCAATGCCACGTCCCACACGCCAGAAATCGGTGAGAGGACGGTGGCACCAAAGCTCCCGTCGGTAGCTCTGCTCATCAAGCTGGGCTATACGCACTCCGTCAGCATCGGCAGCAACCCGTTTGGCCATAATATCCATAGCTATCTTGGCCAGATACAGATTGGAGCCAATACCTGCGGCGGCGGTAACTCCCGTAGCCTCCAGAACCTCTTTTATAAGCATTTTTGCAAACTGACGGGCGGTTAGACCTGCAGAGGGAAGATAGGGGCTCAGGTCGATGAAAACCTCGTCTATGGAGTAGACATGAATATCCTCGGGGGCAATATGCCGGAGATAAACCTGATATATGCGGCTGCTGTAATCCATATAGAGCGCCATTCTTGGCGGAGCAGCTATAAAGTCCAGCTCCAGCTCCGGATGCTTTTTCAGCATTTCGGCATCTGCGGAGCGCCCCGAAAATCCCCCGCCGGGACAAAAGCGGGCGCGGCGGGAATTTATAAGCCGAACCTGCTCTGTAAGCTCGAAAAGGCGGGCTCTGCCCGAGATGCCATAGGCTTTAAGGGAAGGGGTAACGGCAAGACAAATGGTCTTCTCTGTTTTGGAAACATCCGCAACAGCAAGATTTGTGCGCATAGGGTCAAGACCTCTTTCAATGCACTCAACGCTGGCATAAAAGGATTTTAAGTCTATGCAGAGATATGTGCGTTCCATTCGTCTCACCTCCTTTTTGATTATGTTATCACCCTTTTATATAAAGGTCAAACCTTTGCCCTATATGCGACAGCGCAAAAAATAACGGCAGGCGAAAGCCTGCCGTTTGAATTTATTCTTTTCCAAGCTGCCAGAATGCAACTGCGCTGGCTACGGCAACATTGAGGGAATCCACGCCGTGGCTCATGGGAATACAGACGGTGTAGTCGCTGTCACTGATGGTGCTGTCGGCAAGCCCATCGCCTTCTGTGCCGAGGATAACTGCAAGGCGTTTTTCGGCGGCAAGACGGGGGTCATCGATATTGAGACTATCTTCCTTGAGCGCCATGGAAACGGTCTTAAAACCCAAATTTTTGAGCTGTGCGTGCCAATCTTCGCCGAGATATGTCCATGGAATCTGAAAAACCGTACCCATGCTGACTCGGCTGGAGCGGCGGTAGAGGGGGTCGCAGCAGGCGGGGGTCAGCAGCACGGCATCCATATTGAGGGCAGCTGCGGAGCGGAATATAGCGCCGATGTTTGTGGGGTTAACAACATTTTCCAAAACAGCAAGGCGCCTTGTGCCTGCGCAGACTTCTTCCAGAGTGGGGAGGGGCTTTCGTCTCATGGCGCAGAGAAGACCCCGGGTAAGCTTAAAGCCTGTCAGCTTGGTGAGCACATCAAGCTCAGCTGTGAAAATCGGAACATCACCGCAGCGGCGGAGTATATGGGCGGACTGACCCTCTATATGCCTGCGCTCGGTGAGAATGCTGACGGCTTCAAAACCGGCATCCAGCGCTCTTTCCACCACCTTGGGGCTTTCCGCTATGAATATGCCGTCTTCGGGGTGTTCGCGGTTAAGAAGCTGGTTTTCGGTAAGCCTTGCGTATATATCCAGTCGGGGGTCATTGAAATCCGTAATTTCGATTATATTTGCCATAGTCCGAAAATCCTTTATCGTTAATAAGAACATTATAGCTTATATACGCGTTTTTTTCCACAAAAAAAGTGCACGGAAATTTATCCGTGCACTTTTGTATAAATCCGGACCTCACTTCCAAGAGAAGGTGACAAGGCCGTAGATGTAGATGAAGATAATGACAACGGGAACGAGGTAGCGGAAGATCCACTTCATCCAACCGCGAACCTTGAGACCCTTACCGGCATTGGCTTCGGAAAGGAAGTTATCCCAGCCCCAACCGAACTTATAGCAGCAGAACAGGGCAACGGCCAGAGAGCCGAGAGGCAGCAGGTTATAGCTGACGATGAAATCCCAGAAATCCAGCCACGCGGAGCCGTCTGCAAAGGGCTGGAACTTGAAGATGCTGTAACCGAGAGCGGTGGTGATGGAAATGATGAAAATGCCGATACCGCAGACAATGCAGCCCTTGGGACGGTTCCAACCGGTGAGCTCGCGGATGCAGGCGAGAATGTTCTCGAAAACAGCCAGCTCGGTGGAAAGAGCAGCGAAGACCATGAAGAGGAAGAACAGAGTACCCCAGATGCGGCCGCCTTCCATCTTGCAGAATACGGTTGCCATGGTGTCGAAGAGAAGTCCGGGACCTGCGCCGGCTTCCATATTATAGGTGAAGCAGGCGGGGAAGATGATGAGACCTGCGGTGATAGCAACGAAGGTATCGAGGATAACGATGTTAACGCTTTCGCCGAGGAGTGAGCGATCCTTGTTCAGGTAGCTTCCGAAAATAGCCATAGAGCCGATACCCAGAGACAGGGTGAAGAAGGCCTGGTTCATTGCGGCAACAACGGTGGTGCCCTTGATCTTGCTGATGTCGGGGAGCAGATAGAACTTCAGACCCTCGGCAGCGCCGTCAAGAGTGAAGGAACGGATGGCCAGAACTATCATCAGAATGAAGAGCAGACCCATCATATACTTGGTAACTCTTTCAAGACCGCCCTGCAGGTTGAAGCTGAGGATGATGAAGCCGACAACAACGGCAATGGCAAGGAAGCCGACATTGACGCCGGGATTGGTGATCATGCTGACAAAGCCGAGACCGACATGCTGACCGACGAGGAACTTATAGAAGTAATAAATCATCCAGCCGGTAACAACGGTGTAGAATGCCATAAGGCAGATGTTGCCAAGCAGGGACAGATAACCCATAAAGCCCCACTTCTTTCCGGGCTTCTGGAGTTTCTGATACATACGGACGGGGCTGGCCTGAGCAGCGCGACCCATGGCGAACTCCATAACCATAACGGGCAGACCGAGGAAAATAAGGCAGAGGACATAGATAAGAACAAATCCGCCGCCGCCATTCTGACCGGTGAGCCAGGGGAACTTCCAAACGTTGCCGCAGCCGATGGCGCAGCCGGCGCTCAGAAGGATAAAGCCAAGACGGCTTCCCAATCTTTCTCTTTTCATTTTAATCTCTCCTGAAATCTTTTTGTCATTAAATCGTTAATGATTTTCATATTATATGCCTATTTTCAAAAAATGTCTATACCGAAAGTGGTATTTTGCTTCGTTATTATGCCCAAACTTTAGTGATTTAAATTCATCAAAAAGTACCCGCTGCGTTATTGCGCATTTTTTTGTGCTGTGATAAAATTCAAAAAAGCAGAGAGGGAAGGAGAGAGAAAAATCATGAGTAAGGTTTTTTCTTCGGCAAAAATTCTTCTGCCCAAACAGCAGGATATGCACCGCTGGAGCGTTGTTGCCTGCGACCAGTTTTCCTCCCAGACGGAATATTGGGAGAGCCTTGAAAAGCTTACCGAGGGAGTGCCCAGCACTCTCCATCTTATGCTGCCCGAAGCTTATCTGGATAAACGCGACCAGTTTGCGGAGGCGGAAAAAATTAATAAGCGCATGGATGACTATCTGGCAGCAGGCATTTTTGAAGAAACGGAAGAATGCTATGTATATGTGGAACGCCGCCTTGGCTCAGGTGCGGTGCGCCGGGGACTTATGGGTGTTCTGGACCTTGAGCAGTATGATTATTCCGCTGCCTCTGTTTCACCCATCCGCGCTACCGAGGGCACGGTTGAAGACCGCCTTCCTCCCAGAGTGCGTGTGCGCGAAGGGGCAAGCATTGAAATGCCCCATATAATGGTATTTATCGATGATGCCGGGGACACGGTTCTCGGCGGGCTTGAAGAAATAAAAGAGCGGCTGCCCAAGCTCTATGATTTTTCTCTCAATGCAGGGGGCGGAGCTGTTTGCGGCTACAAGGTTACGGGAGCAGATGCGGAGGCTTTGGAGAAAGCTGTTGATGCCCTCTCCGATGCGGAAACTCTCCGTGAGCGCTACGGAGACAAAGCTCCTGCAGTTTTCGCCATGGGTGACGGAAACCATAGCCTTGCAACGGCAAAAAAATGCTGGGAAAAGATTAAGGAAACATTGAACGGCAAGGAGAGAGAAACTCATCCCGCACGATACAGCCTTGTGGAGATAGTGAATATCCACGATGAGGCCATCAGCTTTGAACCCATACATAAAGTGGTATTTGATACCTGCTCCGAAAACTTCATTTCTGAAGCGGAAAAATGGTGGGCGGAGCAAAGCAGAGCTTCGGATAAGAGCCACTGCATAAGTCTTATTGCCGGGCAGCAGGAAAAGCGTGTGGATGTGAAGGGACTGACCATAGGCGAGCTTATAGGAAAGGCGGAGGAATTCTGTCAGGCATATATGAGCCGTTACGGCGGAAAGATAGATTATATCCATAATGACGACACTGCGATAGCCATGGGAAGACGAGAGGGATGCGCCTGCATGCTTCTTCCGAAAATGGAAAAAGGGGAGCTTTTTCCCTCCATTATTGAAAGCGGACCTTTCCCCAAAAAGAGCTTTTCCATCGGACACGCCGAGGACAAGAGATATTATCTTGAGTGCAGAAAAATTAAAGGCTGAACCGTTGACAAAGGCGGATAAAAACTATATAATCCCTTTGGTAATGCGATGATGCGCAGAAGTAGGCTTTTCAACCTGCACAGAGAGACCCCGTGACGCTGGAAGGGGGAGAGGGAGGAAGGCTGAATACAGCGCGGAGCGGCGCACCGAAAGCTAAGGGCAAGTAGGCTGCGACGGGTGCGCCCGTTAAAGCGCTGGAGTTTAAGAAAACTCCGTGAGGGGAAAACGGTGACGTTTTTCCAAACCAGAGGTGGTAACACGTTTATTGGCGTCCTCTGTCCCGTATGGGGCAGAGGATTTTTTATATCCAGAAAGGAGATCACTATGAACAGTGTAAAAATCAGCTATGTTGGTCACGCCTGCTTCGCTCTTGAATATGAGGGCAGCAGAATTATAATTGACCCTTATACGGACGGCATGGTGCCCGGACTTTCCGATATGCGGGAGAAGGCCGATTTTGTCTTCTGCAGCCACGGACACGATGACCACTCTTATCTTCCCGCTGTTGAGCTTGAAACGGCAGGAGAGCGAAATTTCGGGCTTGAGGAGCTGGTTGTGCCCCATGATGATGCCGATGGCAGCAAAAGAGGAATGAATACCGTCCGCATTTTCGATTTTGGCGGTTTGAAGGTGGCGCATATGGGCGATATAGGCCGAGCCCTCACTGATGAAGAGGCCGAAAAGCTGAAAAATCTTGATTGCCTCATGCTCCCTGTAGGCGGTTTTTATACCGTGGACAGTGAAGAGGCAGCCGGAATAGTCAGAAAGCTTTCTCCCAAAGTCACCGTTCCGATGCATTATTCGGGAGTTGGCTTTGGCTTTGAGAATATTTCCTCTGTTGTGGATTTCGCAGAGGCGATAGGCGAGGAAAATGTCCGCTATTGCGGAAGCGAATATGTGCTCACTCCGGAGAGCGAGAGCCATGTACGCGTTATGCGTCCCGCAATGCTGAATGTCAGCGCCGGGGACGCAGGCAAAGAGTTCCACGCTCAGGGCTATAACTGCTGCCAGTGCGTTCTCCGTGCCTGTTCTCACGCCAACGGTCTGGGTCTTGAAGATGCCAATCTGGGCTATGGCTTTGGCGGCGGAATGTATATCAAGTCCGTTTGCGGAGCTTTGACGGGCGCTCTTATGAGCATCGGAGCCGCCTGCATGGATGGAGAAAAGCCCAATCCCTCCCGTCCCGATGCCAAGGCATTGAGCCTTGAAATGGAGGAGCGTTTCAAGGAGCGTTTCGGCACAGTAATGTGCGGCGATATAGTAGAAAAGTATGAAAAGACCCTCTGCGGAACATGCATTGCGGAAGCTGCGGAGATGGCTCTTGAAATAATAGAAAAATACAAAAACAAATAAGGAGATAGATGATAATGGGAATTTATGAAGAACTCGTCGCACGCGGACTTATAGCTCAGGTAACCGACGAGACAGAAATAAGAGAAATGGTCAATAACGGCAAGGCCACCTTCTATATCGGCTTTGACCCCACGGCTGATTCTCTCCATGTTGGACATTTTATGGCTCTTTGCCTTATGAAGCGTCTGCAGCAGGCAGGCAACCGCCCCATCGCCCTCATCGGCGGCGGCACCGCCATGATCGGCGACCCCTCCGGACGCACCGATATGCGCTCTATGATGACCAAAGAGACTATCCAGCATAACTGCGACTGCTTCAAAAAGCAGATGGAACGCTTTATTGAGTTCGGTGAAGGCAAGGCTCAGATGGTAAATAATGCAGACTGGCTGCTGGATCTGAACTATGTTGATGTTCTCCGCGAGGTTGGCGCCTGCTTCTCCGTAAACAATATGCTCCGCGCCGAGTGCTATAAGCAGCGCATGGAAAAGGGACTCAGCTTCCTGGAGTTCAACTACATGATCATGCAGAGCTACGACTTCTACCATCTCTACCAGCATTACGGCTGCAATATGCAGTTCGGCGGCAATGACCAGTGGAGCAACATGCTGGGCGGCACCGAACTTATCCGCCGCAAGCTGGGCAAGGATGCCCACGCAATGACCATCACTCTGCTTCTCAACTCCGAGGGCAAGAAGATGGGCAAGACCGCATCCGGCGCTGTATGGCTTGACCCCAACAAGACCACTCCCTACGAATTCTACCAGTACTGGCGCAATGTGGGCGATGACGATGTTCTCAAGTGCATCCGTATGCTCACCTTCCTGCCTCTGGAGCAGATTGACGAGATGGATTGCTGGGAAGGCAGCCAGCTGAACAAGGCCAAGGAAATCCTTGCTTATGAGCTCACCGCTCTTGTCCACGGCGAGGAGGAGGCAAAGAAGGCCGAGGCAAGCGCCAAGGCTCTCTTCGGCGGCGCAGGCGATGCTGCCAATATGCCCACCACCACTCTCAGCGAAGCTGAGCTTGAAGGCGGCGGCCTTGATATCGTGAGCCTGCTTGTAAAGAGCGGTCTGTGCTCCTCCCGCGGCGACGCCCGCCGTAACGTGCAGCAGGGCGGCGTAAGCGCCAATGACGCGAAGGTCACCGATGCAAACAAGGTCTTTTCTGCCGATGAGCTTCGCGAGGGCATTACCCTCCGCCGTGGCAAGAA
>JAZNZR010000077.1:0-20200 GCA_045595025.1 Oscillospiraceae bacterium | reverse complement strand
GGAACAGGTCGGGATGAATCGGCAACTGGGGGGCGTGAGGGGGGAGATATTGCGGCGATAGAATTTCACCAGGGCGATGAGAACTTTTTTCATTTCTCAGCCCCGCCTTCCTTCAAAACGCCCAGCTTGCCGCAGGCAGACAGGAAAGCTTTTTCAAGCTGGCTGTAGCTGGCCTTGACGGCTCTCACTCTTGCCACCACCACTATTTCGGTGCCGGGAGTGAAGCGCTCCTCGCTGAGGCGGTAAATCTCACGGATGCGGCGGCGTACGCGGTTGCGCACCACTGCCTTGCCGAGCTTTGTGCTGACGGTTATCCCAATGCGGTTTGTGCGTTTTTTTGTTTTGCGGACATAAACCACCAGATACGGCGTAACGGCGGACTTGCCCTTGGAGTAAAGACGCTGAAATTCATAGTTCTTTTTCAAGGTGTCTGTGAACTTCATTTTCCTTCCTCCTTTTCCGATTTCCGTTTTTTCTCCGTATGCGCAAAGAGGGCGGTTAAGTATAACCGCCCGTTGGAAACCGGTGTTCAGTTACCTTTCGGTGATGTCACTTGCCAATTAGTAGCTCAGACGAGCTCTGCCTTTTGCTCTGCGGCGGGCGAGGACCTTGCGGCCGTTGGCGGTGGACATTCTCTTGCGGAAGCCGTGCTCTTTCTTGCGCTGGCGCTTCTTGGGCTGATAGGTACGAAGCATCTCGGGTTGACTCCTTTCAATAATAATACTCAACAAGCACTTTCGTGCCAGTAGTTGACAAATTTATCATCGTGGGCACAGACCCACGGACGTACATTATATTACAACGCTGCCGTATGTGTCAAGCATTTTTATTTTACAGAAGCTCGCTCACGCGGCTTTCACCGTAGACGGGAATTCCGTTTTCCTTAAAAAGCTCCGCAGTCACTCCGTCGCCCTCTCTCAGAGCGCCGGAAAAGCTTCCGTCATATATGCTGCCGCAGCCGCAGGAGGGGCTGCGTTCTTTCAAAATCGCCGCCTGGCATCCAAAAAGCCGGGCAAGCTGCAGCGCCTGCTCCGCTCCCCGGCGATACTGCCCGGTGACATCCGCTCCCGAATCCATCATAACCTTTTCCCCAATGCGTTCGGAGGGGTTTCTGGGGGTGGGCAGCCCGCCAAGCTGCTCGGGGCAGGCAGGGATAAGAGTATGCTTTTCCATCAGTTTTTCGAGAATTTCCTTCTCAAGACCCTTGCTTTTGCCGTCATAACGGCAGCTCAGTCCGAGAAGGCAGCCGGATATGAGAATATTCATTTTGATTTCTCCTTCCTTTTAATGGGCCATGGCAGCTGAGCCAGCACCACGGCGGCAAACATCAGCACGCAGCCTATGTATTCCCTTCCGCTGAGTCTGTCTCCCAAAATCACCGCTCCCGCCAGAACGGAAAATACGGATTCAAGGCTGAGCAGTATGCTCACCACAGTGGGGTCGGCATCCTTCTGCGCCAGTATCTGCAGGGTATATGCCACGCCCGAGGAGAACACACCCACATACAAAATGGGGAGTATGCAGTGCCAGATCCCGGCAAGGGACTGGTTTTCAAAGATAAGGGAGAGCACCGCACTTACAACGCCCGCGGTGAGGAACTGGACGCAGCTGAGGCGAACGCCATCCACCTTCTGCACAAAATGGTCGATGCACATGATATGCAGCGCGAAAATGAAGGCGCAGGCCAGCACCAGCAGGTCGCTTTTTTCAACGGAGAAATTTTCCTTTATGCAAAGGAGATAAAGTCCCAAAACCGCCAGCACCGCACCCAGCCACACCGGAAGGGACGCTCTGCGGCGGAAGAAAATACCCATAACGGGAACAAGCACTACATACAGCGCGGTTATAAAGCCCGCTTTTCCGGGGGCGGTATCCGCAAGACCCGCCTGCTGGAAGTTGGCCGCCGCTGCCAGCACCAAGCCGCAGCATATTCCGCCTATTATAAGATCCCGGCGGGAGCCTCCCTTCACCGGTGTTCCCTTCTTTTCTCCGACTTTTTTGAATATTGCCGCAACAGCCCAAAGGACGAAAAAGGCTATGATGCTTCTGGCGGCATTAAAGGCAAAGGGACTCACAAAATCCGTGGATACGCTTTGAGCCACAAAGGCGGTGCCCCAGATAAAGGCCGCCAGAGTGGGGAAAACAATGCCCTTGATTTTTCTGCTTTTCATTTAGAACACTCCGAAAATAATTTCCACAAATTATAACACGGTAAAATAAAGTTTTCAAACCCTATGTTAAAAAAGCCACGGGTATGTTAGAATATAGCCCGAGGTGAATAATTATGGAAAAAATTGCACTTGTAAGCGGCTCATCCCGCGGAATAGGGCGCGCTATCGCCCTTCGCCTTGCCCGGGACGGTTACGCTGTATGCATTAATTATATTGAAAGAGAAGATAAGGCTCTGGAGCTGAAGGCACTTCTTGAGGCAGAAGGCTGCCGCGTCATGACCTACCGCGCCGATGTTTCAAAGCGCAGCGAGGTTGAAGCCATGGTTGCCGCTATCAAGAGCAACTTCGGCCCGGTCAGTTTGCTTGTAAGCAATGCAGGTGTTGCTGGACAGTGCCTTTTTCAGGATGTCAGCGACGGAATGTGGGACCGCTATTTCGATGTGAATGTCCGTGGCGCTTTCAACTGCGCTCAGGCCGTTCTCCCCGATATGATACACGAAAAAAGCGGCTGCATAGTAACGATATCCTCTATGTGGGGACTTCGCGGCGCTTCCTGCGAGGTTGTTTACTCCGCCACCAAGGCCGCCCTTATCGGTCTCAGCAAATCTCTGGCTATGGAGCTTGCTCCCTCCGGCATAAGAGTTAACTGTGTGGCTCCCGGAGTTGTGGATACGGATATGCTCTCCGCCCTCCCCGCCGATGTTATGGACTCCCTTGCGGATATGACTCCCATGGGAAGGCTGGGCAAGCCGGAGGATATTGCCGGCGCCGTTGCCTTTTTCGCAAGCGAGGAGGCATCCTTTATCACCGG
Source organism: Oscillospiraceae bacterium (assembly GCA_045595025.1). GTDB lineage: Bacteria > Bacillota > Clostridia > Oscillospirales > Oscillospiraceae > SIG459. The sequence goes on along the minus strand of JAZNZR010000077.1, from coordinate 17,218 downwards.
TCAGGTTCTCACCGCCGACGGCGGATTTATACTCTGAATAATACAAAGAAAAATACAAAAGAAATATACGGAGGAAGATTATGGCAAAGTTTATCAGCGCAAAAGAAGCCGCCGCTCTTATTCCCGACGGCGCATCCATAGGCGTGGCGGGTATGGGTCTTTCCGGTTTTCCCGAGGAAGTTGTCTGCGCCATAAGAGACCGTTTCAAAGAGAGCGGCCATCCCAAAAATCTTGAGCTCCATCAGGGCAGCGCCATGGGCGACTGGGGCGTTGGCAACAGCTTCGACGGTTGGGACAAAAACCCCCGCGCCGTGTCTCTGGGCCCGGAAGCCGGTGTCCGCGGACTCTCCCGTCTGGGCGAAGCAGGTCCCGGTCTTGTTGCAAAATGGACAGGCGCCCACGTTGGCAGCGCCTACGCTCTCCGTGACCTTGCCGTTTCCAATCAGCTTGAAAGCTGGTGCCTGCCTCAGGGCGTCGCCGTCAGCCTTTGGCGCGAAATAGCCGCAGGCCGTCCCGGTATGCTCACCAAGGTTGGTCTCGGCACCTTTGTTGACCCCAGACTTGAGGGCGGACGCATGAATGAATGCACCAAGGAGCCCGTTGCCGAGCTTGTCAACTTCGGCGGCGAGGAATACCTTTTCTATAAATCCTTCCCTCTTGATGTTGCCCTGCTCCGCGGCACCGTTTCCGACGAAAACGGCAACATCTCCTTTATGAACGAGGGCATTCTCAATGAAGGTCTTTCCGTTGCCAGCGCTGCCCATAACAGCGGCGGCATCGTCATTGTTCAGGTTGAATACATCACCAAAAACGATACCATCCCTCCCAAGGATGTAAAAATCCCCGGAATCCTCGTGGACTATGTTGTTGAGGCCACCGATCCTATGGCCTGCTGGCAGACCGAGGGACGCTACTTTGAGCCTGCCTTCTCCGGCCAGATCCGCAGACCCCTCAAGGCCATCCCTCCTCTGCCTCTCAGCGAACGCAAGGTTATTGCCCGCCGCTGCGCCGCAGAGGTCAAGTCCGGCTGCGTATTGAACCTTGGCGTTGGCATGAGCGCCGATGTGGGCAACATTCTTGCCGAGGAAGGCTGCATAGACAAGGTCACCATGTGCTGCGAATCCGGCATGATAGGCGGCGTTCCCTGCGCTCTCCCCAACTTCGGCAGCAGCTATAACCCTGAAGCCGTTCTGGAGCATAACTCCATTTTCGACATCATCTCCGGCGGCGGTCTTGACATGACCTGCCTCGGTATGGGCGAATGCGACGAGGAAGGCAATGTAAATGTCAGCAAATTCGGTCCCCGCCTCACCGGCCCCGGCGGCTTTATCGACATCACCAACGCCACCCCCAAAGTTGTTTTCTGCGGCACCTTTATGGGTAAAGCCAAGCTCTCCGTTGGCGACGGCAAGCTGACAATAGTGCAGGAGGGCAAGGTCAGAAAGATGGTAAAGGCAGTTGAGCAGGTCACCTTTGCAGGCAAGTATATCAAGCCCGGTCAGGATGTTCTCTATGTCACCGAGCGCTGCGTTATGCGCCTTATCGACGGCAAGATGACCGTCACCGAAATCGCCCCCGGAATTGACCTTGAAAAGGACATTCTCGCCAATGTGGACTTCCCCCTTGCCGTTTCCCCCGACCTGAAGCTTATGGACGAGGGTATGTTCCGGGAAAAATGGGGCGGACTTGACAAAGTTTTCGCATAAGCCTTGAAAAATCCCCCTTTTTGCGGTAATATTGGCTGAATAATCTTGAATTGAGGTTTTAGATATGAAAAAACAATCCCCCGTTATCCCCGTTGTGGCTCTGCTTATAGCACAGCTTTGCGTGGGTATTCTCTATGTATGGAGCGTGCTGAAGCCCGCAGCCATCTCCTTCTATGGCTGGGAGGACGGTGCCGTTAACCTGGTCGCCAGCTTCATGCTCTTCGCCTTCTGCGTGGGCAACCTTTTCGGCGGCGCTCTCAACGACAAGATAGGCCCCAAGAAGGTCTGCATGCTTGGCATGATCCTCTTCGGCGGCGGCATTCTTGCCAGCTCCTTCATTCCTCAGAACGCCGGCATCATCGGCTTCTACATCTGCTACTGCATCATCGCCGGCATCGGCTGCGGCTTTACCTACGGCGCAGTTATCTCCGGCATCCAGAAGTGGTTCCCCCATCGCCGCGGCTTCGCCTCCGGCCTTGGCACTTCCACCTTCGGTCTTGCCACCGTTGTATTCAGCCCCATCATCGGCAGAATGCTGGGTGCAATGACCATCAACACCACCCTCCGCATCCTCTCCATCGTCTTCCTTGTTGTTGGTCTCGTGGCCAGCTTTTTCGTAAAACTCCCCTCTCAGGAGTATCTGGCAACCCTGCCTGTTCCCGCTCCCAAGAAGACCTCTATCGCCACCAAGGATATGGCTCTGGGTCAGGCAATCAAGACCCTCCCCTTCTGGTGCCTGTTCCTGGGTATCTTCTTCTATAACGGAACATGGAACCTTGTTACCCCCCTTATCAAGGGTCTGGGCGTAACTCGCGGCCTCAGCGAGGCTCTGGCTATCACCTGCGTTTCCCTCACCGGTCTTTTCAACGCAGCCGGCCGCCTCATCATGGCCTCCCTCTCCGATAAGCTGGGCCGCATCAACACCATGCACATTCTCTCCGTGCTCACCGCAATCTGCGCCCTGCTTCTCATCTTCGTCGGCGGCTATGCCTACTTCGCAGTTATCCTCATTACCGCCTTTGCTTACGGCGGTCCCGCAGCTGTTAACCCCGCAACCAGTACCGACTTCTTCGGACCCAAAAACTCCGGCGCCAACTACGGCGTTATCATGCTGGCTCTCGGCCTCAGCTCCATCTTCTTCAACGCTATCTCCAACGCCATGTATGCCGCCACCGGCGCTTATACTCTCACCTTCATAATGGCCGCCCTCTCCGCTGTTGTTACCATCGTGATATTCATCATCATCAACGGCTGCATCAAAAAGCAGAAGGCTGCCGAATGATTTTATAAAGAATATTAAAACAGGAAGCAAGGCTGTGTTGTAAAAACACAGCCGTGCTTCCTGTTTGCGTTATGCCCAAAAGCTAACTTAATTTCACTTATTCCTTTACAGAGCTTAATCAGGAAACTTAACACGTATAACTTGAACAAACAACGCTATTATCAATGTAATAATATAAATGGCCAGTATACAAAGCATAATCAATCCTTGTACATTTGGGGACGATGAACTTGGAGATAAAAATTCTTCTAAATACACCCATGTCCCGAGACGCACTTTTACATGAAAACAGATTATAAGGGCAGCAACACTGACTGCAACACGATTAATATTTGTAATGATTCAAAATAAAAGAAAGGTCATCCTTGTCGGCATACTTTATGATAACACGACTCAATTTGCCATAAATTATGGTACGGTTAATGGGAACGTCATCAAGAAGTGCATTGCTAAGGGCATTATAAGTTTTTCTTCCCATAACAGAACGTAAACAAAGATTACGCCCCTGTGCATCAACACATTTGAGTATGTATTTATTGATGTGTAGCTGTGCGGGAAACTGTTTGCTTATTTTATTCTCCCATCTTCCAGTCCAACTGTCATCTTCGCAAATCGATTTGATTTGAAGTACCTTCGTGTTGAAGGTGTGATTTGATATTTCTACAAACGAGATGACAGCTGGATAATAAACCTTATAAATTCTGATAAACAAAAAGAATACATATGCAGTGAAAAAGATAAGCAGTACAGAGCCCCACCGATTTCTTGACAGGAAAAAAGCCGCAATCATAAAAACAAGTGCAATTATATCCTCAATAATGCAGGCGGACGCTTCTGCTCTAAATCCCTGATACGCTTTTAGAAGTTCCTTATCAGATAATTCCATAAATTACTCCCATGGTTATTTCTGTATCTCATTTGCTCACGCAACACAATGTGTCTACCGATTGTATATTGGTTCTATCAACCCAAGAAGCTTATCGTTTTGTCAGTAATCCCATACATGAGCAAATATTTAAGTTATTCTGTTGCCGCCTTGAATACAGGTATTTCCCCTGCCTGTATTATTTCTTATGTACTCAGTTAAAACTCATCAAAACCATATTTCTCTAATATTTTATGGAGCCGTAAACACCCTAAATAAGATATTCTGAAATAGGCCTCCGCTTCTTTGTCATAAACGACATTACATCCATCAAAAGCAGGGCAGAAGCCCTGAGAATAGTCATCCCCAAACCAGATTGACCCAAAGTCAGAGAAGAAGCAAGCGGGAATCTCAAAAACCATATATGCTCTGCCTCTGAAAATTCTGGCAATGGTGCGGCTTTCCTCTTCTGTCAAAACAGCTTCGATGTCCTTATTGCCGTAGCAATATATGATTTTAGCAGAATCGTCCACGGGAATTTCAACCCTTTGAGGAATGAATATCACGCCAAAAACGATAGCTGCAACGACGACAAGCAAGATTATTATCCTAATCGGTTTTTTCATAATTTCTCCCTTATTATGTGCTGCATTCATTGATCCTCGGAAAAATAATAAATATCTCCCTTCATGAATGCACGGCACACATCGCGGTCAATATGCTCAGCCCAGAGATACGTCGGCGCATCGTCCATTTCCGCCTCATTCGGAGGACTTGAGAGGGAAGGAAAGTTTCCGACATATTTAAGCTTTGCATTAAAGCCTTCGAATTCCGCTTCGTTTTTACATGTATACACCTTTCGATAAGCTATTTTACCGCATTTTGAAAATGTTCTGTCTAATTCGAAGAAACCACAATTTTTTAAATCATCTTTTGTGCTCGGCGCTTCCTTCCCAAGATTGAGGAGAAGATAGAGGCGCGGCCATTTCCCCAACGATGAAATCTTGTAGTAATCAATGACATACAAAAGCAGACTGCAATCATCAATGTGTGCCTCCTCGGCATAAGGACCGCTGAGGTCATAGAGATACACATCTCCGGGCTTCCAGTTTATATATTCATTTTTTGGTTTTTTCTTTTTTGCTCCGGCATTATTAAGGAAATCCAGTTCTCCCTCATCAAAAGGAGGCGCATCCTCTCCCAACATGCTCAGCGCAGAGAGCGCATTTTGCCTGTATTCCTCGGTGAGTTCTCCAAGCTCATCCTGCCCCGAAGCGATGCCAAGCCAAAAATATGCGCTGTCATCCACATCTTCCAGTTCATCGCGATATTCCTTCATCAAAGCCTTTACCGCCTTCTTTCGCTGAAGTTCATCCCGCAGGGCAATATATTCTTCCCGCACTTCATATACAAAAGGCAAATCCAAAAGTTTCATACTCATTACCCCCCCCACTCAGATCTTGGCAAATCAAGAAGTAAAGCTAAGCTGTTTTCCGTTTACGTTGATCCAATAATTTTCATCAAACTGCGCTATGTTGGCAAAACAAGAATTGAAAGGCTCTGATTTAAAAAGAAGAAACGAAGAATTGCAGCTATCATATATCTCAATTCCCTCTTCGCCCATATTCACTGCACGTATATAATAGTCGCCGCTTTTCTTATGGTGATAAAGATTAACGATGCAATCCTCTTCTATTATTTGACCTTCTGATTTCGTGTCTATACCTCTTCCCAATTTCCATTCGTTATCGCTCTTTGGAACAACCAAAAAGACATATTTACCCTTAGCCTCTTCTCCTATTACCAAAGACGACTTGCTTCCATCCACAACGAAAGCCACATTTTCTGAATTAGTGTAATTAAAGGCTTCTTCAGGCGACGAAAAAGACAAAAATCTGTTTTCAAGGGGAAGCATATAAGCCGCCGCGCAAAATATTGCCGCAATGATAAGGGAGATTATTATATTCTTGTTTCGCGCAAGTTTTGTTTTTCTGAGCAAAAGGAAAAGCACACCGAAAACGGCACATCCGAGAATTATTCTTACCGCTCCATACATATTTTCTCGGCCCACTTTGATGCTTCCCTATATATGTTCTTAAAGCAAATGCCACTATTACGAGTATATTGTACCTCTCGCATATTTCCTCAGTCAAGAGATTGGGGAGCATAAATATACCCTCTCTCTTCGCCCTTATCATCTTCATTTTCTTCATTATAATCAGCGTTTGTATCAAAAAGCGCAACGCTGCAGAATAATTTTATAAACAGCAGTAAAAAGCAGTGCTTTCCAAGGAAAGCACGGCTTTTTTATATCTTCACTTTGTGTGGAGAGGGGTTTTTCTGGCGGCGGGAATAACAACAAGCGCGCCCACCGCGGAAACTATTGCGGACACCAGCATAGTTGTGGATATCCCGAAATTATCCAGCATCACTCCGCTAAGGAAGCTGGAGGCAATTGCACTGAGGGTGGTTGTGGTTGTGATGAGAGCCTGTCCCTTTATTCTGTCGGCAGGAGCAACCACCTCATTTACATACTGAACGGAAGCGGGGATATAAAGACCGAAGCCAATCACCTGTATAAACTGCGCCGCATACATCATCGGCACATTGGGAGCAAGATAGCAGGCAAGCATTTTAACCGAGAACATGGCGCAGCTTATTTTCAGCAATGTGGAGCAGCGCACTTTTCTAAGCAGGCGCATAAACAGGAACATAGGCGGCAGTTCAACCACCGCGGCTATGAAGGAGCAAACGCCCATTTCCGCACTGCCTCCGCCCACATTCTCAACCACGTTTATCTGGAAATTCGTAAATGAAGTATGGGAGAAATAGGTAAGCATTATGCCCAGAAGCAAAAGAGCAAAGCGGGGATCGGTTTTCAAAAAAGCAACAAGGGAAAGGCTGTCATTTTTCTGCTGGGACACCGCAGCCACCGCTTCGCCGGAATATTGGCGGGAGAAAATTATCATCATTACAAGCAGCAGCAAGGTGAAGATAATTCCCACAGCGGGAAGGACACTTGGACTCAGCTTATCTATAAGCACTCCAAGGATAAGGCTCAAAATCGCGTAGGAAAGGCTTCCCACACCTCTGGCGACGCCGAAATTTATTTTAAGCCCCCAGCTGTTGAGAAATCCCGCAAAGGCATTGGCAAAGGGAAGCATAAGATATACGCTGCTGAAATAGAGGGTATAGCACACAAAAACCGCTATGCTTCTGCTCGGCACAAGCAGGTTGACCGCCATAGTACAGATCATAAGGGCACAGATTGCAGAAATAATCCCCATAAGAGTAACTTTTTTGCTGCGGTCTGCCAAAGAGGCGATCATTGGCTGAAGTATAAAGGCAAGGATGCTTCCCGAAGCCATCACGATTCCCGTTTCCGCGCCCGAATAACCCCTGCGCTGCAAAAATAGCGCGGCATAGCCCACAACGCTGCAGAAGGCCATCCAGAAAAAGCTTTGACTGATACAATATTCTATATTAAAAAGTCTGTTTCTTTTCATAAACCAAAATTGTCCTTTTGGAATTGTGCCATAATTATATCACATAATAAAAAATGCACAATGAGACAATATGAACATTTGTAAAACATTGTCTCATCCCGCCGGGGCTCTATTGCAATTTAATGTGATATAGAGTAAAATTAGTATCAAAGCGGGAAAGGAGAAAGCATAATGAAAATAACATTTCTCGGCGCTGCCCACGAGGTTACAGGCAGCTGCACACTAATTGAGATAAACGGCAAATACGGAATTGTGGACTGCGGCATGGAGCAGGGTCAGGATATTTTTGAAAATCAGGCTTTGCCCGTTCAGGCTTCCGCACTGGATTTCGTGCTTTTGACCCACGCCCATATTGACCACAGCGGAAATTTGCCTCTCCTTTATAAAAACGGCTACAAGGGGCTCATTTATGCCACCGTTGCCACCTCCCATCTCTGCGAAATTATGCTTCGGGACTGCGCCCACATTCAGGAGAGCGAAGCGGAGTGGAAAAGCCGCAAGAGTCTCCGCGCCGGCGGAGCCGCCGTTGAGCCCATATACACCATGGCCGATGCCCAGACCGCCATATCCAAGCTGCGTCCTGTGGATTACGGCAAGGAGGTTCAGATTGCCGAAGGTGTTGTTGTCCGCTTCACCGATGCCGGTCACCTTATGGGTTCAAGCAGTATAGAGATCTGGCTCACCGAGGGGGATGTTACCAAGAAAATCGTCTTCTCCGGCGATATTGGCAATCTTGAGCAGCCTCTCCTTAAAGACCCCGTTTATGTTGAAGAGGCTGATTATGTTGTAACCGAGAGTACCTACGGCAACCGCTACCACGAAAAGGGCGACAGAAACAACATTCAGCACCTTGCCGACTGCATACAGCGCACTCTTGACAGAGGCGGAAATGTTGTTATCCCCTCCTTCGCCGTTGGCAGAACTCAGGAGATGCTCTATTTTATCCGCGAGATAAAGGTTCGCGGCCTTGTCAGCGGCCACGGAGACTTCCCCGTATATGTGGATTCCCCCCTTGCCAACGAGGCAACTGGCATTTTCCTCCAGACCGATGACCACTACTTTGATGATGAGACCCGCGCTCTTATTAATCAGGGCATCAACCCCCTTATGAGCCCCGGCGTTCAGCTTTCCGTAAGCAGTGAAGAGTCCAAGGCTATAAATATGGACAAAAAGCCCAAGGTCATCATCTCTGCCAGCGGAATGTGCGAGGCGGGAAGAATCCGCCACCACCTCAAGCACAATCTCTGGAGAAGAGAAAGTCTCATCCTCTTCGTGGGCTATCAGGCCGTGGGCACCACCGGCCGCGCCATTCGCGACGGAGCAAAGAAGATAAAGCTCTTCGGCGAGGATATAAGCGTCAACGCGGAGATAAGCTATCTCCCCGGCAAGAGCGGACACGCCGACAAGGACGGCCTTCTCAAGTGGATTCAGGCTTTTAAGGAAAAGCCCGCCACCGTTTTCGTCAATCACGGCGACCCTGATGCCGTTGAGGACTACGCCGCCTGCCTCAGGGATGAATATGGCTACAATGTGCTTGCCCCCTACTCGGGTACAAGCTTCGACCTTATGAGCAATCAGGTTATCGAGCTCACCACCGGCGTTCCCGTTGCCAAGAAGGCTCCAAAGGATGCACGCGCCAAATCCGCCATGGACAATCTCCTCACCGCAGCTTATGCCCTTGTTGATGTGGCAAAGGCCTGCAGAGGTATTCCCAATAAGGAGCTTGCCAAGTTCGCGGGCGAAATACGTTCTCTTGCCGCCAAGTGGGAAAGCTGGGTAAAAAAGAAATAAAAACTTTGGAGGATATAATGAAATTTTCAGAAATGAAGTATACCCGCCCCGATGCCGAGGCTGTTAAGACCCGTATGACGGAGCTGGCGCAGCGTCTGAGTCAGGCCAAAAGCTATGAGGAGGCAAGAGCCGCTTTTCTGGATATGGACAATGAAAAGCGCCACTTTATGACCGCCGGCGAGCTTGTCACCATTCGCCACATGATAGACACCAGAGACAAGTTCTATGACGAAGAATCCACCCATTTCAACAATATAGGTCCCGAAATTCAGGAACCCATGCAGCTTTTCAATCTGGAGCTTATAAAAAGCCCCTTCCGCCCCCAGTTTGAAGAGGAGTTCGGCTCTCTCATGTTCCTGAACACCGAAATTGCCCTTAAAACCTTCTCCCCCGAGATAATCCCCCTCATGCAGGAGGAAGCTCAGCTTCAGCAGGACTATGACAAGCTCATCGCCTCCGCCAAGGTTGAGTTTGAAGGCGATGTATATACCCTCAGCCAGATGACCCCCTTCAAGACCGATCCCGATGACGAGCGCCGTCTGGCAGCATGGAAGGCGGAAGGCAAATGGTTTAAGGAAAATCAGGCTCAGCTTGACGAGATATACGATAAGCTTGTCCACCTCCGCGACAAAATGGGCAAAGCTCTGGGCTATAAGGACTTTACCGAGCTGGGCTACTACCGTATGAACCGCAACTGCTACGGCAAGGAGGAAATAGATGCCTTCCGTCACGCAGTTCAGAAATACCTCGTTCCCGTTGCCGAGGAAATTTACAAGCATCAGGCTCAGCGTCTGGGCAAGGACTATCCTCTCAGCTTCGCCGATGCTGCTCTGGAATTCCGCAGCGGCAACCCAAAGCCCGTTGGCAGCGCTCAGGATATTCTGGCTCAGGGCAAGAAGTTCTATGAGGAACTCTCTCCCGAAACGGCAGAATTTTTCAACCATATGCTGGATAACGAGCTTCTGGATGTCCTCTCCACCGAGGGCAAGGCAGCCGGCGGCTTCTGCACCGCCATCCCTGACTATGAAGCTCCCTTCATCTTTGCAAACTTCAACGGAACTCAGGGAGATGTTGAGGTTGTCACCCACGAGGCAGGTCACGCCTTCTCCGTTTGGATGAACAAGGATGTTGTGCCTATGGATCTGGTGTTCCCCACCACCGAGGCCTGCGAAGTCCACTCCATGAGCATGGAATTTATGTCCTGGCCCTGGGCAGAAGGCTCCTTCGGAGAGGATACCCGCAAATTCCTCTTCAGCCATCTCTCCGGCTCCATAGCCTTCATCCCCTACGGCACCATGGTTGACCACTTCCAGCACATTGTTTATGAAAAGCCCGAAATGACTCCCGCGGAGCGTCACGGAGTCTGGAAAGAGCTGCTTGGAATCTATATGCCCTGGCTGAAGCTGGACGGTGACATTCCCTTCTATTCCGACGGCGAGGCATGGCAGAAGCAGCTGCACATCTACGATGTTCCCTTCTATTACATCGATTACTGCTTGGCTCAGACTATGGCTTTGCAGTTCTGGGCAATGATCCAGCACGACCGCCAGAAGGCTTGGGGCACCTATATGGAATACACCCGCTACGGCGGCACCAAGACCTTCACCGACCTTATCAAGGCCGCAGGTCTGCGCAGTCCCTTCGGCGATGCCTGCCTCCGCGAAGTATGCGCCGAGGCAAAACAGTGGCTTGAAAGCTTCTCCCTTGAGGGTATTGTATAACTGAATAAAAGCTAAAAAGCAGGAAGCTTTGCTTCCTGCTTTTTAGCTTTTATGAGCTCTCATTCCCCTGAGCTTCGGTTTTTCTTCCTATATACCGCGGGGGAACAGCCGTAAGCCGCCTTGAAGGTTCGCGAAAAGTGATCCACCGAATTATATCCTACAAGTGTGTTGATCTCATGGATTTTCAGATCGCTGTTCAGAAGATAATTTTCAGCCCTCTTAAGCCGCAACGAGCGGACAATATCTGTAAGGCTTTGGTGAGCATATTCCTGCAGAAGCCTTGAAAGATATGCCTCGTTATAATGGAATACCTCTGATAATTCCTTCAGCGTTACGCTGCGGTAGTTGTTATAAATATACTGCAGAATAAGGCCGCAATCCACCTTTCTGCCGTGGCCCGCGTCTCTGTATACAGTGGCGGTACCTCCGTAGGTGCGGAAGGCTTCCGCCATAAAAAGCTTGACAAGACTTGTGGCGCAGGTGTTTGAGTGGGGATCTGTGCGGTAACACTCGCCCACAAGAGTTTGAAGATACCAGCGAAGCTGGTCATTATGAATGTCCGTGCGCAAACGAAGATAGTTGATTCGGCTTGCGTTATAGAGAGAATCGCGGAAAAAATTGGACTCCACATCGTCCTTGATAAGCAAATCTCCAAACATAGCATCAAAGGTGCTGCTTCGCACCATCAGACCAATAGCAAAGCAGTCCTCCTTCAAGGGCTGAGCATGAGGAGAGCCGGGAGGAACAATGCACAAATCTCCCTCAACCATCTCTATGGATTCGCCACCAAATAGCATGGTGCAGCTTCCCGAGTAAATGTATGTAATTTCAAAGTAAGTATGGGTGTGGGCATCATCATTCATATACGGGAGATGCTTGATGCAGTAAACATCTTTTCCCGCAGGAAACAGCGCTTCCTCCTCCACAATTCTTTCCGAAAGATAGGTGTTGGAATTGCGAAGAATAAAGCCCGCATTCAATGGCATGGCTCCAACAGCTTTTGCAAATGTCGCCGCGTCCTGACCCCCGCTGAACTGAGGGATCGGAGGCGGGGTGGAGGAAAGCAAATTCATTTCCAGCATCATTTCCAAGGCCTCGGGAAAAAGAGGCTTATAGCCCGTTTGATGATAATGAAGGCTTACAAAAGACTCCACTTGTTGGGGAGATGTATAAAATGTCGGATTTCTCATAGGCATATCTCCACAAAACCGCATTTTGTTGTGCAAAACGCAGTAGCAAACTTGACAAAACATTGAATATATGTGCTTATTGTATATCATTCGAGGCGAGTCCGTCAACACAAAAGTAAAAATAAGTCGGATAGTTATCACTTTACAACATTGAAGCATATATTGTGCTCTGTTAAAATGAAGCCATAATTGCAGGAAAATGAATGGAGGAATCAGTATGGATCAATCCATCGTCCCTATCATTGAAACAAGAGATCTTTGCAAAAATTTTGGATCGACGGTTGCGCTGGACAAGGTGAATGTGTAGATCATGCCCGGCAAGATTACCGGTCTTATCGGAGAAAACGGCTCAGGCAAGTCTACGATTTCCTCCATTATTGCAGGCATGCAGCCTGCTACCTCCGGTGAATTGCTTCTCCACGGAAAGCCTTACAGCCCCCAGAGTATGATCGATGGTGCGGCCCACGGTATCGGCATGATTGTTCAGGAGGCCGGAACCGTTTCCGGCTTGACTCTTGCACAGAATATTTTCCTCGGAAACGAAAAAAACTTCAAACGTTTCGGTCTGGTAAACCGCAGGGCAATGAACGAAGCCGCTCAGGAGGCTTTGGACCGAATTGGATTCACCCGCGCAAAAGCCGGAGATATGATCGATACGCTGGATCAGCAGGAACGCAAGCTGGTTGAGGTGGCAAAGGTAATGTATTGCCAGCCGGAGGTCCTTGTTGTTGACGAAACCACTACCGCCCTGAGCCAAGGCGGACGCGATATAGTATACCGTCTGATGGAGGAGCAAAAAGCAGCTGGCAAGGCTGTCGTCTTCATAAGCCACGATCTTGATGAGGTTATGGAGCACTGCGATTGTCTGAGCGTTCTTCGCGACGGCCATCTGATCGCAACACTGGAAAAGAAGGACTTCAGCGCCGCTCTGGTCAAAAAATATATGGTTGGCCGCGAAATCGGAGAGAAATATTATCGCGATGACTACGGCAGAGTCATCTCCGACGAAATTGTTCTGGAAGCCGAAAACATCACAAGCGGTCTCGGAATCATGACAAATGTCAGCATGAAGCTGCATAAAGGCGAGATTTTGGGTATCGCAGGTCTTTCCGATTGCGGAATGCACGAACTCGGGCACGCTTTGTTCGGCGAAGGCAGACTGGCAACCGGAAAAGTTACCGTCTATCCTTCCGGGGATTCAGTGGATTCTCCGGTAAAGGCTATGTCAAACGGCATAGGCTATGTTTCCAAGGATCGCGACAGAGAAGCCCTCGTGCTTACCGCATCTATCCGCGACAACATTGTTGCGGCAGGATTCGACAAGCTTGCCAACAAGGCGGGCATTATCAGCAGAAAATCCGAGAAGATCTATGTGAATAAGCAGGTGCAGGATCTTTCTATCAAATGCGCAGATATTGACCAAAATGTTCAGCATCTCTCCGGAGGCAACAAGCAAAAAGTCGTATTCGGAAAATGGGTAGGCCGCGATTCCAGAATTCTTATTCTGGACTGTCCCACCCGTGGTGTGGATATAGGCGTGAAATCCGCAATGTATCAGTTGATGGACGATATGGTCAAGGAAGGAAAATCTATCGTAATGATCAGCGAGGAGATGACCGAACTTATCGGCATGTGCGACCGCATTCTTGTAATGAAAAACGGACGCATGAACGGCGAGTTTATCCGCAGCAGAGAAGTTACCGAAAACCATATTCTGGACTGCATGATCTGAGGGAGGCGGCTTTATGAAAAAGAAAATCAACACTCAAAAGCTGTTTTCTCTGGCGCCCTATGCAGGCTTGCTGCTTGTGATCGCATTCTATCTTTGGGCGATGGCCAACGAGGGAATCTCTGTGGATTATATCCGCATACGCTCCATTCTCGGCAACATTATTACCACTGCTATAGTTTCCATAGGCGCTGTGTATGCCTTTTCAAGCGGCGCTATAGATATGTCTATGAGCGGCAGCGTCTGTCTCACCGCAATTGTAGGCGCAATCGTGTGCAAAAACACCGGCTCTGTAATTTGGGCATTTGCTGCATGCATGGCAGTTGCGTTGCTGCTGGGTCTTCTCAAGGGCTTGCTGGCAATTTTTATGCATGTTCCCGCCTTTATAGTCACCATTGTTGGCGGCACTGTTTTCTCCGCTCTCGGCGCAGTTTTTATGGGAAAGGAAACAACGCTCTCCCTTTCCAATTACTTTAACACCACCGCCAACGGAGTTGTACTAACCGGAATTTCCATATTGCTGGTGTTCTACATAGTGGCTCTCGTTTTGTTCAACTACACCTCTTTCGGCAAAAGCGCCAAGCTTCTGGGCGGTAATATGCGCAGCGCTGCTCAATCCGGCATCAAAGCCAACAGCATTATGCTCAAGGCATTTCTGGTCGGCGGTGTTGCCATAGGTCTTGCGGCGATTTTTGTAATACTGCAGACCAAAACCGTTACCCAGACCACCGGTGGCAGTTTGGGCAACGATATGATGGTGGCTGTTGTTCTGGGCGGCATGCCGATTTCCGGAGGCAGCAAGTCCAAAATCAGCGCCGCTATTGTCGGCGCGGCAACGATCACAGTCCTGAACACCGCCCTGACAGTGTTGGGATTGACCGTTGGTTACATTCAGATCGTCCGAGGTCTGCTGTTCCTAATGGTAGTTTTTGTAACGAGCATGACTTATCGCGGCAAATTGCTGCCTCGCTAAGTAAGACATATGCTAAATAATTACACGAAAAGGAGAATTACCCAAATGAAAAAGATTCTGACTCTTATTCTGGCTCTGGTCATGGTATTCAGCCTGGCCGCATGCGGCAGCGCTCCCGCTACCCCCGCTGCTCCCGCTGACCCCGCTACTCCCGCTGACCCCGCCCAGCCCGATGATGGCGGTGCAGTGCAGCTTCCCGTTCCCTATCCCGAAAAGACTGTTAAGATCGGTGTTGAGATCTACGATCCTACCGACAGCGAGACCCTGACCATGCAGGCTTACTTTGAAGAGCTGGTTAAGGACGGTCTGAACGTTGAGTTCATTTACTCCGAAGCCATCGCTTCCGCTGAAGCTGAGTTCCAGTTCATCGATGACTGCTACAACGCAGGCTGCAAGGGCATCATTGGCTTCTACAACGTGGCTATGGGCGAAACCGTCCAGAAGTGCGTCGACTATGGTATGTACTACTGGGGCGCTGCCATCGACAGCCCCGAAGTTATTGAAAAGTTCCAGGATAATCCCTATGTCCTCGATGCAATCGGCTATGGCAATGGCGACTACGAAGGCGGCTATGCTCTGGGCGAGTACTTCGGCAAGCTGGGTGCCAAGAAGGTCATCTATGCTTCCGGCGGTGCAGCATTTGGCGTTCCCATGTTTGTGAACCGTGCCGCAGGCTTCAAGGCTGCTGCTGAAAAGTACGGCATTGAGTACATTGAGGTTGCAGGCTTCCCCGGTGATGCATTCTTTGCCGATCAGGCTGCCGCTCTGTCCGAGGATGTGGACGGCGTTGCTGCTTCCTTCAACGGTCTGGACTTCTGGGCACAGCCCATCGCAGTTGCCGGTAAGACCGAAACCTGCCCCCTGGCTACCATCGGTGCCATCGATCAGGGCTACGCTGACGCATTTGCAAACGGCTCTGTTTCCTTCATGTCCTCCACCAACGTTTCCCGTTTTGCTCTGGGCGTTGCTCTCATCGTCAATGCTGTTGACGGCAATGCCGAGGCTCTGCAGAACGATGGCCGTATCGGTATCTATACTTCCGCTCTGTGGATGCTGGATAACGCCGAGGCCGCTCAGACTGCAGCAAATCTGGCAGCTAAGGTCTACCATCTGGAAGATCTGGAGCAGCTGATCGTTGCTCTGAATCCCAATGCAAACGCACAGACTCTGGCCGATCTGGTGAATGCTTCTGCTACTCTGGAAGGTATCCAGGCTCTGCACGAGTAATATTTCAAATGTCCGGCCCGCTGCCGGACAGGGAGGAGTAGGCTTTTATGAAAATCAAAAAGGCAGCGAGTAATTTGCTGGGACTTGTCTCCCTCCCGGCAGTGGTCTACGCAGTTTTCTTTGTGGTTTGCCGTATGGCTGGTTCTACCACCTTTGGTGTTGGTACCGATCTGCAAACCATCATTGTTAACACCATCTATACGGGACTGATCTCTCTTGCGGTCAGCTATAACCTGACCAGCGGAAGATTTGACTTCTCTGTCGGTTCCGTGTTGGTGCTGAGCAACATCATCGGCTTTCAGCTGGCGCTGAATCTGGGCCTTGGCCCGGTGCCTACTGCAGTGGTCACTATTGCAGTTGGTGCAGTTCTGGGTTATGTTTCCGGTATGATCTACGTGACCCTGCAGCTGCCTCCTATGGTTTGCAGCTTGGGCGTTGCTATGATCTTTGAAGCCATCGGCTTCATTATCACCAAGGGAGCAGGTGTCCGATTGATCGGCAGAAATGACTTGCTGGTGTTCGCTACCGGCCCTGCCATCTATATCCTGATTGGCATCATTCTTGCGGTGTTGGTGGTACTACTGAACTTCACAGTCTTTGGCTGCAACTGCAACTCTCTGCGCACCGGCCAGGAGATCAGCGTCAATGTAGGCATTAACGAGAAGAAGAACAGCGTCCAGTGTTATATGATCGCAGGTGCGTTGATGGCAGCGGCAGGCCTTATCAATACCAGCCGTCTGGGTACGGTTTCCGTAGAAACTGGCCTTGCCAGCTCCTCCTATATCATGAACGCATTTCTGCCCATGTTCATCGGTGGCGCCCTGGCGAAGTTTGCTGACCGGAATATCGGCATTCTGGCAGGTTCCTTTGCACAGGCCTGCATGATCTCTGCATTCGGTACCGGTAAGCTGAATTTCTCCTCCAATTTGCAGACGGTTTTAAGCGGTCTGGCAGTGCTGATCTTCATGTATGTTTCCAATAACAGCTATCAGCTGGAGGAAGCAAAGATCTTCAAGGCACGCAGAGCTGCTGCGCTGGAAGAACAAAAACAAATGACGAACTAATAATTTTACAGGGCAGCCGTGCTGTTTGCGGCTGCCCTATTTCCCCAAAGGAGGACTGGCCTATGATGCCGCCGTTAACCGTAATCTTTGGCTCTTACCAGGCTAAGCAATTTGATGAAGGCACCTGGTTTATTAACTTTATGGAGGGCAGTCAGAACCTCTAT
>JAZNZR010000076.1:0-12220 GCA_045595025.1 Oscillospiraceae bacterium | reverse complement strand
ATGAGCCACATCACATCAGAAAAGCGGGTGGCCATCAGTTCGTTTGTGTAGTTCGCCACGGACGCGGATTCTGCCATGATACTCTGGTAGATATCAGCCGGAATGATCCAAAGCTCAGTATCCTTTTCTGCTTCAATTGTTATCTCAAACTGGATGGATCGCATGATACAGGAGGCAGAGAACAGACACATATCCCGGTCAAACAGGCGGTAGATGGTAATCTCCCTTCCCTCATCCGAGAGAATGTATGCTCGCAGCTGACCGGATTTCACCAGCAGCAGACCGGTGCAGTCCATGCTGCCGTTGTGGATCACAGTTCCCTTGAGGATTCTGCGTGACATCAGGTGTCCCAGGATTTGATCCTGTTGGGCTGCGGTCAGTTTTCCCCATACGTGGAAATAGTTCTGAAAGTCTATAGCATAAGCCTCCCTTCTGCTCAAAAGTATATCGGCTATGAGACAGTGTGTCAATAAAATGATGTAATCGGAAAGGTGACGTCATCACAGAAGAGGCGACCGCGTCAGGGTATCCTGGGATCGAACAAAGAAAAGGAGCTGATCTCAATGAAAGTAAGTTTGAAGAACTGGTTGATCCCGCTGCTGTTTACCCTTGGCGGCGCGCTGGTGGGGCTTGCTTATTACTATTTTGTGGGATGTGCCACCGGAAGCTGCGCCATTACTTCCAATCCCATTAACTACATGGTCTACATGGGACTGATTGGCTGGCTTCTGTCCGGCGTATTCAGCGGAGGATGTGCAGGCGGTTGCTGCCTGTGAATGAAAAGTGCTTGCCAAGCTTCGCAAAGCGTTCTCCTCGTAGCTTTTGACGCATGCATTTCTCTCGTTTCGATAAATGCGGCGTTTGAACATCCTCACAGTCTCTCAACGCCTTACGGTCGAATCGACTGTGGTACAATCATGAATGGGAAGTGTTTGATCCGGACGGAGCGCTTCTCAGGCGGCTCAAGTTCCACCCTGACTAATTAAAATCAAAAATACGGCAGGCTCTTTTGAGTCTGCCGTATTTTTGTTTTTTTGTTTTCCTTTTCCGGCTTTCAGAACTTTCCTCCCCTGCCTCCATGGAATGAACCGGAGGAGGAGCGATGGGTTGAAGAGCCGCTTTCGGCTTTTTCTCTTTTGATAACATTGGAATACATAAACATATCGTTGGAGCGGCTGATATTCATGCTGCCGTCCACCACATAGCAATCGGCCCGGTTATTGTGCTTCACACTTTTCAGCTTCGATTTCATTATTCCTGTCACAATAAATGCCGCAGCGGCACCAATAGCAACAGCAATAAGCAAATTCAAACCGATCCTAAACGCATCTTTCGGCATGTTTCCCGAGTCATAAGGCTCTCCCGCCCGGGCCTGAGAAATGAACTCATCACAAAGCTCCGCAAAAGTTACAAAGGCAGTATAAAAATCGCCGTCGCGCATGTGAGGGACAACCCGGTCGGAAATATAACCCAGTCCGGCATCGGTGAATGCGGTGATACCGTAACCGGTGGTGGACATCCACCAGTCATGTTCCTCCATACTGACAAGAAGCAAAATGCCGTCTCCGGAGTAGCCGCCGTAATCATAGTAGTCATCGGCAAAATCCATCGGGTTTTTACCCTCAGTGGAGTCCACCGTTACAATAACTATGTCCACTCCCTGTCTTATGCTTATTTCCTCGAGGAGTTTTTCTGTTATCTCGGCCTCAGTTGAAAAAAGAAGTCCCGCTCCGTCATCAAGCAGCTCTCCCGCGGCGGACACCGGAACTGCAAGGAGAACAAAAATCAGTACAACGCTTAAAACAAGCAAAAAATATTTTTTCACAAAAGCAACCTCTTTTGTTTAGCGGAAGGAGGTTCCACCGTGTTTGGTTTTACTCATAATATACTTGGCGATAATGTAGCCTTCTTCATCGAATTCGTGGTAAATTGTGTATTCTTCGGAAACATACTTTTCCATAACGGAGAGCATCTCTTCATCATTGCCAAGTTTCTTCCAGTCTTCCTTATATACCTTATCGTTATTGGGACCATAGAATTCTTCCTCGTCTATCATAAAGGAAAAATCGGCGAGAGAAAGCTCACTTCTGTCAAAATAGAAAGTATAGGGATCGCTCATATCCACGCGGCATAGGTTGCAGCTTCCGTCATCTCCGGCAACGAAGTAGAGATACTTTCCATCCATTACGGGATTATAGCTGGGGAAATAAGTAATGTTAAAGTCGGTACCATGGGTAGTATTATAAAGGTGGAGAGATTCATCGTCGGCGTCATCCTGAAATACCATCCAGTCTGTTCCGATGAAATAGGGATAATAAATCTCTCTGTCAATAAGGGTTTCAATGTTCCCGCCGTCCAGATTGCAGGAAAGGAAACGGTAGTCCGCATCGGAGAAATATATGCGTCCTTCGTGTATCTGGAGATTATCGCATGGGCCTTCATAGATGATTTCCATGTTGCTTCCGTCGGGCTTTATTCTGCGTATACTCTCATAATCCATAGTATAATAGAGATAATCTTCATATTTGGTGATATTTCTTGCGCAGCCGTCACCGTCGAGAATTACGATTTCATCAATTTCAGGGAAGTCGCCCTTCATATGGAAGGAAATGGCGGCAAGACCGCCGTTATTGGACTTAGTGTGGGAAAGTCCGTAAATCACACCGTTTTCAACATGATAGAAGCCGCCGCCCATAAAGTTGCTCATCGCCATGGTCTGCTCGCTGTCAAAATTCGGTTCATAGGTAAACCAGGGATTTGAGGCGAAGGAAGCGGGGGTGTTTTCCTGAGATTTAAGGGTGAAAGAGCCATCCTCGAGCTCTATCACCAGCTTTCCGTCAACAAAAGAGGCTTTTGCCTTTTCATCTGCCATAGCGACCTCATAGCTGCTCTCGGTTTTTACAAAGCTTCCCTTTAGAAAATCCTGAAAGATTATACCGACTAAGCTGCCGTCTTCCTTAAATTCCAGGGCAAGAACATCTTCAGGGGCGCCAAAGATATCTGTGAGATCCTGTCCGGAAAACTCAGCGCCATCCATTACAAGACTTTCAACGACCCAAAAGCCCTCTGTTATTTCCGGCTCCTTGATTGCCGGTGCGGGAGCTGGGTTGTCAGATTTAGACGGTCTGCTGTCAGGCGTGGGGGCAGAATCTCCGCCGCAGCCCGCAAGTATGGTCAATAAAAATATCAATACCAGTAAAATAGATATAAATTTCTTCATGGAATTTCCTCCTCCTTGAAGAGTTTTCTCAGTTGCCCAGATAGCTTCCGCAATATTCGCAGCAGCCGGAGCCATCCGGAACTGTGGTAGCTCCGCAGCCGGGGCATGTAACCGGCTGTTTGGGCTGAGCTGCAGCCGCAACTTCTTCTCTCACCTGCTGTCTTATCTGCAGCAGAGATTCCTTGATTTCCTCGCCCATTTCCTTATAGCGGCGGTATTCAACACTGCGCTCGGGGTTGAAGGCTGCGGGCATACGGGCAAGAGCAGTATGCTCAATCTCCACGGTGGCGTCATTCAGCTGGAAACGGATCTCGTCAAAATAGGGATTGCGGACATTGATTGTTATGTAGAAATCATATTCATAGCAATAGCGGGGAGGATTATAGCTTATCTCATTTCCGTCCTTATCCTCGCGCATAATCTCGGTCTTGTCTTCCTCGATATCAAGTATGCAGCCCGTCACATCGGTATAGGCAAGGACATCGGGGTTGGCTTCCGCCAGATCCCGCTGATCGGTAACCATAAACTTGCCGGCATCTTCATCAAGCAAAAGCTTGGTACTCTCGCCCAAGGTTCTGGTGGTGCAGAAATTGGCCACGGCTTCCTTGTTTGCCTCTCTGTACTCCAGCTGGGCGCGGATTTCCTCAACAGTGCTGTTTCTGCGGTCGCTGAACCAGGGGGAAAGTTTTTTTGCGCAGTTTTTGCACATATTTCCGTCATCAAGCTTACGATTACCCAAAAGTCCAATTTCTCCGCCGCAGAGATCGCACACCTTCTTGTCAAAAAGTTTTCCAAAAAGTCCCATTATATTTCCTCCCTTTAACTACATTTCATTTATCTTTCTTTGAAAATTAAATAAGCCATACAAGGTAGCTGACGGCAAAGGTTGCTGCAGCTGCCGCCAGTGCAATTCCGGCACGCCACCTGTTTAAGAGGGTTTTATCTGCAGGCAGGTCTCCCGCCATTTTCCCGTTTTGTCCGTTCACGGCAAATATGTAGTTTTGGTTCTTCCATTTTGTAGAAAGAATCCACACCGGGTAAAGAGCGTAGCGCACCTTGCTTTTGGGGAGTGTTGCTCTAGAGCCCTTCAAACTGACGCTGCTATAGTTATTGACTGTTTCCATAAAGGCTTGCTCAAGGCTGCTTTTGATTCGCTCATTTGCTCTTTCAATGCTGATTTCAGCATCAACATCATATTTATCTGCAAGATACCCCGCAAGATATGCACTGTTGAATTCCACCGCTTCGCTATGATCGAAAGGTTCAATGGATTCCATAAGAGCATTATCCATTTTCGACGAACCGTCCACAGGTATGCGCTCAAATTCAAGGCTTCCCTCGCGGCTCACAAGATAATGGCTTGTCTCGGTATAGTAATAACGACTGTCGCTCCATGCTCTGCTTCGTGCTGCATCATAGCTGACCGCTCCTTCGGCTGTTGCATCGAAAAGCCAAACCGGCACATAAACTCCCTTAACTTCCTTCAGATGGTTCTCTGATTTGAACGCTTTGGGAAGAAGTCTTTTGCCCTGATAATGCTTTTTGAGCGCCTCTACAGCGGCATCTTTATCGATTTTGAACGGGATAATGCAGTCAGGCTTGAGAACACCGCTGAGGTTATCCGTCATTACCACGGGGCTTCCGCAATAAGGACAGGCAGTAGCCGCAGTTGTTGCATCGCAGATTATTTCACCGCCGCAGGAGGAGCAGACGTATCCGCGCATTCCGTCCTCTTCATACCAGCTCTCACTTTCGGAGCTATCCCACTTCATCTCATCCCGGTCTTTGCCTTCAACTTCGCCAGTGTATGTATCCAGCACCTCCACATCAAACTCAGTATCGCAAAACGGACACCTGAGCTTTTGAGCGTCGGCATCAAAGGCTATGGCACCATCGCAGCAGGGGCATTTGTACTCTTGAAGTACAGCCACTGAACTTCACTCCCTTCCAGAAATCAGATTATATCTCCGTTATCGAAAATATCGCCGCACTCGGGACAGAATCTGGGAGCCTTTCTGGGGTCGGCAGGCTGCCAACCGCATTTATCGCATCTGTACTGGGGGACGCCGGCAGGCTTTTTGCCGCCGCATTCGGGGCAGAACTTACCCTTGTTTCTTGCTCCGCAGGAGCAGGTCCAGCTTCCGTCATCGGCAAGCTTGGGACTGCCACATTCGGGGCAAAATTTGCCGGTCGCGGTGGCTCCGCATGTGCATTTCCAAGCGTTTACATCGGGTTTTTTTGCACCGCACTCGGGGCAGAATTTGCCGGTAGCCGTTGCGCCGCAGGAGCACTGCCAGCCCTCTGCTGCCGGGGCTGCCACGGGAGCTGCTGCCTGCTGCTGACCCATAGCGAAAAGATTCTGGGCATTCATTCCGCCGGCGGCATTCATTGCCATTCCCATTCCCATAAAACCGGTCATGGCACCGGACTGGTTTGCTGCAGCGGCCTTCATTGCGTCTGCCTGAGCGCCGACAAGAGTTGCTGCGGCCATTGTAGGATCACGCATAATTGCAACGCGCTGAGCCTGCTTGATCATCTCCGCATCTTCATCGGGGAGACTTACAGAGCCTAGAGCCACACTCACAACGCTGAGACCGCGGAGGGAAGCCCACTTGGTGGAAAGAACCGCGTTCATCGCATTTTCCAGTTCAGTTGTGTGAGTAACAATCTGGTTGGGACGTAGTTCCAGCTGGGAAAGCCTGCCAAAGGCGGGCTGCAGAGCGCTTATAAACTCAGTCTTGAGCTGACCGTCCAGTTCCTCCCGTCTATATTCGCCGGTAATATTGCCGCAGACATTGGTGTAGAAAAGGATGGGGTCGGTAATCTTGTAGGAATAAACACCGTTGCAGCGTATGGAAACATCAATGTCCAAGCCTATTTTGCTGTCCACGACCCTGAAGGGAATGGGGGTAGGAGTGCCGAATTTATTATCAAGAAGCTCCTTGGTGTTAAAATAATAAACTCTCTGATCCTTACCCGTGTCTCCTCCATAGGTGAAACGCTTGCCCATAGTTTTGAAAGTGTCTACGATGGATTTGCCGAAAGAGCCGGCAAATATAGAGGGCTCGGAAGAAGAATCATAAGTAAACTGACCGGGCTCCGCGCAAAACTCCACGACCTTGCCCTGCTCAACTATGATCATGCACTGTCCGTCGGCCACGGCAATACCGGAACCGTTGCTTATAACGTTGTCACTTCCCTTTGTATTGGAGCTGCGTCCGGAGACACGCTTTGCGCCCTTGGTGACCAGTACGTTCTTGTCCATTGCATCACAGTAGAAAAACTCCTTCCACTGATCCGCCATTGTTCCGCCGAATGCGCCGATTGCTGCTTTAATAAGGCCCATAATTATTTCTCCTTTTGATATTGATCTAAAAAACTCACGCTTTTCATATTTTCTGGTAATTTTATTATATATGAAATTATTTATAATTAAAGACTATAAAAGGCTTACACAGCCACTTTTTTAAAAAGTATCCTTGGAATACGTGCACTATGCACAACTATTCCCCCTCCCGTTTGTACACTATTTTTGCAGCGAGATTGGCTAACGAGTTCACATCATATGATTAATATCCGCAAAAATCCCCAACCGCCTGTGCGGTTGGGGATTTTTCATCTTCCCTTTTTTCTTTCTCCTCGGCCTCTTTAATCACGTTGGTGAGCACATGGCGGTAAATTCCCGTGAACTGGCTCTGAGCCTTTTCGAGGGAACTTTCCGATATTTTTCCTTCCCGCCGCAGTTCATACAGGCGTTTTGCCTTTTTCTCCAATCTTTCAAACTCGCGGTTAATGCAGCCAAGCGCTCTGGCAGCGGTAGGGTCTGAGTAGTAAGCCATATCTATTCCTCCTATAATAATTTTTACAGGAAGGCATCAAAAAAAGCCTATCCCGCAAATGGACAGAGTTACCCCTTGGGGTACTCCAATCATTTGCAAAATAAGCCGATAAATTGTGAGTTCACAGTATCATAGTTTCCCGGCATTGTCAATAGCTTCTATAAGAACCGCTCAGGACAAAAATTATAGTCCCGCTCCAAAATTATAGTTCCCTTTTTCTCCTCCTGATGCTAAAATAATATATTGTGAAAACACAGGAGGTTGAGCTATGGAATACACTCTCAGACTTGGCAATATAAGCGCTACGGTAAGCAGCATTGGAGCTGAACTTATTTCCTTCACCGACGGTGAAAGAGAATACATATGGCAGGGTCACCCCAGCGGATGGACAGGCAGAAACCCCAACCTTTTCCCCGTTATTGCAAGAGTTAAGCCTGAAGGCATTTTGTATTCGGGAAAAGCATACCCCATGCCCAAGCACGGTTTTGCCCGCCGCGCGGAGTTCACCCTTGTTGAAAAAACCGACTCCGCTATCTGCTTTGAGCTTCGGGAAAGCGAGGAAACTCTCGCCCTTTATCCCTATAAGTTTTCCCTGCGCATCGCTCATCATCTTTTGGAAAAGGGCTTCCGCACCGACTATATTGTAAGAAATTGCGGCGATGAGGATATGTATTACTGCGTCGGCGGTCACACCGCCTTCAACTGTCCTCTTGATGAAAGCGAGAACTTTTCCGACTGGAAGCTTATCTTCGACGAGATCGAGGAGAAAGACGCCATTATCCCCCTCCCCAACGCCCTTCTTGATTTCAACAACACCATGCCTGTTATTAAAGAGGGTCGCTACATCCCTCTTGACCACACTCTCCACGACCGCGTGGACACCCTTATTTTTGACGGGCTTAACTCCAAAGGCGTTAAGCTTCAGGGGCCCAAGGGTCAGGGCGTACATATGGACTTTTCCGACTTCCCCATGATTGCCTTCTGGACAGCCCCCAAGAAGCACGCCCCCTTCATTTGTCTTGAGCCCTGGCAGGGCTGCGGCGTTCTTGCCGAGGGCGGCGGGGAATTTTCCGCAAAGCCCCACGCCGTCCGTCTCGCTCCCGATGAGACAAAAATACTCGGTTACAGCGTAAGTATCCTTTAATCCGGAGTTTTTGATGAATTTTACATTTTTTATCACAAGTATAGGCCTTGGAATAGGTCTTGCCATGGACGCTTTTTCCGTTTCCCTTGCCAACGGACTCAACGAAAGCTGTATGAAAAAGAGCAGAATGATGCTCATTGCAGGCACATTTTCCATCTTCCAGTTTTTTATGCCTCTTATCGGCTGGCTCTGCGTCCACACAATGATACAGGCGTTTTCAATTCTTGAGCGCTTCATCCCCTGGATCGCTCTCATTCTCCTGCTCTTTATCGGCGGCAATATGCTCCGTGAGGGTATAAAAAACAAATGCGCGGAGGCGGATTGCTGCGCAGTTACTCTCGGGGCATTGATGCTTCAGGGCATTGCCACCAGCATCGACGCTCTCAGCGTGGGCTTCACCATCGCGGAATATAACACCCTTTCCGCTTTGATCTGCTGTCTGATAATCGGCATTGTCACCTTCGGCATCTGCATGGCAGGTCTCGCCATAGGCAAGCGCTTCGGCACCCGTCTTGCGGGAAAGGCCTCCTGCCTCGGCGGCGTTATCCTCATACTCATAGGCATTGAAATTTTCCTTACCGGAATATTTTGAAAAATGCACTCCCGGCCTTTCAAACTTGGCTGCGGAGTGCATTTTTTGTCCATTATGCGTATGATTATTGGATAATTTATCACTTGTATTGCACCTTTTTCGGGGCTATAATTTATATAATATAAGTTTTCTGAAGGAGTGAATTTTTTGAGTAAAGCAAGCATGGTGAACGACCTCACCACCGGTCGTCCCTTCCGTCAGCTTGTGATGTTTTCTCTCCCCTTTGTTGTCTCCAACCTGCTTCAGCAGGCTTATAACCTTGCAGACATGGCCATTGTCGGCCGTTTCATCGGCTCTTCCGGACTGGCGGCTGCCAGCGCCGGCGGCGAGATTGCCATGTTTTATCTTTTCCTCTGCATGGGCTTCTCTGCCGCAGGTCAGATAATCATTGCCCAGAACGCAGGTGTTGGCAACAGAAAGGGTATCACACGCACCATAGGCACACTTTTTACGCTGCAGCTTATTCTCGGCGTTATTCTTACAACCGTCTCATTTGTCTCCTGCGACGGTTTTCTCCGGCTTGTCAACGTTCCCGAAGAGGCATTTGACTATGCCCGCGAATATTCTCTCGTTCTCTTTGCAGGAATGATCCCCGTTTTCGGTTATAACACCGTAAGCGCTATTTTGCGCGGCATGGGTGACAGCAAGCACCCCATGATGTTTATTGCACTCTCCGCTTCATTGAACGTTGTTCTGGATATCATCTTCGTTGTGCCCCTTGAAATGGGCTGCTTCGGCGCCGCACTGGCAACCTCCCTCTCTCAGACTATCGCATTTATCGTAAGCATGGTCTTCCTCTACAGGCACAAAGAGGCTTTCGGCTTCGATTTCAAGCTCCGCAGTTTCGCAATAGACAAGGCTATTTTCAAGTCTATGGTTTCTCTCGGTCTCCCTCTTACCCTTCAAAACGCCTCTGTATCCGTCTCCATGCTCTATGTTAATTCTTACATAAACGCAATGGGCGTTGTGGCCGCAGCTGCAACCGCAGTGGGAAACAAGGTGACCATGCTGGCCACCATATGCACTCAGGCGCTGAGCACCGCAGGCTCTTCAATAATCGCCCAGAATTTTGCTGCGGGAAAACACAAAAGGGTCAGCACCACCATTGTTTACATCATTATCATCGGTGCTGCCTACTGTGGAATTATGTCCCTGCTGCTTATCCTCTTCCCCGAGCAGGTCTTCGGTATATTTGACAAGAATCCCGAGGTTCTGGCTCTCAGCCATCTTTACGCCCCCATCGGCGTGCTGAACTTCTTCGGCTTTGCCTCCCGCGCCCCCGCCATCAGCTTCATCACCGGCATCGGCAACTCCAAACTTGCCCTTGTTACCGGAATTGCTGACGGCATCATTGCCAGAATAGGCCTCAGCCTCCTCTTCGGTGTCAGCCTCGGAATGGGCATAAGCGGCTTCTGGCTGGGCAGCGCAATCGCAGGCTACGTCTTCCTTTTCGTTGGAGGAATTTACTACGCAATGGGAACATGGAAAAAACGCAAAACACTCGTTTCCGAATTTTAAAACAAAAAAGCTCTGCCATTGGGCAGAGCTTTTTTCTTATGTATTGACTTTTCTGAAGGTCTTCTTTATTACCGAGCCCTTGAAATAGTAAACAACCGTTGCCACCGAGCTTATTGTCCAGCTTATGGGGTAGCACAGGAAGAGAACCCGTATGTCGTTATATACCGGCAGGAGCAAAGTAAGCCAAAGTATACGGAAAACGCAGATGCTCAAGGCGCTTATTACCGTAACAGCGGTGGTACTTCCCGCGCCGCGAATGGCGCCGCCCAAGATATCCGAGAAAATAAATATCCAGACAAAGGGGGCAAGGAAGCGCATCTGAGTCATTGCGTAGGCCTGTGCCTCCGGGGTTTTTGTGAATATTCCCACCACGCTCTCCCCCAGCAGCATCACAGCGCTGCCCAGCACAACAGCCGTTACAAGACTCATAAGGAGGCAGGTTTTAATTCCTTTCTGCACCCTCTCCAGCTTGCCGGCGCCAATATTTTGTCCAACATATGTACTTACCGCAAGGCTCAGCGCCATAAGGGGCATATAGATGAAACCGTCAATCTTGCTGTAGGCGGCAACGCCCGCCATTGCAATGGAGCCGAAAGAGTTGATTTTGGACTGGACAAGCAGATTGGAAATTGCAAACATACTTCCCTGAAGTCCGCAGGGAACGGAAATTCGGGTGATATCCCAAACTGTCAGACCGTTCATCCGCATTTTCAAGGGGCGCAGGCGGTAATCCTCGGGTAGCTTGGTCAGTCTGATAACTACCAGCACCGCGCTTACCAGCTGAGCCGCAACTGTAGCAATAGCCGCTCCGGCAGCGCCCATTCCCAACCAGGCAACAAGGACAAGATCCAGAATAAGATTGGTTACTCCGCCAATGACAAGGTATACCAGCGGCCGCACAGAGTCGCCCTCTGCCCTTATCATACCGGCGCCCACATTATAGACAAGATTGACCACTGTTCCGGCCATGAAAATCTGCAGATAGCTTGTGGATAGAGGGAGAACATCCTCGGGAGTTCCCATCCAACGGAGCATAGTTTCAGCCCCAAAAGCACCGGCAACAGAAAGGACTGCGCCACAGATGATGCTGAGCAGCATGGCGCTGCTGATAAGCTTCTTTAGACCCTGCCTGTCTCCGGCACCATAGTGCATAGCATAAAGTATATTGGTACCGGTAGATATGCCAAGAAAGAAACCTATAATCAGATTGATAAGCGCCGCAGTGCTTCCAACCGCTGCAAGAGCGGCATCTCCGGCATAGCTTCCAACCACCGCGGAGTCCACGGAATTATAAAGCTGCTGAAAAAGGTTTGAAAGAAGAAGCGGCACGGAGAAAAACAAAAGCCCTTTAAAAATCGGTCCTTCCGTAAGGCTTACGGAACTTTTGCGCAAGATTATCTCTCCCTTCCGACGCATTCATAGTTTATTGTTCAACTGTGTATTTTACGCCTGCAAAATTCCTTTGTCAATTTTGCACTTGTTAAGATTTGGTGAACAACATAGCAAGACCCTTCCATATTCAACCGGAAGGGTCTTGCTATGTAGCGTTGTATCATTATTTGTAACATTAAGAAAACTGTTCAATAAATTGGAATTTACTTAATTCTTCGCACTCTTTTACTTACCTGCTTCGCAAGAAGATACAGCAAATACCCAATGTTGAAACCTAACGAATTTAATAATAAATCATCAACATCGGATACCCTATCATAAAAGGCAAGCTGCAAGATCTCAATGCATAAAGAAGCACCAATACCTGCGGAAATGACTTTCCCGTGTGTATCCAACCCCTTGTATACACTGGGCCAAACAATTCCCAATGGGATAAACATTGCCGTATTTCCGATTACATTTATCAGAATGTCTCTCATTTCGGGATAATCAAACAGGTTAACAAACGGAATCCA
>JAZNZR010000075.1:0-61099 GCA_045595025.1 Oscillospiraceae bacterium | reverse complement strand
GAATGAAATGAAGTCTGGCGCTAAAATCCGCCTCGCGGAGCGTGTTCGGATTTTATCTGTCAGGCTAATTTGATATTATCACGAAATAAGCTAAATTGCAAAATAATCCTGCATAGTGTATAATGACGAAAAAAGCTATAGATTGGGGAAAAACTATGCTTACAGTAATTCTCACCGGCGGCGGTTCCCGCCGTATGGGAAGGGACAAAGCGATGCTGAGCGTGGGAGATAAAACGATGCTGCAGTATCTCATAGATAAATATTCATCCACCCTTGGGGAAGTTGCGGTCTCCGTCAACAAAAAGTCGCGCTTTCCCTTTGAGGGAGCCGCTGAAATAGTTGACCGTTACCCAGATATGGGACCTTTGAACGGTCTTGTTTCCGCTTTTGCCGAGCATGAGGATGATGTAATTTTCGTAACCGGAACAGACCTCCCCTTTGGCGACCCTGCGCTTGCGTTGCGGCTTGCGGAGCTTATGGGGAATGCCGATGCATGCATTATGCGCCGCGGAAAAAAGGGCTTCGAGCCGCTTTTTGCGATTTACCGACGGGTATGCGGTGAAAAGGCCGATGAATGCCTTGCTCAGGGGAAGAAATCCATACGGGATCTTCTGGAAAAAGTGAATGTACGCTATGTGGAAAGCGAAGAAATAGCGGAGTTTGATCTGGAAAAAATCCTTATGAACGTCAATACCGAGGAAGAATACGAAAATATGAAAAATTTAATGATTTAAATTCCCAAATCATATTGACATTCGATTTAAAGTGTGACATTATTTACCCGTGTCCAAAAGCTATTTTGTGATATATCACGGCGGCTTTTCGCTGCCGTGATTTTAATATGTCTGGGAGAGAATTAAAATGCCTATTACCGAGCTGCTTTCAAGAAATGCAACCTACTTCAAAAACGAGGTAGCCCTTGTTGAGATAAATCCCGCTGTAAATGCTCCGAGAGTTACATGGAGAGAATATTCCCTTATCGAATCCAGCCGCGGAGGAGCTTTCCGCAAAGAAATGAGCTGGGGAGATTTTGAGAAAAAGGCAAGCCGTTTCGCAAACCTGCTCCTTACCCGCGGAATAAAGAAGGGGGATAAGGTTGCCATTCTTCTTATGAACTGCCTTGAGTGGCTGCCCATTTATTTCGGCGTTCTGAAAACCGGCGCCCTTGTGGTTCCCCTCAACTACCGCTATACTGCCGAAGAAATCCGCTACTGCCTTGACCTTGCGGATGTTGATGCCCTTGTTTTCGGACCTGAATTTACCGGCCGTGTTGAGGAGATGCTTCACAGAGTGCCAAGGGTAAAAAACTGCTTCTATGTGGGTGAAGATTGCCCCTCCTTTGCGGATAGCTATGACACTCTTATTGAGTACTGTTCAACAAGCTCCCCCAGTATTTTCATAGAAGACAGCGACGAAGCCGCAATTTATTTCTCCTCAGGAACAACCGGTTTTCCCAAGGCGATAATACATAATCACGAAAGTCTGATGCATGCCTGTAAGGCTGAACAGGCACACCACGGACAGACAAGGGAGGATGTTTTCCTCTGCATTCCTCCTCTTTACCATACGGGCGCAAAAATGCATTGGTTCGGAAGCCTTATTTCGGGAAGCCGCGGTGTAATTCTGCGCGGCGTAAGCCCGGAATGGATACTGCGCACTGTAAGCGAGGAGCGCTGCACCATTGTCTGGCTGCTTGTTCCCTGGGCTCAGGATATTCTAGATGCAATAGACAGGGGAGATGTTGAGCTTGGTCAGTATGAGCTGAGCCAGTGGAGACTTATGCATATAGGCGCTCAGCCCGTTCCTCCCAGTCTTATAAAGCGCTGGATGGAAAAGTTCCCCAACCACCAGTATGATACAAACTACGGTCTTTCCGAGTCCATTGGACCCGGCTGCGTCCATCTGGGTGTTGAGAATATTGACCGTGTGGGCGCAATAGGCATTCCCGGGTATGGCTGGGAAGTTAAGATAGTGGATGAGGAGCGCCGTGAGGTTGAAAAAGGCGAGGTTGGTGAGCTTGCCGTTAAGGGTCCCGGAGTTATGCTCAGATATTATAAGGACGAAAAGGCAACAAACGCCGTTCTTGATAATGGCTGGCTTTATACCGGTGATATGGCGCAGATGGATAAGGATGGTTTTATCTATCTCGTTGACCGAAAGAAGGATGTTATAATCTCCGGCGGCGAAAATATCTATCCCGTTCAGATTGAAGATTTCCTTCGCGGTCATGTCCGAATAAAGGATGTTGCCGTAATCGGTCTTCCCGATAAGCGCCTCGGTGAGATAGCTGCGGCAATAATTGAAGTTAAGGAAGGCGAGAGCCTGAGCGAAGCAGAAGTAAACAGCTTCTGCATGGCTCTTCCCAGATATAAACGCCCCAGAAAGATTATCTTTGCCGAGGTTCCCCGCAATCCCACCGGAAAAATTGAAAAGCCCAAGCTTCGCAAGCTTTACCGCAGCGAAAACCTTGTTGCAAAGCAGGTTGAGCTGGAATAAGAAAAAAGGCTGTCATTGACAGCCTTTTTTCTTATTTTATTTTGATGTCAATTTCTTTTTTCGCTGCATCAAGAATTGCAGCCACATCCGCTCCGTCAATATCAAGGTTTTCGGCCATAAAGCATTTGCAGTCTTTAATGCCGAAATAGGCCTCGGCCATGGTTTTGCAGTAATCGTAGCCGAAATTTGCGAAAACCGGCCCTCCGGCAGTTGTAATATAAATCATCCTTTTTGCTTTGCAGAGGCTTTCAGGGAAGCCCTGAGGAGTATAGCGGAAGGTGAGCCCCGTAACGGTGATATGCTCAAAATACAATCTCAGGGTGGCGGGAAAGAGCAGATCCCAGTAAGGTGCTGCAATAAGGATTGTATCCGCCTCAGCGAATTGGCGGGCATAGCGAAGAAGGGGATGGTTAATACTGCCTTCCGCCATAAGTTGGTCACGCATAAGGAGCATTTCATTTGTGTAAGGGGGAAGCTCCTCATCAATAAGGCGCAGCTCCTCAACGCGGCCCTCCATATGACCGAGTGCATATTTAGCAAGCTCATATGTTCTTGACTGAGGGCGCACACAGGCATTTATAAAAAGAATTTTGTCCATTTTCTGTTCCTTCCTTTCGGGGATGCTTTATTTTAACACCAAGTTTGCATTCGGGCAAGAACATTGAATTTGTTTGTCTCTTAATGCAGGCACTATTGCTTTTGATAAAACTATTTGTTATAATATCGGAGAATATAAAGGGGCAGTATGCCCTGTGGAGGTTAACTGTGAACGGATTTCAAACATTCTGGAATGGCTTGGACTGGACCATTTTAACGGATATGCTTGTTTCCGTTATACCCGCCCTTGTATGCATAACTCTCCATGAGCTCGCTCACGGTTTCGTTGCGTATAAACTTGGTGATGACACGGCAAAGGAAGCAGGAAGACTCACCCTTAATCCCATAAAGCACATTGACATTATGGGTCTCATAATGATGATAGTTTTTCACTTCGGGTGGGCAAAACCCGTACCTGTGAATATGGGAAAATTCAAAAATCCGAAGCTTGGAATGGCTGTGTGCGCCGCAGCGGGGCCTGCCTGCAATGTGCTGCTTTGCGCGCTGCTTTTACTTATCTACGGATTTATATTTGCTCCCTTGACACTGCTGGGAAAGCAGTGGGCATTTATTGTTTTGCAAACGGTGGAGGTAACCGCTTATCTTAGTTTGGCTCTTGCCGTGTTTAATATTCTGCCCATATCTCCGCTGGACGGAAGCAAGGTGCTTTTTTCCTTTCTGAAACCCCAGCAATACTATAAGCTGATGCGCTATGAGCGCTACGGAATTATAGTTCTTATAGTGCTTATGATCACCAACATTCTTGATAATCCTCTTTCCGCAGCTACGGGCTGGATTTATGATAAGTTCTTTTTCCTTGCGGAAATGACTTTTACCCTTGCTCAAAAAATCTTTTAACAGGACTAAATAAATGGAACCCACATATCATCTTGAGGGAGTTATTCAGACAAAAGAGGAGATGGCCGATTTTGAAGGTCCTCTCAATCTTATACTGATGCTCCTTTCCAAAAATAAAATAGAGATTCGCGATATTCAGATTTCTCTCATACTTGAGCAGTATCTTGCCTATCTGGACGAAATGAAGGCTATGGACCTTGAGGTGGCCAGTGAATTTGTGCAGATGGCCTCTCATCTTCTGTATATCAAGACAAAAATGCTTCTCTCCGGCGGCGAGGAGGAGGTCAGCGAGCTTGAAGTTCTTATGGCCAGCCTTGAGCAGCTTCGTGCCAAGGATGTCTATAACAGTATTAAGGAGATAACTCCCTATCTTCTCAGTGCATCGGAGCAGGGCTCTCTTATCCATGTAAAAGCACCGGAAGTGCTTGGAACGCTGAAGGAATACCGCTATAGCCATGAGCCATGGGAGCTTTTGAAGGCTATGAACGGCGTTTTGGGACGTGGCAAAACCGATGCCGACGCCGGAGGAGAAAATCCCATACGCAGAAGGATAGTTCCCAAGCGCATCGTTTATAATGTGCGGGAAAAGAGCAGAGAGATAATAGAGCGGCTTAAAAGCCGGGGAAAAACATCTCTCACCCTTCTTTATGCGGAAAGCCACAGCCGCAGCGAAATTGTTGCAACATTTGTGTCCGTTCTTGAGCTTTGCTCCCTCGGCCACCTTAAAATGAGCAGGGGAGAGGATGATATCCTTCTTGAGTTCGTTGGCGGAGACACGGAAGATATTCTTAAAATGATAAGTGAATAGGAATCGTTAAATATGGAAATCAATGAAATATACTCCGCCATTGAGGCAATATTGTTTGCCTCGGGAGAAAGTGTGCCGGTTTCCCGCATAGCAAAGGTGCTTGACGTGGAAGAAGCCCAGGTCTATGCGGCTGCGGACGCACTTGCTGCCGAGTATGAAAATGCCTTTCGCGGAATACGCCTTTTAAAGCTCGATACTTCTCTGCAGCTTTGCTCTGCAAAGGAGTATTCTCAGCTTGTTACAATGGCTCTTGAGACAAGAAAATCTCCCAAGCTTTCTCCCTCCTCTCTGGAGGTTCTGGCTATTGTTGCCTATTTTCAGCCCGTTACCCGCGCCTATGTGGATCAGGTTCGCGGTGTGGACAGCAGCTATACCCTGAGTGTTCTTGTTGAAAAGGGACTTATTGAGCCTTGCGGAAAGCTGGATGTTCCCGGCAGACCCACCATCTATAAAACTGGAGAGGTCTTCCTGCGTACCATGGGTATTAGCAGTGTGGACGAGCTTCCTGCTCTTCCCGATATAGCAAGCAATGAGGGAATTATTGAACTTCAGAACAAGATCGATGCCCTCAGATCCGGTGAACTGGAAGGACAGATGAGCTTCGACCAGTAATAGTTCTCGCTTTTTGAAAGGGGTGGTAAATTGATTGCCCTTGGGATAATAATAGTAATATTGATCCTTATCCTGCTTCTGCGCGTCGGTGCGGACGCGGCCTATGCTGACGGGGTTTTCTCTCTGGCGATCAAGATCGGCCCCTTTAGTAAAAAACTGCTTCCTGCCCCCGAAAAGCCGGAGGGCGTAGAAAAGAAGCCTAAAAAGGAAAAGAAGAAAAAGAATGCGCCTGCTGAAGTCGAGGCTGAGAAAAAGAAGTCCGGCAAGAAGAAATTCACTTTGCACGATTTGCTTGGAATTGTTAAAATCGGGCTTAAAACTCTCGGAAACTTCTGGAGGAAAATCAGCATTGACCATCTGAAGCTCCATTTTGTATTCGGCAGCAGTGACCCATACGACACCGTCATGGGCTTTGGCTATTTCAATGCCGCCGTGGGTGCACTGCTTCCTTTGCTTCATAAAGCCTTCAATATCAAGGACGAGGATTATGACTCCAAAATTGATTTTGAATCTGATAAAATTCAAATTGA
Source organism: Oscillospiraceae bacterium (assembly GCA_045595025.1). Taxonomy (GTDB): domain Bacteria; phylum Bacillota; class Clostridia; order Oscillospirales; family Oscillospiraceae; genus SIG459. The sequence continues at coordinate 55,198 of JAZNZR010000075.1, read as the reverse complement.
TGCCCGCGTGTGCGCAACAATCAGAATAGGCGAGATAATTATAGTTGCGCTTTGCGCTCTTTATGCCGCTATACGCTGGTATCTGCCCATAATGCGTCGCAACAAGGCGGATGCCAAGGCTGAAAAATCCAAGGAAAAAATAACAGAAAATTCTGCTGAGAAAGGAATTTAAAAATGGAAAACAACAATATCGGTTCTCTTATGGATGTCACCATGAACAAAATGCGCGAGATGGTGGATGTTGATACTATCGTTGGCTCTCCCATCACCACTCCCGACGGAATTACCATCATTCCTGTATCCAAAGTCAGCTACGGCTTTGCTTCCGGCGGCAGCGATTTCACCGTGAAGGAAAAGAACGGCTTCGGCGGCGGCAACGGCGCAGGTATCAAGATTGACCCCATCGGCTTCCTCATCATCAAGGATGGCGGAGTACGTATGATAAATGTAACTCCCCCTGCCTCCACCACCATTGACAGAGCTATAGAAAAGGCTCCCGAGTTTATCGATATGGTGGATTCCATCATTGCCAAGTATGTTGACAAGAAGAATTCCAAGGAAGTTCAGGAATAATTTTTGAATAAGAAGCAATAATAAGCACTACCCAAAAGGGTGGTGCTTATTATGAAAAAAACGATTTTTGCAATTATTTTTGCTGTATGCGCCCTATCCTTCGGTAGTATTGAAGTATATTCCACCGAAGAGATAAGCGCAAAATCAGCCATTGTCTACGAACCGATGAGCAAAACGGTTTTGTATGAAAAATCAGCGGATGAGCAGATGCTGATTGCCAGCACAACAAAGATTATGACCGCGCTTGTGGTTCTCGAAAACTGCACTCTTGATGAAAGAGTTGAGGTAAAAAGTGAGCATACTGCAGTTGAAGGCAGCAGCATGTATCTTCGAACCGACGGAGAATACACAGTTGAGGACTTGCTCTATGGGCTGATGCTCGCATCGGGAAACGACGCTGCTGCAGCGCTGGCAGAGCATGTGGCCGGGAGTATGGAGAGCTTTGCAGCCCTTATGAACGAAAAATGCCGCTCTCTAGACCTTAAAAATACCCATTTTGTTAATGCCCACGGTCTTGATGCTGAGGATCACTATTCCTCAGCCGGGGATCTTGCGCTGATAACCGCCGCAGCCATGGAAAACGAGGTTTTTTGCCGGATATTTTCCACCGCCTCATACACTGTTGACGGAAAAACCTTTCATAATCATAACAAGCTGCTTTCTTCCTGCGACGGATGTATAGGCGGCAAAACCGGCTATACAAAAAAGGCGGGAAGAGTTCTTGTATCATGCGTTGAACGATATGGTATGCGTCTTATCTGTGTAACGGTTTCAGCCCCCGACGACTGGCAGGATCATATGAAATTGTATGACGACTGCTTCAGAGAGTATAAGTATGTTCCTCTTATAAACGAAGAAGACAAAATTCCACTTATTTCCGGAGAAAAGGAATATGCAAAACTTAATTCTTCTCTGGGTGGAGCGGTTGTCTCTAAAAACTTGGATACTGAAGTGATTTATCACCTTCCAAGATTTGTCTTTGCACCCGTCAGAGCGGGGGAGAAGGCAGGTTATGCTGAGATCAGAGGCGAAAACGGTTATTTCAAAAAAATTGATATTTTTTACGGAGAAAGTGTTTCGCGCATAAAAAAATAGCTCAAATCCGGAGAATACTTATGAAAGAACGGCTTCAAAAAATAATATCCGCTTCCGGAATCTGTTCCCGAAGAGCTGCAGAAAAGCTTATTTCGGAGGGCAAGGTTCTTGTCAACGGAATTGCTGCTATCTTGGGTCAAAGTGCCGATCCCGAAACCGACGAAATCACGGTGGAGGGAAAACTTCTCGCGGGAAGAGATAAGCGTACATATATAATGCTCAATAAGCCCCGTGGCTTTGTCACAACTCTCAGCGATGAGAAGGGGAGAAAAACCGTTGCCGGGCTTGTTGCCGATTGCGGCAGGAGAGTTTATCCGGTGGGAAGACTGGATATGGACAGCGAGGGGCTTTTGGTATTCACCGATGACGGTGAGTTTGCAAATGCCCTTATGCATCCCAAGCTTGAGATAAAAAAGACCTATGAAACCCTTGTCAGCGGAAATGCTGAAAAGGCTCTGCCTGTTCTTCGCTCTGCAATGGATATTGACGGCTATATAATTCGTCCCGCCGAGGTTGAGATTTTGGGAATGGAAGATGGAAAAACTCTTTTATCCGTCACAATCCATGAGGGACGCAACAGACAGGTACGAAAAATGTGCGAGAAGGCATCTCTCAGGGTGCATAGGCTGAAAAGAGTGGCAGAAGGGCCTCTCCTGTTGGGTGATCTTCCTCTCGGAAAGTGGCGCGAGCTAAATGAAAATGAAATGAAAGCGTTAAGAAATGTCATTTTCGGCGGTCAAATCCATTAAATTCAAAAAATATTGCAATTTATTTGCAAAATATCTTGCAAAATTTATAAATGAAATGTAAAATATACTACGTCACTTTTATGTGGCGTAGTATATTTTTTTGTTGCGTATTTGAGGTGAAAGTATGGAAGATATTCTTGCTGTTCTGGCAAACGAGCAAAAGCGTTTCTCCAAGGGCCAGAAGCTGATTGCAAAATATATTCTTGAAAACTATGATAAAGCTGCCTTTATGACGGCGGGCAAACTGGGTAATACCGTGGGAGTCAGTGAGTCTACGGTCGTTCGCTTTGCCTCGGAGCTTGGCTATGACGGTTATCCCGAAATGCGCAAGGCCATTCAGGAGATGATTCGCTCCCGCCTTACCAGCGTTCAGCGCATTGAGGTTGCCAAGGAGCTTATGAACGAGGAGACCGTGCTTGAAAGCGTTCTCTGCTCCGATATGGAAAAGCTTCAGACCACTCTTGATGAGTGCGATAAAGAATCCTTTGCCGCTGCAGTGGATAGCATTATCAATGCAAACCATGTTTATATAGTCGGTATGCGCTCTTCAACCTGTCTTGCCAACTTTATGGGATTTTACCTGAATCTCCTCCTTGAAAATGTCCATATTATTCAGGATACTACCGTCAGTGAGGTTTATGAGCAGATAATCCGCATTAAGGAAGGGGATGTCTTTATAGGCATAAGCTATCCCCGCTACTCCAGCCGTACTGTCAAGGCAATGAAGTTTGCCAAGAGCACCGGCGCAAAGGTTATCGGAATTACCGACGGTATGACTTCTCCCTTTGTGGATGTTTCTGATATTCTCCTTTTTGCCAAGAGCGATATGGTGTCTTTCCTTGACTCCCTTGTGGCTCCTCTCAGCCTTATAAATGCTCTTATCGTGTCTGTGGGCACAAAGAGCAAGGATAATGTTTCCAATATCTTTAAGCGCCTTGAAACAATCTGGGCCGATTACGAAGTCTATGAGCATTCAAAGCTGTGATGTTGTAATAATAGGCGGCGGCCCCGCCGGTATGATTGCCGCCTGCGAAGCAGCGGAGCGGGGAAGAGATGTTATCCTGCTGGAATGGCAGAAGTTTTGCGGACGCAAACTTAGAATTACGGGCAAGGGCAGATGTAATGTCACCAATAACTGCGACATAAAGCCCTTTATGCAGAATGTTCCCGGAAATGCAAAGTTCCTCTATAGCGCCCTTAACAGATTTTCAACGGCAGATACAATCGCTATGTTCGAGTCCTTGGGAGTTCCCATGAAGACCGAAAGAGGAAACAGAGTGTTTCCTGTCAGCGATAATGCCCATGATGTGGCCAGAGCACTTGAAAAACGCATGTCCCGGGCAGGCGTGAAAATAGTCTCCACCAGAGCCCGAGAGATACTTACTGAGAATGGAAGTGTCTCTGCTGTGAGGACAGATAAGGGGCTGATTTCATGTTCTGCCGCAGCAATTTGCACAGGTGGAATCAGCTATCCCCTCACCGGTTCAACGGGTGACGGACACCTTATGGCAGAGGAACTTGGACATACAGTTACCGAACTTCGCCCCAGCCTTGTGCCCTTGGAGAGCGATGACGGCTACTGCGCCGAGATGCAGGGCTTTTCCCTCAAAAACGTAACGCTGAAGGTGTTTAACAGTGCCGATAAACTGATATACTCCGAGCTTGGGGAAATGATGTTTACCCATTTCGGAGTTACAGGACCACTTGTTCTTTCCGCCAGCGCCCATATGCGGGATTTTGAAAATGATAAATACCGCCTTGAAATAGACCTGAAGCCCGCTCTCGATGAGAAAAAGCTTGATGCGAGAATTCTCCGAGACTTTGAGAAATTTAAAAACAGAGAGTTTGCAAACGCTCTTTCTGAGCTTGCGGGACGCACAATGATCCCGGTTATAATCAAACTTTCGGGAATTGACCCGGAAACAAGGGTGAACTCAATAACAAAAGAGCAGAGAAAAAAACTTCTCTCACTTTTTAAGGCCTTTCCCGTCAGCATATCGGGAACACGCCCCGTCAGTGAGGCCATTGTTACGGCGGGCGGAGTATCGGTTAAGGAAGTTGACCCTCGAACAATGGAAAGCAAGATCGTTTCCGGTCTTTATTTTGCGGGAGAGGTTCTTGACCTTGATGCCTATACGGGCGGATTTAATCTGCAGATCGCCTGGTCAACAGGCTACGTGGCAGGTCAAAGTATATGATTGAGGAGATTAATATGAAAAATATATCCATAGCAGTTGACGGACCTTCAGGTGCAGGTAAAAGCACCCTCGCCCGTGCAATTGCATCCAAGTATAAATTTATCTATGTTGATACAGGCGCCATTTACCGCACTGTCGGACTTGCTGCCCAGTATGCCAAGGTGGATTCCAAGGATAAAGAAGGCATTATCGCAATTTTACCCGATATTAAAATTGAAATGTGCTATGACGATGAAGGCGTACAGCGTATGCTTCTTGGCGGAAAGGATGTTTCCGCGGAAATACGCACTCCTCTAAGCTCCATTTATGCCTCTGATGTTTCCGCAATTCCCGAGGTGCGCGCATTCCTTATGGATATGCAGCGGGATATGGCGAAAAAATACTCTGTTATTATGGATGGACGGGATATAGGAACCGTAGTTCTTCCCGATGCGGATGTGAAAATTTTCCTTACCGCAGATGCACGGGCAAGAGCCCAGAGACGTTTCCTTGAACTTGAGCAGAAAGGCATTCCAACTCCCTTTGATGAAGTTCTGAGAGATATTGAGTATAGAGATGCCCAGGATTCATCCCGCGCTGCAGCACCTTTGAAGGCAGCGGATGATGCCCTTGTGCTTGATAATACCAATCTCAGCTTTGATGAAAGTGTTGAGGCCGCCTGCCGCATAATAAAGGAAAAGACAGGCACATGAAAAAGCTTATAGTGGCTGAAAGCGCGGGATTTTGCGCCGGAGTTGAGAGAAGCGTTCACATTGCCGAAGACACGCTCTCCAGATACGGAAAAGCTATATCCTATGGGGAACTCATTCATAACAAGGATGAGGTGTCAAGGCTGGAAAAGTTGGGGCTCAAAACCCTTAAGGATATTGAGGATATTCCCGATGGCTCTGTTGTAATAATCCGTGCACACGGCATAGGAAGGGAAGAGCAGAGAGCTCTTACCGACAAAAACTGCATTGTGGTGGACGGAACCTGCGGAAAAGTGAAGCAGGTGCAGCGTCTTGCCGAAAAGGCGGAAGAGGAAGACCGGAAGCTTATAATCATCGGCGACAAGAATCATCCCGAGGTAAAAGGCATTTCGGCATATTGCAAGGATTCTGTAATTTTTGCGGATAGTGAGGAACTTAGAAACTGGCTCGAAGCAGACAGATCACGACGCGATGAGCCAATTTCCCTTGTTTTTCAGACAACACAGACAAAAAAAGTTTATAATTCTTGCGAAAATTTAATAAAAAAGTTATGTACAAATGTAAAATTGTTTGATACAATATGCTTTGCTACGCAAACTCGGCAAGCAGAAGCAGCGCAGCTTTCAGCGGCTTGCGATGCCGTGGTTGTTATTGGTGGGAAGCACAGCGCCAATAGTCGCCACCTTGTCAGAATTTGTTCGGAAAACTGTCCCAATGTGTTCTTCATTGAAAATACGGAAGAGCTGGACATGCCTTCCCTTGTAGCTTTTGACACCATAGGTGTCACAGCCGGAGCATCAGTGCCCGACTGTATATTAAAGGAGGTAAAACAAAAAATGTGCGAGGAAATCAAAGAAATGACCAATGCAGTGGAGACCGAAAAGAGTTTCGCTGAGCTTCTGGAGGAATCCATTAAACCTATATATAATGGAGATACCGTCAAGGGTATAGTTGTTGCTATCACCCAGACTGAGGTCACTGTAGATCTCGGAATTAAGCATTCCGGCTACATACCCGTAGAAGACTTCGAAGACGGCACCGGCACCAAGGCTGCTGACGTTATCAGCATCGGTGACGAAGTTGCTGCCTGCGTTGTCCGCGTTAACGACGTTGAAGGTACCGTTATGCTCTCCAAGCGCCGCCTTGACGCTGTCAAGAACTGGTCTGATCTGGAAGAGGCTGCTGAGAACGGCACCGTCGTTGAAGGCACTGTTACCGAAGTCAACAAGGGTGGCGTTGTTGTCACCGTTAAGGGTATCCGCGTATTCGTTCCCGGTTCCCAGTCCGGTCTGCCCAAGGATGCTGACATGGAGCAGCTTCTTAAGCAGGTTGTCCGTCTGAGAATTCGCGAAGTCAACAAGGGCCGCAAGAGAGTTGTCGGTTCCATCCGTGACGTATCTGCCAAGGAGCGTCATGAGCGCATTGCCAAGATCTGGGACGAGATCGAAGTTGGCAAGAAGTATGAAGGCACTGTTAAGAGCCTGACCAGCTACGGTGCATTTGTAGACATCGGCGGCGTTGACGGTATGGTTCATGTTTCCGAGCTGAGCTGGAAGCGCATTACCAAGCCCTCCGAGGTTGTTGCTGTTGGCGATAAGCTCGAAGTTTATGTAATTTCCTTTGATAAGGAAAACCGCAAGATCTCCCTCGGCTACAAGGATCCCGCTGAGAATCCCTGGACTAAGTTCATGGCTACCTATTCCGTTGACTCTGTTGCTTCCGTTACCATCGTGAAGCTCATGGAGTTCGGCGCATTTGCAGAGGTTGTTCCCGGCGTTGACGGCCTCATCCACATCAGCCAGATCGCAAACCGCCGCATCGCAAAGCCCGGCGAGGTTCTCAATGTTGGTGATGTTGTTGATGCTAAGATCACTGCTATCGACGAAGAGAAGCATAAGGTTTCTCTCTCCATCCGCGCTCTTTCCGAGCCCGCTCCCGCTCCCGTAAAGGAAGAGGAAGAAGAAACCGCTGAGCCCGATGCTCTCGTTTTTGAAATCAGCGAGACCGGCGAGACCACCGGTGTTGCTCCCGAAGCAGACGCTGAGTAATTCGTCATTTAGTTAAATTTATAAGACCACCGTATGAAAATGCGGTGGTCTTTTTTTACATTTTTGGAAAAATTCGTAAAAAATGAATAAATCTTCTTGCTAAAAATTCAATATATGTGTATAATATTTCTTGGAAGTATATACGCATTTTCCGCTAAGGAGGCCAGATTCCCCATGTACAAGATAGGCGACCAAATTGCCCATCCTCTGCACGGTGCAGGTACAATCAGCGCCATAGAATCCCGCCGCATAAACGGAACAAACCGCAATTATTATATGATGCATATTCCTGTGGGAGACATGACTGTAATGATCCCCACCGAGACATGCACCATAATCGGCATAAGACCCGTTATTGACGGGGAGCGTGCGGCTGTGATTTTGGCATCAATTCCCGATATTGAAATCAGCGATAACACTAACTGGAACAAGCGTTATCGTGAGAATATGGTGCGCATAAAAAGCGGAGATCTCCTTGAAGTTGCGGCTGTTATCAAGAGCCTCGTCTTCAGGGATAATGAGCGCGGCCTTTCCACGGGAGAGCGAAAAATGCTTCACAGCGCAAAGCAAATTTTTATATCCGAGCTTGTGATTGCCATGGGCGTTGCATATGAAGAGGCCGAATCGCTTCTCTATAATGCAATCGGATGTCTTGAATGATTTTTCCCGCGCACAGCTCACTTGATGGAGCTGTGCGCGGTTATTTCATAAGAGGTTATAATTATGAGCAAAATATCAGACGCAATAAGAAAAGCGCACCATAGCTACTGCAGTGCTGTTGTTGTTGCCGCAGGGAATTCCAGCAGAATGCAGCAGGATAAACTGCTTATGAATATTGGCGGTAAAAGTGTAATTGAACGCAGTCTGCAAGCCCTTAACAGCAGTCCTTCCGTTGATGAAATTATTATCGTCACCCGTGAGGACAGGCTTGAGGAAATGGCCAATATTGCCCTGAACGCAGGAATTGATAAGCTGAGCAAGGTTGTTGTAGGCGGCGCAACCCGGACAGAATCCGCTCTTGCCGGAGTCAGCGAGGCCAATAAAAAAGCAAAGATCATCTGCATTCATGATGGAGCAAGACCCTTTGTTACCGAAGATATCATATATGAGTGCGTTCATCAGGCTGTGCTTTATAATGCCGCTTGCCCGGCAATCCCTGTCAAGGATACAATTCGCGTTGCAAAAGACGGAATAGCTGTTCAGACTCCTCCCCGTGAGGATACCTTCGCGGTACAGACTCCGCAGGCTTTCAACGCGGACATAATTAAGGCGGCGCTTTCCTCTGCTGTCCTCCAGGGAAAGACATATACCGATGACTGTGCTGCCGTTGAGGCGATGGGTATCAAGGTCAGAGTTGTGCAGGGAAGTGAGGACAACATAAAAGTCACCACTCCCTTGGATATCCCCCTTGCCGAGTCCATTGCTGATAAAAGAAAGGCTGATAATGTATGAGAATAGGCCATGGATATGATGTTCACCGTCTTTGCGAAGGCAGGAAGCTTATAATAGGCGGAGTTGAGATCCCATACGAACAAGGACTTTTGGGTCATTCCGATGCGGATGTGCTTGTCCATGCGCTTATGGATGCAATGCTGGGCGCCCTTGCCCTTGGAGATATAGGTAAGCTGTTTCCCGATACGGATGAAGCTTTCGCAGGGGCAGACAGCATTGAGCTTTTGAAGGAAGTTGCAAAGCGGGTTGCGGCGCAAGGTTATATCCTTTCCAATGCCGATTGCACAATTATTGCTCAGCGCCCCAAAATGTCACCCCATATTGAAAATATGCGCGAGAATATTGCATCAGCCATTGAAGCTGATGTTTCTCAAATAAGCATTAAAGCCACCACGGAGGAACATCTGGGCTTCACCGGCGAAGGTCTTGGAATTGCAGCCCATGCCATTGTGCTGCTTGAAACGGAATGATAAACAAACATCCACCTCCGGCATAGAATGACACATAAATACCAAAGCATGAGCGGCTCAGTGAGAGCGGCTCATGTTTTGTTTAGCGGGGGAATTGAAATGGATAGGTTTGTTATTATGTGCCGCTCGATAAGCTATGCCCAGCGCGGGGAACGGCTTCTCGGCAGATATAATATTGGTTCATATATAGTGAAAGTTCCGCAGCATATCAGCCCCGAAGGCTGCAGCTACGGTTTGCGTGTAGGAGAAAAGAACAGAGATAAGGCGCTGGTGATATTAAAAAATGCAGGAATACGGCTTGGAAAAGTGTTCCGCATTAATTCCGACGGAAGCTATACGGAGGCGGGGCAATGATTTATCTCGATAGTGCCGCAACGAGCCTTTTGAAGCCTCCCGAAGTATACTCCGCGGTGCTTAGGTCAATGAAATCAATGAGCAGCCCGGGGCGGGGAGCCCATAGATTTGCCATGGATGCAGCGGAAGTCATATATGATTGTCGGGAAAATATTGCAAAGCTTTTTAACTGCAGTGATCCTACAAAGGTTGTTTTTACCTTCAATGCAACCCACGCGCTTAATATTGCAATAAAATCTCTTGTCCGTAAAGGGACAAAGGTTTTATGTTCGGGTTATGAGCATAACAGCGTTTTAAGACCCTTGCGGGCTCTGGGAGCTGAAGTGAGATTTGTCGATGCGCCCTTATTTGACACCCATAGCTTCCTTAACGATGCTGCGGAAAAAATTCCGGACTCGGAGGTTTTTATCTGCACCCATGTTTCAAATGTTTACGGCTATGTGCTTCCTGTTGAAGAGCTTGGAAGAATTTGCATGCAATACAAGAAAGCATTCATAATTGATGCCTCCCAGTCAGCCGGCAGCAGGAATATCGACTTTAATAAATTAAATGCAGATTATCTTTGCTTTCCCGGACATAAGGCCTTGATGGGACCTCAGGGCACAGGCGTGCTGATATGCAAAAATGAAGCAAAGCCGCTGTTATATGGTGGAAGCGGAGGGAATAGTCTCTTGCCTTTGATGCCGGAGTTTCTCCCCGATATGCTTGAGGCCGGAACTCATAACACGGCCGGAATTGCGGGGCTAAATGAGGGCGTTAAATATGTTTTAAGGCGCGGGGCGGATAATATCGGGAGATATGAGAAAAAGATTATGGAGCTTTTTATGGATGGTCTTGAACAATTACGGGATTTGAGGGTATACCGCAGCAAAAATGAAGATGAGCAAAGCGCTCTTGTTTCCCTTGTCAGCTCCAAATTGGACTGTGAAAGCCTTGCATCAGCTCTTGCGGAAAGAGGGATCGCGGTGCGTTCGGGACACCACTGTGCTCCCGAGGCTCATAAAAGGGGAGGCAGCCTTGAAAGCGGAACTGTCAGATTCAGTTTTTCTCCGTTTATCTCCGCCGCACAAGCTCGCACGGCCTCGCACGAGCTCAAAAAAATTTTAAAAAACTATTAGTTTTCGTCAAACTTTATTTGCCATAATGGTGAAAATGTATTATAATAATGTGTCAACATATATATTAGGCGCTTTATATATTACGAAGGGTACGAGGAGGAACTATGGGCACCTTATCCGAATTTCTGTCCAATGCCGTCAACTACATAAAGCTTGTCGGTGTTTCGGACATATTTGACATTGTAATTGTTGCTTTTATAATTTATAAGCTCATTGGTTTCATTAAGAAAACCAACCTTATGCATGTTTTCAAGGGTCTTGTTGTTATCCTTGTTGTTCTTTGGCTTTCCGGAGTGCTCCAGCTTACAATGATAAACTGGCTCCTTAAAAACATAGTCGAGCTTGGACTTATCGCACTGGTTATCATATTCCATCCGGAGCTTAGAAGATTCCTTGAGAAGGTGGGCTCCAGCCGTATCACCGGAATTTTCGGCGGCGAGTATAAGGCTCTTAATGTGGAAACTGCAATTACTCAGACCGTTCTTGCCTGCGCTGATCTTTCCCGCACCCGTACCGGCGCTCTTATCATTTTCGAGAGAGATAATCAGCTGGCAGAGCCTATAAGCACCGGAACTCTTCTTAATGCCGATGTCACTGCCGAGCTTATGAAAAACATTTTCTTCGTAAAAGCTCCTCTCCACGATGGCGCGGTTATAATCAAAAACGGCAGAATTGCCGCTGCGGGCTGCATGCTCCCTATGAGTTCCAATATGAACCTCAGCCGTGATCTGGGCATGCGCCACAGAGCCGGAATAGGTGTCAGCGAGAAGAGCGATGCTGTTGCTGTTATAGTTTCCGAGGAGACCGGCGCTATTTCCGTTGCAGTTGACGGAATGCTCAAGCGCCATCTCAGCGCTGAAACTGTAGAGACACTGCTCCGCAAGGAGCTTGTACCCAATGTGGAGAACAAGAACAAAAACAAGCTTCTCCGCATATTCAAGGGGGATAAAAATGGCTGATAAAATCAAAAATCTTAATCTTAATAAAAACAAGGTTTTCCTTGTCATACTTGCATTGTTCTGCTCGATAATGCTCTGGGTTTATGTAACCAACCAGGAGGGCAGAGTGGATGAAGTTCCCTTCACAGGTATCAAGGTAGTCCTTGAAGGCGAGGAGGCCATGCGTGACAGCCGCGGTCTTATCATAAAAAGCCTTGACACAAAAAATGTCCGCGTCACTGTAAGCGGCTCTCCCAGAGCTCTTGCAAGACTCTCCGCCGCTGATATAACCGCTGTAATAGACCTGAGCACGATCAATAAAACCGGAAACTATTCCCTTGCTCCTAAAATTGTTTATTCAAGCGCCTTTAACTCCGGAGACCTAATCGCCAAGGTTATAAGTCCGGCAGCTGTCAATTTTTATGTGGACAAGCTCAGCACACAGACCGTTGATGTTAAGGGCGTTAACAACGGCTCTACTGCCGAGGGATATTCTTCAGAGCCCATGCAGTTCAACCCCGCAACCGTTAAGATAAGCGGTCCTGAAACCGCTCTTGCAAAGGTTGACCATGTTTGGATTGAAGTTGACAGAGAAGATATAGATGCCACTCTCAGTTTTGACAGCACCTTTGTTCTCCGCGATAAGGAAAACAACATTGTTGAGGATGACTCCATTATCCTTGAAAATGACACTGTCAATGTGACCATTCCCGTTGTTGCAATAAAGGAAGTTGACCTTGTTATTGCAACTGTTCCCGGCGCAGGTGCAAGCGACGAAAATGTTGTTAAAACCATTGAACCTATATCAAAAATCACCCTATCCGGTGATGCCCAGGTTCTGGCCGGTGTCAACAGCATCCTCCTTGATACGGTTGATCTGAGCAAGGTGGACGGCAGTTTTACAAAGACCTATACGATAGTCATTCCCAATGATACTGAAATCATAGGAAGCGTCAGAGAAGTCACTGTAACCCTTGATATTGTCGGACTTGAGACCAAGAGAGTTAATGTGCCCTTTGATAACCTCAGCATCATCAATATAACCGATGGCTATGAGGCCACAATTATGGATACCTCCCTCAATAACGTAACCCTGCGCGGCAGTGCAGATGCTCTTGCAGGGGTAAGCGCCGAAAATGTACGCGCTGTTGCAGACCTGTCCGAATTTGGAACGGCCACGGGCTTCAGTTCCGTTCCCGTAAAGGTCTATGTGGACGGAACAACATCTGTGGGCGCTATCGGAGAGTACAAGCTGTTTATTCAGATCAAGAAAGCAGGCAGATAAGATATGAGCATGATAAAAAGTATGACCGGATACGGCGGAGCAAAGGGCTCATGTGAGGGCTTTGACATTTCTGTTGAGCTCAAAAGCGTGAATAACCGTTACCTTGATTGTTCCGTTCGTCTTCCCCGCAGCTTCCTTTTTGCGGAAGAGGCCATTAAAGCCTGCGTTCAGAAGCATATTTCCCGCGGTAAGGTTGATGTTTTTGTAAGCGTTGCCAATACCGGTGATGACAGTGTTGTTGTCAGTGTGAACGAAGCTCTCGCAAAAGGCTATGCTGCTGCAATAAAGCAGATTGCCCAGCTTTGTAACCTCCCCGACGATGTGAACGCTCTTTCCATTGCAAGAATGTCCGATGTTCTCTCTGTTGAAAAGAAAGAGGCGGACAAGGATGTTCTCGCCGCAGGTATAACCGCAATATGCGAGCAGGCTCTTGAGGAGTTCGACGCTATGCGCGCAAGAGAGGGCGATAAGCTGGCCGCCGATGTGGAGGACAGACTGGTTACCATTGAAGGCTATGTTTCCGCAGTTGAGAAGCGTTCTCCCGAAACCGTTGCCGAATACAGAGAAAAGCTTTGGAAAAAGATGAACGATGTTCTCTCCGGAGCGGGTGTTGACGAGCAGAGAATACTCACGGAAGCTGCGATTTTTGCCGATAAGGTTGCCGTTGATGAAGAGACTGTTCGCCTGCGCAGCCATATTGCACAGATGAGAGAGATGCTTTGCGGCGGATCTCCCATTGGAAGAAAAATGGACTTTTTGATTCAGGAGTTCAACAGAGAGAGCAACACCATAGGCTCCAAGTGCAGCAACAGCGATATTGCAAAAATTGTTATTGAGCTGAAGAGCGAGATCGAAAAGATTCGCGAACAGATACAGAACATTGAGTAAGGAGGAAAGTGTATGAAGCTTATTAATATCGGCTTCGGAAATATGGTTTCCGCCAACCGCCTTGTTGCAATAGTCAGCCCCGAGTCTGCTCCTATAAAGAGAATTATTCAGGATGTCCGGGACCGCGGTCAGCTTATTGACGCAACCTACGGACGCCGCACCAGAGCAGTTATTGTAATGGACAGCGGACATGTTATCCTCTCTGCAATTCAGCCGGAGACCGTTGCCGGCCGTATGGCAGGAAAGCCCGAGGCGGAGCTCTGCACGGAGGAAGAAGATGAATAAAGGAAAGCTGATAGTAATTTCTGCCCCTTCGGGCTGCGGAAAAAGCACTGTTGTCCACGCCCTTATGGATCTTCGTCCCAATCTTAAATTTTCCATTTCCGCAACCACGAGAGCCCCCCGCATAGGCGAAGTGGACGGTAAGGATTATTTCTTTGTAAGCAGGGAAAAATTTATGGAGATGGTAGAAAGGGAGGAATTCCTTGAGCACGCCATCTATGTTGATAATTGCTATGGAACTCCCCGCAAGGCTCTTGATGAGATGCTTGAAAAGGGTCTGGATGTAATTCTGGATATTGATGTTCAGGGAGCCTTCCAGATAAGAGAAAAGCGCCCCGATGCCCTGATGATATTCCTTATGCCTCCTTCTTTTGAGGATCTGGAAAAACGCCTTATTTCAAGAGGCAAGGATACCATGGAAATTATCCGTAACCGCCTTGTTGCTGCCCGCGAGGAATGCCGTATGGCAGACAGATTCGACTATATTATCGTCAATGATGATCTGGATCGGGCCGTCAACGAATTTTCATCAATAATAGATAAAGAAAAAAATAATTAACTATAAGGAGAATTACCGCTATGTTGCTTTATCCCCCCGTATCTGAGCTGACCGAAAAGGTTGGCAGCCGCTATCAGCTTGTTAACGTTGTAGCTATGCGCGCAAGAGAAATCTCTGCCGAGGCAGAGGAGAAGGGCGAACCCTTTGACGAGAAGGCTGTTTCCATCGCCATTAATGAAATTTATGCCGGAAAGGTAAGCGTAGTTTCCAAGGATACCGAAGAGTAAATCGCTTAAGCTGAGCGGAGGGAGGGAAGAAGATGCCGGAACTATATGCGAAGGTCGCAGTTTCTGAGCTTACATACTGGCTTGATAAGCCATATGATTATCTTGTTCCCGAATCCCTGCGAAGCTCCGTCAAGGCGGGCATGAGGGTTTATGTGCCTTTTTCAAGAGGCAACCGCCGTGCCGAAGGAATAGTTCTTTCTCTCAGCGATAAGTGCGATTATGATAAGCCAAAGGCAATAATCTCTCTTCTCGATGAGGAGGCTGTGCTCACTCCCGGACAGCTTAAGCTGGCCTTCTGGATGCGAGAACGCTTTTTCTGTACCGTTTATGAAGCGGTAAGAGCTATTTTGCCTGCCGGTCTCTGGTTTTCCGGTGATGGAAAACGAAAGGCTAAAGACAAGATGACGGAATGGGTTCGTCTTTGCATAAGCGGCGAGGAGGCCTATGAACTGGCGCAGCTGAAGTGTCGCAAGGCTCCCCAGCAGGCTTCGGTGCTCAGTCTTCTTTCCGCTGTATATGAAGGCGAGACAAATGAAGTCCGAACCCTCTCCGGTGCTTCCAGACAGAGCATAAAGGCTCTTGTTGATGCAGGGGCTGCAGAGTTCTTCTACAAGGAGAGCTTTCGCCGTCCCAGCTTTAAACAAGGAAAAAAGCAGCTTCTTCCCGAGCTGGATGAAAGCCAGAACAAAGCTTTCGAGGGACTTTCCCTTCTCTGCGATAAAGGTGAAGCCTCGGGCGCACTGCTTTTCGGCGTAACTGGAAGCGGCAAGACGTCGGTTTACATAAAACTGATTGACCATGTACTTTCCAAGGGAAAAGCAGTATTGCTGCTGGTTCCCGAAATTGCACTCACGCCCCAGATGCTTGAAACTTTTTCATCCTATTTTGGAGAAAATATTGCTGTTTTGCACTCTTCCTTGTCTGTTACCGAGCGCTACGATGAGTGGAAGAGAGTTAAAAAGGGTGAGGCAAGGCTTATAATCGGAACTCGCAGCGCAGTTTTTGCACCTGCCGAAAATGTAGGGCTCATTATCATCGATGAGGAGCAGGAGGATACATATAAATCCGAATCTGCCCCCAGATACCATGCCCGTGATGTTGCTAAGTTCCGCTGCAATGAGGACAAGGCAGTTTTGCTTTTGGGAAGCGCAACTCCCGATATCTGCAGCATGCACGCCGCAGAAACTGGGCATTATTCCTATTTCAGTCTTCCTGAGCGCTATAATAAAATGGCGCTGCCGGAAGTTAAAATTGTTGATATGAAGCGTGAGCTTCGTCGGGGTAATGACAGCTGCATAAGCTCTTTTCTTAGAGAGGAACTGCAGAAAAACATTGATGCCGGTGAGCAGAGTATACTTTTTATCAACAGACGCGGAACGAGCAAGCTTATAAGCTGCGGTGACTGCGGTTACATTTATAAATGCCCCCACTGCAGTGTCAGTCTGACTTACCACGCAGGAGCTGCAAGGCTTCAGTGTCATTATTGCGGATATTCTCAGCGAGTTGCTTCGCTTTGCCCCGACTGCGGAGGCGAGCTTCGCTTCACCGGTGACGGCACAGAGAAAATTGAGCAGCAGCTTGCCCAGCTTTTCCCCGATGCCCAAACCCTGAGGGTAGATACAGATACTGTTCTGAGCGCCGGAAGTCACGATGCTCTTTTGAGCCGGTTCAGGGAAGAGAATATACCGATTATGATCGGCACTCAGATGGTAACCAAGGGTCTGAATTTTGAAAATGTCACCCTTGTTGGTGTGCTCAGCGCCGACCAAAGCCTTTATTGCGGTGATTATCGCGCAGCTGAGAGAACATTTTCTCTTATAACTCAGGTTGTAGGTCGAAGCGGAAGAGCTTCAAGGCCGGGAAGAGCCGTCATACAGACTTTTACCCCTGAAAATCAGGTTATAAGCTTTGCCGCAAAGCAGGATTATAATGCTTTTTACAGACAGGAGATTGATTTGCGAAGGGTGCAAAAATGCCCTCCTTTTACACAGATCATTTCTCTTACAGTAACGGGTAACGATGAATATGGGGTTCTTCGCTGCTGCGGAGAGATAAAAAAGCTTCTGCACCACGCATTGGGCAAAAGACTGAATACCGATATTCTGGGACCTGCCCCTTATCCCGTTGTCCGGGTGGCAGGGAAATTCCGATATAAACTGATTTTGAGATGCCAGCCGGACAGGGAAGTCCGTGCGGCGGTTTCTAAAATTCTTATTCACAGCAATACACAAAAAGAATTCCGCGGAGTTTCGGTTTATGCCGATATGAATCCGCTTAGCTAGCAGCTAATGAAAGAGGAGATTATTATGGCACTCAGAACGATAATGGAAAAAGGCGAGCGCTGCCTTGAAAAGCGCTGCCGCAGCGTTGTCAACTTCGATGAAAGACTCCATATTCTTCTTGATGATATGGGCGATACTCTTATTCAGAGCGGCGGTGTAGGTCTTGCTGCACCTCAGGTGGGTATTCTCCGCCGCGCAGTTCTCGTGCTTGAAACCAATGTTGCCGAGGGAGAGAATGAATATGTTATCGAGCTTATCAATCCTGAAATCATCGAGACAGCCGGTGAGCAGACCGGGCCCGAGGGATGCCTCAGTGTTCCCGGTGTTTTCGGTCTTGTAACGCGTCCCGAATATGTAAAGGTAAGAGCTCAGGATAGATTCGGCGAGTTCTTTGAGGTTGAAGGCACCGGTCTTACCGCCCGCTGCTTCTGCCACGAGATTGACCATCTTGAGGGCCGTCTTTTCGTTGATATAGCCGATCATATTATGGACGATGAGGAACTCAGAGCCTATTACGGCCCCGGAGAGGATGAATAAAATGCGGGTAGTTTTTATGGGCACGCCGGATTTTGCCGCTGCGTCGCTGAAAAAACTTCTTGACGAATCTTATAATGTTGTTGGCGTATTCACTCAGCCCGATAAGCCCAAGGGAAGAGGAATGAATCTTGCCTTTTCTCCCGTCAAAGAGCTTGCTCTTGACGCAGGCATTCCTGTTTTTCAGCCTGCGAAAATGCGTGACGGAACAGCACTTGAGATGCTTCGCGCTCTCAAGCCCGATGTTTGCGTTGTAGTGGCTTACGGAAGAATTCTCCCCGATGATATGCTTGCCGTACCCCCTCTCGGCTGTATAAATGTTCACGGCTCCCTGCTTCCCGCCTACAGAGGCAGCGCCCCTATTCAGTGGGCAGTGCTCAACGGGGATAATATTACCGGTGTGACAACTATGTTTATGGCAACCGCGTTGGATGCCGGAGATATAATTTATACTGCCGAAACGGAAATAGGAGAGAAGGAAACTTCGGGAGAACTCTTTGACAGACTTATGGATATGGGCGCTGAGCTTCTCCACAAAACTCTGACTGACATTGAAAAGGGAATTGCACCCAGAAAAGCACAGGATCACAGCAAGGCCACATTCACTAAGCAGTTGGATAAGTCCTTCAGTCCTATTGACTGGAATCGCAGCACCCGCGAGATAAGCAAATGGATATACGGCCTTCAGCCCTGGCCCACTGCAACTTTTGAAATCGAAGGTAAGGTTTTCAAGGCCTTTGCCTGCGAATATACAGATAATTCCACATCCAAAACTCCCGGCAGTATTGTTTCTGCCGGCAAGGCGGGCATTGAATTTGCCTGCGGCGACGGAAAAACACTTCTCATTACCGAGCTTCAGGCTCCCGGTAAAAAACGAATGAAAGCGGCGGATTACCTTCTCGGTCATCCTATAAAGGTGTAATCAGTATGGCAGATGCAAGACTTGCGGCCCTGACTTTTCTTGAAAAATGCCGAAGAGCCAATGCATGGTCCGATGCTGTTTTAGGCAGCGTGATGGATAGCGCACAGCTTGACGGCAGAGACAGAGGATTATGCACCGCGATTTGCTACGGCACCATGCAGAATAAGCTGCTTTTGGATAATGCGGTTTCTGCTTTCTCCTCGGTAAAAGTGAATAAGCTTGAGCCCAAGATTCTTGATATTATGCGCATCTCGGCCTATCAACTCCTTTTTATGGACAGAATTCCTCCCTCCGCTGCTGTCAATGAGGCTGTTAAGCTCAGCAAAAAACTGGGCTATGCACGTGCAAGCGGTCTTGTGAATGCGGTGCTCAGAAAGATTTCCGCCAATAAGGACTCTCTCCTTTTGCCAGAGGGGATTAATGCAGCTGAAACACTTTCCCTGAGATACAGCCATCCCAAAGCCCTTGTTGAATATTTTATTTCCATTCTGGGGGAAGCTGAAGCGGAGGTGCTTTTGAAGTGCCATAACAGAGAGGTGCCTATTGCTCTTCAAGTGAACACACTCAAAACAGATAGAGAGAAGCTTCTTAAATCCTTCAGTGAAAAAGGTATTGATGCCTCCGCCCATCCGCAGCTTTCCAACTGCATTTTTCTTGGCTCTACCGGTGCAGTCAGTTCACTGCCCGGATTTAGCGAGGGCGAGTTTTATGTTCAGGACTGCGCCGCCTATATGGCCGTACTGGCAGCGGAGCCTAAGGCGGGAGAGCGCATTATTGATGTATGCTCTGCCCCGGGAGGAAAAAGCTTTGCTGCCGGAATACTCTCCAAGGGTAAGGCAGATATAATATCCTGCGATATACACGAAAATAAACTGAAACGCATTATGGAGAGTGCTGCAAGACTTGGTCTTGATAATATTGAAACTCTTGCTGCAGACGGAAGAGAGTTCCGTCCGGAGTTTGAAGAACGCTTTGACCTTGTTATTGCCGATGTGCCCTGCTCTGGTTTGGGTGTAATCAGGAAGAAACCAGACATCAGATTTAAGGATCTTTCCGAGTTTGATGCACTGCC
Source organism: Oscillospiraceae bacterium (assembly GCA_045595025.1). Taxonomy (GTDB): domain Bacteria; phylum Bacillota; class Clostridia; order Oscillospirales; family Oscillospiraceae; genus SIG459. The sequence continues at coordinate 35,463 of JAZNZR010000075.1, read as the reverse complement.
CAAAATTCAGAAGGCTATACTTGAAAATGTTTCCCGCTACGTAAAGCGGGGAGGCAGAATAATTTATTCCACCTGCACTGTGAGAGAAGAGGAAAACAGAGCCATTGCAGAGACCTTCCTCGCAGAAAATGCTGACTTCGCTGCAGAGGATTTCACACTTCCCGGTATTGGCATGTCTGAAAAGGGCATGATGCAGCTATGGCCCCAGCGTCACGGAACAGACGGATTTTTTATCGCTAAGTTCAGGAGAAAATAATGATTGACCTAAAGTCTATGCTGCCTGCAGAGCTTGAGGAATTGCTCAAAGGTCTCGGTCAGCCGAAATTCAGAGCCAAGCAGCTTTTTTCTTGGCTTTCAAAGGGCGCAACATGCTTTGAGGAAATGAGTAATATTCCCAAAAGCCTTGGAGAGAAGCTTTCTGCAGAAAGTTATATCAATTCTCTGAAGCTTTTGAAAAGGCAGGTCAGCGCCATTGACGGCACAATTAAATATCTCTGGGAATTGCGGGACGGTAATGCCATTGAAACGGTTCTGATGCGCTATGAGCACGGAAATACCGTATGCATATCTTCTCAGGTAGGCTGCAGGCAGGGCTGCGCCTTTTGCGCCTCCACCATCGGAGGTCTTGTGCGTAATCTTACTGCCTCTGAGATGCTTGATGAGGTTCTTTTCTCCCAGCTGGACAGTGGAGAGAGAATCAGCAACATCGTTATTATGGGCATTGGAGAGCCTTTGGATAACTATGATAATGTTATCCGTTTCCTTCGCCTCGTGAACCATCCCGAGGGACTCAATATCGGTATGCGCCATATCTCTCTTTCTACCTGCGGACTTATAGAAGGTATGGACGCTCTTGCTAAAGAGGACCTGCAGATAACACTTGCGGTAAGTCTTCACGCACCCGATGACGAAACACGCTCCACCCTTATGCCTGCCAACAGACGCTGCGGTGTTGATGAGCTTGTTGCCGCCTGCATACGCTATTTTGAGCGTACGGGAAGGCGTATAAGCTTTGAGTATTCTATGATTAACGGAGTGAATGACTCCACGGAGCAGGCAGAAAAACTTGCAAAAATCGCCCTTAAAATAGGCGCTCATATAAATCTTATCCCCTTGAACCATGTTGAAGAGAGGGAATTTGCTCCCTCAAGTAAAGATAATCTTCGCGCTTTCTGCAGAATTCTTGAGTCTAAAGGAGCTAACTTCACCATCCGCAGAAAACTGGGTGGAGATGTTGATGCCTCCTGCGGACAGCTTCGCAGAAAGAGAGAAAAAGCTCTGAATAGAGGTGAAGATCAGATATGAAGGCATTTGGAATTACAGACCGCGGAATTGTGCGCAAGGAAAATCAGGATTCTTTCCGTTATGAACTCATTGCAAAGGATGAGGTCTTGTGCGCCGTTCTTTGCGACGGAATGGGCGGAGCCCAGGCCGGCTCACTTGCCAGCACTATGGCGGCGGATACCTTTATGTCCCACGCATCCTATTCTTTGGATTCCTCATCCGACGCTTCTGATATGCAGAGAATCCTTGTTGAGGCGGTAAATTACGCCAATATAAAAGTCTATGACCGCTCCTTTGCGGATTTCAGCTGCATGGGTATGGGCTGCACTCTTGTCGCAGCGCTTATTAACAGCAAGCGTTGTCTTATCTCCAATGTTGGAGACAGCAGAGCGTATCTTATTCAAAAAGGGCATATCCAACAGATAAGCAGAGACCATTCTCTTGTTCAGGAGCTTCTTGCCAAGGGACAGATTAAGCCGGAACAGGTTAGAAATCATCCTCAGAAGAATATAATAACAAGAGCGATAGGTGTTGAAGCCTCCGTTAAGTGCGATATCTTTGATATCAAGTTCCCAAGCGGAAGCAGACTTTTGCTTTGTTCCGATGGCCTGTCCAATGTACTTACAGATAAAGAAATACTTCAGATATCGCAGGATTTCTCGGATATAGAGCTTGCCTGCAAACAGCTGCTCAACCTTGCTTTGAAAAGGGGAGCACCCGATAACGTCACCGTATTTATTGCCGAAAGATAAGGAGGTATTGAAATGGACGAAAATGCAAATAAATACCTCGGCATGAAGCTGGATAACCGATATGAGATCCAGCAGGTAATAGGAAAAGGCGGTATGGCCTATGTTTTCAAGGCCAGATGCCATCTTCTTAACCGCAATGTCGCTATTAAAATGCTCCGCGAGGATATGGCCCACGATGAGAGCTTCAGAGAAAATTTTAAGAGAGAGGCTCAGGCTGTCGCCATGCTCTCTCACCCTAACATCGTTTCTATTTATGATGTCAGTCGTGATCCCGAGATGGACTATATCGTTATGGAACTGATTGAGGGCGTAACTCTTAAGATTTATATGAAAACCAAGGGAACCCTCAGCTGCAAAGAGAGTGTTCATTTCCTGACTCAGATAGCAAAGGCTCTTAGCCATGCTCATTCCAAGGGAATTGTTCACAGAGATATAAAGCCTCAGAATATAATGATTGCAATGGATGGAGCGGTCAAAGTAGCCGATTTCGGTATTGCCCATCTTGAAAACGCCAATGCTACCGATACCAATGCGGTTGGCAGCGTTCATTATATCTCTCCTGAACAGGCCAAGGGTCAGAGCGTTGATGCGAGAAGCGATATATATTCTCTTGGCGTAATGATGTATGAAATGCTCACAGGCAGCCTTCCTTATACAGGCGAGACAGCCGAGACGGTTGCTCTGCAGCATGTTTCATCTGTCCCCAAACCTTTGAGAGAGCTTAACAGCGAAATCCCCGAGGAACTTGAGGCTATCACTCTCAAGGCAATGAACGCCGATATTAATCTGCGCTATCAGAGCATAGACGAGTTCTTAAATGATATTAATGAGTACCGTCTTTCCAACACAAACTCCCTTCCCGTAATCAATGCAAGGAAGGAAGATCCGGCCGTCACCGAGGAAGCTCCTGTGGATAATGTTCCCAAGAATGTTCGCCCCATCAGACGCAGCGGTGAGATGAGCAGAGAGAGCTTTGCTCGCCGTAGAAGAAGAGCAAACACTGTAAGCACTCTTTTGGGGATAGGCATTGTCCTTATTGTCGCGGTTGCGCTGTTTGTATGGCTTTGGGACTATTGGCTGGGCGATTTGTTCGCCGAACCCGAGAGAGTTGATATTCCCGATTTTGTCGGTCATCAGTATGAAGAAGTTATCAACACAAGGGAATACCATAACCTCTTTGTATTTGTTCCCACCTATGATGTGAATTCCGAAGCCAATGAAGGCGAAATCATCAGCCAGCATCCCGATGCCCATAAGAGCATTATGCGTGAGGAAGACGGAATTGAAATTGAGCTTGTGGTAAGTGCCGGAATCCAGCTTCTTAAAGTTCCCGATGTAACCAATAAAGAGTACCGCGAGGCGGTTATGGAGCTTCAGAAGATGGGATTTGTTCCGGAGCTTGTCTACGAAATAAGCGCCGATGTTACTGAGGAATATGTAATCTCAACAAGTCCCGAGGCCGGCGATACTCTCCCAATGGGCAGCAAGATATATATGTCCATCTCCATCGGCCCCGATATAAAGACGCTGCAGATGCCTAATCTTGTAGGTCTTTCCCGCCATACCGCTGTAAGCAAGGTGGAGAGCAGCAAGCTCACTCTTGGTACAATTACCTATGTGGATGATGATATGCCTGCAGGCACTGTTATCTGGCAGAGCATCCCTGCATACACCACTGTCAACGAACACGATAAGGTATATCTTCAGGTTTCCAACGGTCCGAAGGAAGTTCCTGATAATGTTACCGAAAGCGAAGATGACGGAGGCTGATAATGCCAAAGGGACTTATAGTTAAAGCTCTCAGCGGTTTTTACTATGTGAAGACCGAAAATGAGGTAGTTGCCTGCCGCGCAAGAGGAAAATTCCGTCTGGACGGAGTTTCCCCCCTTGTGGGTGACCATGTTCAGTTTGATTTAACCGATGAGGGCAAGGGCTTTGTAACAAAAATCGAGGAGCGCAAAAATCTTTTCATCCGCCCCGCAGTTGCCAATGTTGACTATCTTGTGCTGATGTGCGCAAATGTCAATCCGATAACCGACCCTTTCCTTGTTGACCGGGTTGCCGTTATTGCCGAGCATGCGGGATGCGGCTGCATTATTTGCATCAATAAATGCGACCTTGACCCGGGCAATGAGCTTTTTGAAATATTCTCATCCACGGGATACAGCGTCATACGCACAAGCGCTGTCAGCGGTGAGGGCGTTGTGGAGCTCAGGGAACTTATCCGCGGCAAAACTGTTGCCTTTGCTGGAAACTCCGGCGTAGGCAAAAGCAGTCTTCTCAATGTTATCGCCCCCGGATATAATGTGAGCGTCGGTGAAGTAAGCGAAGCTCTTGGGCGCGGACGGCATACCACCCGTCATGTTGAGCTTTTTGATGCTGGTGAGGGAACGATGATTGCCGATACTCCCGGCTTTGCCAGCTTTGATCTGACCCAGATGAAGCCTATAAAGAAGCAGGAACTCCAGTATGATTTTCCTGAGTTCCGCCCATTTATCGGTGGGTGCAGATTTCTCGATTGCGCACATCTTAAAGAACCCGGTTGTGCCGTTCTTGAAGCGGTTGAGGAAGGGATAATTAATCCCTCCCGTCATAAAAGCTATCAGCGGCTTTATGAAATCTCCGCTCAGTATAAAGAATGGGAGAATAAATGAACAAACACCACCTTTCCGCATAGTATGTAGCGGAGAGGTGGTGTTTTTGTTGAAGGGAAAAGGCAAAGGTGGACTGGGGCCATTCGGGATATGCCTTGTAATTCTTGGTGTTATGATAATTTTGGCTCTTGTCCTCCCAAGTGGTTTTTGGTGGCTTATGCTTGGGGTGGTGATGATTCTTTTAGGTCTTCAGCTCAAGCGCTGCTGAGTAATATTGTCCACCTTGCAGTCATATAAATTATTAAAATTTAACTGCAAGGAGCTGTAATAATGGAGGCAAAACTCGGCATAGCGGAATACGGCATTTATAATAAGAGCTATTCAACATTTCTGCGCAGAGAGGAATGCAGGGATGCTGTTGTTCCCGATACATTTCCGGATATAAGCGAGGTACTCAGCTGCGAAGGAAGACTTTTAATACGCAGCAAGGATGTTTCATCCGGCAGAGTTAGAACAGAGCTTAATGTATATTCAAATGTTTTTTATAAGGGCGAGGACGGTAAAATACATTTCCTTGATATTGTTGTCCCTGTCGTTCTGATTGCTGAGGACGATGCGATAACGGAAGGAAGCCTTTCCTGCGCCAAAACTGAAATTATCAGGCTGGATGCAAGAGCCCTGAATCCAAGGAAAATCCTCGTGCGGGCAGAAGTTACGGGTGAAATATCAGTTTTCAATAATATGAAATTTGAAATATGTAAAGATGTTGAGGATGAAGAACATATTAAGAGCAAAATCTGCTCAAAAGAAGCAAGCTTTGTAAATTCGGTTGGTGAGAAAACTTTTGCGCTTACGGATGAAATTGCAATGCCTGTAAAGGAAGAGGGAATTGGCTCTGTTAATCTCTCGGGGTGCAGTTGCTCGGTGGAGGATATTAAAGCTGTAGGGACTAAGCTGATAGTTAAAGGTAAAGTTAAATGCAGCTACTTTTATATCAATAAGCATGGAGAAATCTCGAAATTTGAAAGCGCCAGCGATTATTCCCAAATTATTGAGTTGGGCTGCGAATCGGGACAGGGACTGAAAACCGTATGGATAACGGCCAGCGGCGCATATTGCAACTATAATGAAAATGAGAACAGAATTTCTTTGGAGCTTCATTTGGTTGCCCAGTTTGTTTGCAGAAACACAGTTAAGCTTGAATATATTAACGATGCCTACAGCAACCGTTTTTCTTTGCTCAGCGAGAAAACGGAAAAGACACTTGAATGTTTTGATGAGCCCCTGAGAATAAGAGAGAGTTTAAGACAGCTTCTTGAGACATCGGGAACTATTTCAAATATTCTCAGCTCAACACTTTTCGCAGAAACTCCCATAGTAGGTGCATCGGAAATTAAGCTTCCGGTGAATTTCTCCTTGATATGCAGCGGCGAAGAGAACACATGGTGCGAGTGCAGAAAAACAGAATTTTCAATAAGGCTTCCAAATGAGAAAAAGTATATTGTCAATTCGATTGATATAGTTGACTGGACCGTGATCCCTGTCCCCGGCGGCATAGAACTGAGGCTGGAGTTATCTGCTGAGTTGTGTGCGTATTATGAGGATATAATTGATTATGTATCTGCGATTACTTATGATGAGAACGCGGTGCTTGATAATACTAAAAAGCCCTCGCTTACCCTGCTTCGGGTAAATGAGGATGACGATATATGGCTTCTTGCCAAGGATAACTGTTCATCGCCGGAGGCAATTTTAAGTGCAAACGGAATCGATGATCTGATGTCCGCAGCAGGCAGGATGATTCTCATTCCCAAAACATATTAACACGGTATATTAAGGCGGACGCGTTTTGCGTCTGCCTTTTTGCCTTATTACTATTGCCAAGCTTGACATATTGTGCTAAAATACTTTGGATAAAAATTATAACAAGGGGCTGTTAATATATGTCTGGACATTCCAAGTGGCACAATATACAGAAAACCAAGGGCGCTGCCGACGCTAAGCGCGCACAGGCCTTTACCAAAATCGCTCGTGAAATGATCGTTGCCGTTAAAGAAGGCGGCAGCGGCGATCCCAACAACAACTCCCGCCTTGCAACCGTTATCGCAAAGGCAAAGGCAGCAAATATGCCTAACGACAACATTAAGCGCACCATCGACAAGGCTCTCGGCGCAGGCAGCACCGATAACTTTGAGAAGGTCGTTTATGAGGGCTACGGCCCCTGCGGCGTTGCCGTTATCGTTGATGCTCTTTCCGATAACCGTAACCGCACCGCTTCTGAAGTTCGTCATATCTTCGATAAGTACGGCGGAAACCTGGGCGCTACCGGCTGCGTAAGCTGGAGCTTTGATAACAAGGGCGTTATCATCATTGATAACGAGGACGAAGAGCTGGATGAAGATGAAGTCATGATGGAAGCTCTTGACTGCGGTGCAGAGGACTTTGAGGCAGGGGGCGAGACCTTCACCGTCTACACCACTCCCGATGATGTTGCTGCTGTCAGCGAGGCTCTCAGCGCAAAGGGCTATAAGCTTCTCTCCGCTCAGGCTGAGATGATTCCCCAGAACGGCTATATCAAGCTCACCAACGAGGACGATATCAAGAACATGACCAAGATGATCGATATGTTCGAGGATAACGACGACGTCCAGAACGTTTACCACAACTGGGAACAGGATTAAGTTGACATAATATTAACACCTCTGCTAAAAAGCAGGGGTGTTATTTTAAGTACTTAATTTTTGTTCAAAATTTGTTTACATTTTCCCTTTTATTAAATATAATGTTTATACAAATAATAGGAAAGAGGTTTGCTCTATGAAAACAAAGTTTTGTGGTGCGTCTGTACTGTATCTCATTATTGGAATTTTCGGGCTCTTCAGTATAATTGGCTCGGCTATAAACGGCATTGGAACCATTACGGGCGCTGCTCTTAATACGCTGGCATGTCTTTATTTCGCCATTGTTCTCTTTATAAAAAAGAGAGGTATTCCCACCTTCATTGCTCTGGCCATCTTTACTGTTGTGGGTGCGATCAACAGGAATATTTTTGATATAATTGCCTATGCTCTGCTTTTTGTTCTGGCGCTTTCTGCCTGTGACAAGAGAATTATCAAGACAAACTTCTTTAAGAAAATCAACTTTATCCCCGGCATACTTATCGTGCTTTCCTTTATTTATAGCGCTGTTATTACCATGGTTAATGTGGCTCCCAACATTGGATTTGCCAAATATATTGGTGTTATGGCTCCGTCCTATGTTTTGAACATTCTCGATATAATCGCTGTGTTCGTTGTGGGCAAGTGGCTTGCTTATCCCTATAAAAAGGGCGTTGCTGAAGCTGCTGCTTCCGCAGCTGCTGTCGAGACAGAAGCAGAGGTTCAGGAATAAGCGGGCAATATAGACTGAAATAGAAAGACCGCCATACGGCGGTCTTTTTTATTATTCTGTTGTTTCTTTTATGAAATAGACGGTTTCTTTTTTGGTTCTGGTAATTCCCAAAGAATTTCCCCCTTCAACGACATCCATAAAAATGGTGGTATTATAGTAATCACCGTCATATAGTGTGAAAAGCAGGAGGCCCGCTCCTTTTTCGTCATAAAATATATCATCTTTAAGAATTGACCATTCTCCGTCTATTCTTGTATCAAGAAGCGCGATAAATGTTCCATCCTCAAAAAACTCAATGCTGTAGCTGCTGTGGTCAAGGTTCTTAAGACTATCATCATAGTAGAGCGCCACATAGTCATATACCCATTTTCCGGTGAGAATTTCGAGATAGCCTTCAACTTCTTCGCCCAGTCGCTCAAACTCAAGCATAAAGGAGAATAGTGAGTCATCTTCAGGCACATACCAAAATTCCAAATCTTCGTGACCTTCTGTGATGAGATTAAAATGGTAGTAATCTTTATCGTCGTATTTATCCAAACTAAGGAACTCAAAGGTTGAAGAATAAATTGTTCCTCCATCGAAATATCTGACGTTTCCGTTTTCGGTAAAATCAAGAAAGGGAACCTGAGGGCCAAATACATTGTAGGCAAGCTCATCGAAGAGCGTAACAACAGTGCAATCCCAGCGGCCTTTGAGTACTGTGCTTAGATAGAGTATATAGTCCATCGGCTCAGTTTCGGATTTTCCGCATTCGCTGCAGCTTCGGCTCATGGTATCTGTGCCGAAGCTCCATGCGCCGTATGTGTGCTCCTTTACTTCGCCTTCCGTTAAACCGCATTCGCTGCAGTTTTTTGGAGCGGTGCAGCTTGCCTCAAGCCATTTATGGGGCAGACTTTGACCTTCACTTACGTCGCAAAGCTGGCAGGTTTTTGGCGCTGTGCAGCTGGCTTCAAGCCACTGATGAGACAAAGCCTCGCCCTCTGTCTCACCGCAGAGAGTGCAGGTTTTTGGAGCAAGGCAATCCGCATCAAGCCACTGATGCTCACAGCCGCAGCCGGTAAAAAGTAGAATGCAGATGAGAAGTGAAATGACTAAAACAGACAGTTTTTTCATTATTACCTCCGCTGGCTAATTATTCAATAGTTACAGACATAGTTAGAGTGGACGAATCCTCGTCGAAGTAAAGCATATACGCAAGCCCGTTATGTGAAAGAGAAAGCTCGCTGTCGCCCATAAGAGCTTTGTAAAGCTCAAGGGCTTCATCGTGGGTGAGTGTGGGATCGCAGGAAACCATAAGAGGAACGGAGTGGATATAATGCCTGTTTTCGCTTATCGTGTCGAGTAAGCCTTGGTTCCAGCCCAGATTGAGATAAACGGTGGAGAATGTGTCTTCGGGTGTTGCTGCACTGCCGTCGGCTTTTTTGAAAACCATTCTGGAAATAAAGTCTGAATCCCAGTATATAAGGGCAAAAAGCCCGCCATATTTATCTGTATCTCCGAAGCCGCCCAAATCGTAATCCTCATACTTATGCATATTCAAAAGTCTCTCGTAGAGCTCCAGCGTTGTGCAGATGAATTCCTCGCCGTTATGCAGGGATTTCAGCGCCCCGCTTGCCGATTCAATGAGCTCTCCGCAAACTTCGCAATAAATAACATAGTCGCCCGTAGCTGCGTCTATATCAAGATTGCTATATTCGGCTTTTCCCTCGCTGTGCCCCAAAGCCTCGCCGCGGGTTTCGCCGCATAATGCGCATCTTTCGGGCAGAAGGCAGTTTGCTTCCTCCCAGCGGTGCTGCAGCGCCTCTCCTTGCGTTTTGTTGCAGAGAACGCAGATTTCCGGGGTTTCGCATGAAGCGGGTGTCCATTGATGGGACAAAGCCTCGCCCTCGGTCTCGCCGCAGAGCGTGCAGTGCTGAGGTGCATCGCAGCTTGCCTCAAGCCACTGATGCTCACAGCCGCAGCCGGTAAAAAGCAAAATTGCAATAAGCAAAACAAATGCGACAGTTAATAGCTTTTTCATGCTTTTATATCTCCAAATTATTATTCAGCTCTTGTGAGCTTTTTCATCCATCCGTATTTGCGGAAGTGAATAAAGGTAGGCAGGCATTTGAAAATCTGGTCGGACTGGATTACAACAACGACCCATTCAACAGGCAATTTCCACCAGAATGCGGCGGCAAAAGAGAGTGGCATAACAATGCACCATGTGCTGATAAGGTTCATTTTCATTGTGAAGTTGCCGTCGCCGCCCCCTTGGAAAATACCGAAGCTGACAGGCATCTGGTAACTCATGCCCACCATTATAAGACCCATTATTGCAATGAGGTTTGAGGCCATATCGATTGCTTCGGCGTTAAGGTCATAGAAGGAGAGGAGGGGCTTTCTGAGAAGCACAAGGGCAAGACCGAGAATAAGTCCGATAAAGATATCAATGCATGCAAGGGTGCGGGCATCGGACTTGATTTTCTCCATATCGCCTCTGCCTATTGCGGTGCCTATCATAACTGCCGAGGCGGAGGACATTGCAACAACAATGACCTTTAGATACTGATAGAAGGTGGTAGCAACAGAGTTGGCGGCAATGGCATTATCGGAGAGATGTCCAAGAATGGATGTCTGCATGGGAACGGAAACTCCCCATAAAACCGTGGCGCACATAATGGGTATATAAACCTTGGTGAAATCTTTGCGGAGAAGAGTGTTCTTTGCCAATAAGTCCTTTCCGAAGAGGGAAAGCTTTGTGTCTTTTTTAAGCAGATAAATTAGTATAATCGCAAGTTCAGCGGTTCTTGCAATAATAGTTCCGATTGCAGCGCCCGCTATGCCCATTTCAGGGAGACCAAGCTTGCCGAATATAAGGATATAATTGAAGAAAACATTTATAACAAGGGAAATTGCAGATACCCAAAAGGAAATACGGACAGTTTGAACAGCGCGCAGCGCAGCCATCAGTGTTTGGGTAATTATGAAGAGTAGAAATGTCCAGCTTATCAGGCGCAGATAAACAATTCCCTCATCGATAATTGAAGGTGCGGAAGTGAAGATTTTAAGTATGGGAATGGGTATTATCTGGCAAAGAAGAATGAGAATAATAGAGACGGCAGCTCCGAGCTTAATAGCAATTCCGGTGAGGCTGCGTATAGGACTGACTCTGTGTTGCCCCCAATACTGAGCAGCAAGGGCAACAAGGGTGTTTCCTACGGAAATAGAAAACTGCTGAACCATAAAAAATATCTGGTTTACTATGGCAGCGCCGCTGAGAGCCTCCTGACTATATGTTCCCAACATGAGATTATCCGCCATATTCACGCTGTAGGCAACAATGTTCTGCAGCGCAATGGTCAGCATCATGGGGAATAAGGTTTTATAAAAGGCCTTGTCTTTTGTAAAAAAGCTCGTTTTAGTTAGATTCATAATTATATCCTTTAATGATTATTAAAGTTAATTTTATTCCCCCGGGATAAAACTGTCAATCCCAAGGCAAAGGAAGGCTTCATAAAATAAAAAGAAAGGAAAAAGCTGCGTTTATGTTGCCGACTAATGTCTGATTGTGTTATAATCCAGTCATTATATGTAGGGAGAGTGGACATTATGGCCAATACTGCCGTTATAGGTGTAACATTTGTTGATGTAAAGGGGTTTCCCAAAGCCAAGTATGACCCCATTGGCAGAAATTTGGGAATGGTAAAAATAGTCCATGGCGGTGTAAGCCGCAATGTGGTAGAAAATTTCGCAAATGTGGGTATGCCTGTTTCCTTTGTCAGCATGCTTGATGACAGCGCCATCGGCAGAGATGTTGCCCGCAAACTTGAAAATGTGGGTGCAGACCTTAGCTATACTGTTACCACCGATCATGACGGAATCGGTATGTGGCTTGTTGTACTCGATGAAAACGGAGACCTTGCAGGCTCTATTTCCAGTATGCCTGATGTAAGCGTTTTGGAAAAGCTTATTGACGAACAGGGCGAGCGCATCATTGCCAACTGCGAAAATGTTGTTTTGGAAATTGACCTTAATGAGCATATAGCCGAGAGAGTATTGGCGCTGGCAGAGAAGTATAATAAGAAGACCTATGCTATCGTAGGCAACCTCAGCGTGATTTTGCCCCATCTTGAATACCTGCAGCGTACCGATTGCTTTATCTGCAATGAGGTAGAGTGCGGTAAGGTTTTTGGTGCGGATGTTGAGGATTTCAGCCCTCAGGAGATGCTGGATTTCCTCGTTCCCGCCGCTGATAGGCTCGCTATTCCCTCAATAGTTGTTACTATGGGGGCGCAGGGAAGCGTTTACTATGATTCCGTAGGCGGAGAGAAGGGAATTTGTCACGCAGTTCCCGTACGCCTTGTGGATTCCTGCGGCGCCGGTGACGCTTTCTTCTCCGGCACTGTTATGGCGCTTACCAAGGGTATGAAGCTTTCTGAGGCCGTAAAATACGGCGCAAGACTTGCTTCTATGACCATAAGCTCCGATGAAGCCGCCTGCCCCATTTGCCCCGATTTCTTTAATGAACAGCTGAGGCTTTTCTGAAAATGATAAAGAAAAATACCGTGCCGAAATGAACGGCACGGTATTTTTATAGTTAATTATAGTGATAGAAGCGTTGGGGCTTCGGTCGGTACTTAACACCGGAAACAAGTCCAACAGCCGCAAACAGCGAGAACATTGAAGATCCGCCATAGCTGAAGAAGGGAAGTGTAAGACCGATAACGGGAGTAAGTCCGGTGCACATTCCTATATTCTGGAAGGTCTGGAAAAGGAGAGTTCCCGCAACACCGAGACAAACAAGGGTACTCATAAGGTTCTTACTTGTAAGACCGATGTATGTGCATCGGATAATTATAAGCATGAGGAGGATAAAGACGATTATGCAGCCGAACATTCCAAGCTCCTCACCGATAACGGAGAAGATGAAGTCGGTATGCTTTGCCGGGTTGGAATAGGGATTCTGGGTCTGCGGACCGTTTCCAAGTCCCGTTCCCCAGAAGCGTCCGGATGCGAGAGAGAGCTTACTCTGGTTCGTCTGCCAAAGATAACCGTCACCCTTGGGGTCAATGCTGGGATCGTAAGGGGCGAGTATACGGGCCTTCTGATAATCCTTGAGGAAATGTTCCCAGGCGAAGGGGATAACAGCGGCAACCGCGGCAATGCCAAGGACAAACCAATATAGTTTAAGTCCTGCGAAAAAGAGCATAACAGCAAAGATAAAGAAGAAAACAAGGGCGCTTCCAAGGTCGCCGGAGATAACAATGATAAGACCGAAGAACAGAGCGAAATGGGCGGCAACCTGAGCGAGAGAGAAAATATGGTTGAGGTTTTTATATTCCTTAAGAGTGCTGATATGCTTTGCCATCAGAACAACATAGATAACCTTAACGATTTCTGAAGGCTGTATACCGATTCCGAGAAAGCGTATCCAGCTTTTGTTACCGGTACCGTCGTCTTCGCCGAAAGGCACAAGAGCCAGAATAAGGACAACAGAAATAACAAGGAGCATTATCCATTTGTCGGCCAAAACGTCAAGGTCAAGGACAGTCAGTGCAACAAAAAGTCCGATACCGACTATAAGTGCAAAAACCTGAACAAAAACATATTTGAATGAGCCTCCGTCGTAGGCTTTGGTGGCGCTGGCAATAACCACGATTCCGAATATGGAGCAAATAAAGCAAAGCACAAAAAGCACCATGTCAGCTCGTTTGGTGAATTCCGCTATATAAGGTTTTGCCTTGTTCAGAAGTTTAATGGTTATCACCTGCCTTTAGCTAGTATAATACGGAAAATTACATCTAATTGGTATCATAATATCAATTCTTTATTATTTCAACTCAGTTTATCACAATATCGGTCTTTACGCAATCACATTTTAGGTTTATAATACTATAGAAAAATAACGGAGAATGAACGATGATTATATATACCGAAAACGAATTTGAAACTGAAAAGGCCGGAGCTGAGTTTGCCGCAACGCTTCCCGGAGGAAGCGTGGTCGCTTTTTACGGAGATCTGGGCGCAGGAAAAACCGCCTTTGTAAGAGGCATGGCCCGCGGCATGGGTATTAAAAGCCGCGTGAACAGCCCCACATTTACCATTGTTAACGAATATATCGGAGAAAGAGAGCTTTACCACTTCGATATGTATCGCCTTGGCTCCGCTGATGAGCTTTTCGACATCGGCTGGGAGGATTACCTTGCCCGCGGCGGAGTGTGCGCCGTGGAGTGGAGCGAAAATGTGGCTGATGCCTTCGAGGGCGATGAGATTACAGTCAAAATAGAAAAAATTTCCGATACAGGCAGAAAAATCAGTATAGGTGAAGAATAATGATAATACTTTCCCTTGAATCCTCTGCAAAAAGCGCATCTGTGGCTGTTTCCAAAGACGGCACTCTTCTGGCACAAAGCTTCCAGAACAGCGGGCTTACCCATAGCTGCACTCTTTTGCCCATGGCTGAGGATCTTCTCAAAAACGCAGGACTTAAAATGTCTGATATAGATGCTGTTGCTGTTGCACGGGGACCCGGATCCTTTACCGGAATCAGAATTGGCGTATCTGCCGCAAAAGGTCTTTGCTGGGGCGCAGATAAGGGCGCTATTGGCGTTTCCACTCTTGAAGCAATGGCATGGAACGGAGAGTATGCTCCCGAGGGCAGCATTATCTGCTGTGCAATGGACGCAAGACGAAATCAGGTATATAACGCACTGTTTTGCTTTGAAAATGGATGTCCGTTGCGGCTCAGCGAGGATAGAGCAATCTCACTTGCAGAGCTTGCCGAAGAGCTTAAGAAGCTGGATGGGAATGTAATTGTAGTTGGCGATGGCGCATTGCTTTGCTATAATTATCTTAAAAAAGTGCTTGAAAATGTTTCTCTTGCTCCCGAAAGCTTGAGAATGCAGAACGCATGGGGTGTTTGCAGAGCGGCTGATGGTGTTCAGCCTGTCAGCGCCGCAGAACTTAATCCCGTTTATCTCAGACTTTCACAGGCAGAGAGAGAACGTCTCGAAAAAATGAAAGAAACTAAATAATAAAAAATAGAAATATAAGGAGAATTATTATGGGCATCATTCACGTTTTTGACCATCCTCTTATTCAGCATAAGCTCTCCATTCTTCGTGACGAAACTACCGGTGTTAAGGAGTTCCGCTCTCTTATCAGCGAGATAGCAATGCTCATGTGCTATGAGGCAACAAGAAACCTTCCCACCGAAGAAGTAACCATTAAGACCCCCGTTGCAGAGGCAAAAGTTCGCCGCCTTGCCGGCAAGAAGCTTGCAGTTGTTCCCATACTCCGTGCGGGTCTCGGTATGGTTGACGGTATGCTGGCTCTTATTCCTTCCGCAAAGGTTGGACATATCGGGCTTTACCGTGATCCCGATACTCTTGAACCCGTTGAATATTACTGCAAGATGCCCACTGACATAGCCGAGCGCGATGTTATCATTGTTGACCCAATGCTCGCTACCGGCGGAAGCGCCGTTGCTGCCTGCGAATTCATGAAGAACAAGTATGGCTGCCGCAGCGTCAAGCTTATGTGCATCATTGCCGCTCCCGAGGGAATTGACGCCGTTCACCGCGCTCATCCCGATGTTGATATTTATGTTGCCGCTGAGGACGAGTGCCTTAATGACCACGGATATATCGTACCCGGTCTTGGCGATGCCGGCGACAGAATTTTCGGTACCAAATAATTAATAAACGGGAGGATTTTTTGCCTCCCGTTTTATTGAAGGACGGTTCATTATGGATTTTTCCGCAATGCAGATCGATAACTTTAATGCTCTTTTAGCTTCCCGCGCTGCTGTTCCCGGCGGTGGGGGAGCAAGCGCACTTGCAGCTTCCCTTGGCGCTGCTCTCGGTTCAATGGTTGCAAACCTGACCTATGGCAAGAAGAAGTACGCTCAAT
Organism: Oscillospiraceae bacterium; assembly: GCA_045595025.1. Lineage (GTDB taxonomy): Bacteria > Bacillota > Clostridia > Oscillospirales > Oscillospiraceae > SIG459. The sequence goes on along the minus strand of JAZNZR010000075.1, from coordinate 19,550 downwards.
ATGAAGAAGAACTTCAGACAATTTTAAGTGAGCTCGAAGATCTGAGATTTAAATGCCAGAGCCTTATGGATAAGGACGCAAAAGCTTTTGAACCTCTCTCAAAGGCATATTCCATACCCAAGGATGACCCCAATCGCCCAGAGGAGATGGAGCGCTGCCTTCGTCTTGCCGCTGAGCCTCCTATGGAGATTCTGCGACTCGCCTGCAGAGGTATCCTTATTCACCGCCGACTTGAGGAAATAGGAAGTGTCCTTGCCATTTCCGATGTGGGTACCGGAGTTATTATGTTCTGGGCGGCCATGTATGGCGCAGCAATGAATGTGCGGGTAAACACAAAGCTAATGGCAGCCCGCGATTATGCGGATAAGCTTAACAGCGAGGTTGATGTCCTTATGGGTGAACACTGGAAGATTGCGGATGCTGTGTACGAAAAAGTTTGGGAGAGACTGAAATGAGTGCTGAAATTCTAAAGGGTGCTCCCGTGGCGGCGGCTCTTAATGAAAAATCGAAGGAAATATGTGCCGGACTTAAGCTGAAGGGTGTCAATCCCTGCCTTGCCATTGTTCGCGTTGGCGAGAGGGGAGATGATATTGCCTATGAAAGAGGTATTCTCAAACGCTGCAGCGCTTTGGATGTTGTAGCTCGTCAGGTAATTTTGCCCGAGACTGTGAGCCAGAGCGAACTTATCTCTGTCATAGAAAATCTGAATGGCGACACAAATATCCACGGAATACTCGTATTTATGCCCTTGCCTTCTCATATTGATGAGGCGGTAATTCGTGAAACCATAAGCCCCGAAAAGGATGTTGACGGTGTAACATCCGGCTCTGCAGCTTATGTGTATTCAGGACAAGGAATAGGCTTTGCCCCCTGCACCGCAAGAGCGGTTATGGAGATTTTGAAGTATTATAATATCCCTCTTGTCTCCCGGCGCGCTGCTGTGTTCGGACGGAGTATGGTAATAGGAAAGCCTGTAAGCATGCTCCTTATGGCTGAAAATGCAACAGTAACAGTTTGCCATAGCCGCAGTCTGAACGCTGACGAGATTTCAAAGCAGGCAGACATTGTTGTTGCCGCGCTGGGCAAGGCAAAAGCGCTCAGAGAGGCATATTTCCGCGAGGGACAGTGCGTTATTGATGTGGGAATAAACTTTGATGAGAACGGCAAAATGTGCGGAGATGTGGATTTTCCCGCTGCTGAGAAGACCGTTTCTCAAATCACTCCCGTGCCGGGCGGCGTTGGTGCAGTAACCACTGCGGTTCTTCTTCGACATACTCTTGAAGCTGCAGAAAAAATGATGACAAATAAGTGATTTTGTGGTAAAACTATAAGGTATATTAATAGTTTGGACAGAGTAGGGAACTGCGCGTCAAGTGCCTGAGGATGGGAGTTGTCTCAGGACGAAGCACCTTTTTTGGTGCGCGATGCTTTTCCCGCATCCGCTGCCACCAAATAGGAACTTTTCACGCTCCTTTCGTGGCAACTGTCGCGAAAGGAGTTTTTTATATGAAGACGAAAAAAAGCCTGAATATAAGAATGATGGCCATTGATGCTGTTTTGGTTGCTATGTATGTCGTTCTTAATTCTATTTCCTTCAGAGTTGCAAATTTCAAGTTTACTCTCGATGCATTTCCGATAATCGTTGGAGCGGTGATGTTCGGTCCCGTCCACGGTTCTCTGATAGGCTTTCTTGGAAGCGGAATATATCAGCTGTTCTTTTCCGGTTACGGTATCACTCCGACCACCATACTTTGGATGCTCCCTGTTATAGTTCGGGGATTGATAGTTGGTGCCTATTCAAAACGCAAGGCCTTTTCGCCGCCGGTTTCGGGACTTATGGTATTTACTGTCATTGCCGGCATACTTACCACCGCTTTGAATACTCTTGCCCTTTATGTGGACAGTATAATTTATAATTATTATTCTTATGTGCTGGTGTTCGGTTTGCTTATACCCAAATTTATTATCAGTATTATTCTTGCGGTTGTGTTTGCTTTTGTCACACCTGCCCTTGTAAAGAAAATCAGAAAGAATGTTAAATTGCCGGAAGGAAATCATTATTGATGCAGAACAAGAAAAAAGTTTTGATAATTTATACAGGCGGAACAATCGGCATGGTTGAAACCGAGGATGGCTATGCCACAAAAAGTGGCTATCTTCATCGTGTCCTCGGAAGTATGAGTGAGCTTTTCCATTCGGGAATGCCTCAGTGGGAGCTTATTGAGTTTGAGCATATCTGCGACTCCAGCAATATCTCAATAGTCGATTGGAGCGCCATGGCTCATACAATAAGGGATAACTATGATATCTATGACGGCTTTGTCATCCTCCACGGAACAGATACTATGGCCTATACGGCTTCTGCGCTGAGCTTCATGCTGGAAGGCCTTGGCAAAACCGTTGTCCTTACGGGCGCACAAATTCCCATCGGACATGCCCGAAGCGATGCGCGGGATAATCTTATCGGCTCTATAATTATTGCGGGCGAAGGCAAAGTGCCTGAGGTTTGCCTTTATTTCGGGAAAACGCTTCTTCGCGGCAATCGCGCCACCAAGGTTTCCGCCGATGAGATGGAGGCTTTCGCTTCTCCCAATTTTCCGCCCCTTGCCACCGCCGGCATAGAAATACGCTATATTGATGCCCTTGTACGTCCCCGTGGTGAAAAACTCAATGTGGTGGATTTCGCAGAAGAACTGCCCATTGCGGTTTTAAAGATATTCCCCGGCATACAGTTTAAGATGTTTGAGAATATTATGACTGAAAATCTGAAGGCACTTGTAATTGAGGCCTTCGGTGTGGGCAATATTCCCCAGTACGATGCGGAGCTTCTGCCCCTTATAAGCAAAGCGGCAGATAACGGAACAATAATAGTTGTGTGCACCCAGTGCCTTCGCGGCAAGGTTCAGCTTGGCGCTTATGAAACAAGCTCTGCCCTCAAAAGAGCCGGCGCTGTCAGCGGCGGAGATATGACCGTTGAAGCTGCCGTAACAAAGCTCAGGTATCTCTTCGCAAAACGCTGCAGCAGTGAGCGTATTAAAAAGTATATGGAAACAGACCTTAGAGGTGAACTGAGTGAATAAAAAATAAGGACGGTTTATTATCGTCCTTATTTTTGTATAACTATGATGCATTTTTATTCCATACTTTCCATATGGAGAAAGGAGGCTGCGCCATGAAGCGAGTTGTTGCTATATTAATTGTCTTCGTTTTGTTGCTTTGTGCTTGCGGAAAAGGGGCTTCTGTGACTGTTGCCGCCCCGGATTATACCGCAAAGGAACTTGCCATAAATGTTATTGAAGGGAACAATTTAACTGAAGCGGATTTTCAATACATTAATAATAATTACGATGAAACTGCTTTGACAAAATATATTCAGGGCTTTTATGGACTTGCTCCTGACATTTTGCTTGATGCCGCTATTTATCGCAGTGCAGACCCTATGAAAGCCGATGAGATAAGCATTTTTAAGCTTAGAGACAAAGCTGACCTGAATACCGTCTTCAATGAGCTTGAATCCTACCGCCACAGCAGGCAGGGCGATTTTTTCGGTTATAACCCCGAGCAGGCATCCATATGTGACGAGGCAATTATCAGCATAAGCACCGACGGCCTATGGGCAGCCGTGCTTATTTGTCCGGAGCCGCAGAAGGCGGACGAAGCGTTCTTTGGAGCATTAAATATGGAACTTCCCGAGTATGAGGATGAACCCTTTCCAAATGAAGAGCCTGAGGCCGAACCTGTGTATATTGAGAATCTGGGTGAGCTTCCGGAATACTGGTATCCCTATGTTGATCCTGATATTGACGATATGACTATCTGGGATAATTCTGCTCTTGTTGCAGCTGTAAAAAATGCTAATGATGAAAACCTTGATCAGCAAGGCAAAAAGCTTTATAAGAATTTAAATAAAATTATCAACTCGATTATTAGTGACGATATGTCGGAGCTTGAAAAAGAACAGGCTGTATATAAATGGCTTTGCACAAATTGCGAATATGATTATCGCCATTATGATATTCCAAGTGCCGCACCCCGCGAATCCTATGAGCCTTACGGCGCAATAATTGAGGGAAAGGCGGTCTGCCTCGGTTATGCAACAGCTTTTCAACTTTTTATGGACGTTCTCGACATTGAGTGTATCACTGTAGTTGGTGCAGCATTTTCATCCCGTGAGGATCACGCATGGAATATGGTTAAGATTGATGGCAAATGGTACTGCGTTGATGCTACGTGGGATTGCGGTTTTGTGCCGAGTCATTTTCAATTTTTCAATGTTTCCTCAGAATATATGGCTCTTTCCGACCATCAGTGGGATTATGAAGTTTATCCAATAGCGTTACCCGAAGAAATCGGATGTGGTTTAATTCACAAATTATACAACTGGTGACAAAAATTTAATAACATAACAAAAACGCTCCTTCGCAGACTAAAAATATAATTCTGCAAGGAGCGTATTTTTATGACTCAATCAAAAAGAAAACTTTGTCTTGCCCTCGTTGTCGTGTTTGCGGTTAATATACTTATAATTTGCCTTGTGCAGTATGTTGATGCGGCAAGCTATAAAAAAGGCTCAACAGGCTCGGTCGTGAGCCAGATACAAACTCTTTTGAAAAATCAGGGCTTTTATTCGGGAGCGGTTGACGGCGTATACGGGAGTGCAACGGAAGAAGCGGTCAAGAAATATCAGAAGCGCTTTGGTTTAAAGGTGGACGGTATTGCAGGACAGCAGACTCTGTCCTATATGGGAATTAGTGCTCAGGGGTCTGCATCATCAAGCGGGAGCGGAGATGTAGCGCTTTTGGCGAGACTTATATCAGCCGAGGCGAGAGGTGAGCCTTATGTAGGACAAGTGGCTGTTGGCGCTGTTGTTCTCAACCGCATGGAGCACCCGTCATTTCCAAACACCATGTCGGGAGTTATTTATCAGTCGGGGGCATTCACCTGCATTGATGACGGTCAGTTTAATGAACCGATAGCTGACTCCGCATATAAGGCAGCCAGAGACGCAATGAACGGTTGGGATCCTTCCGGCGGAGCGATATACTATTTTAATCCTTCAACAGCAACGAGTAAGTGGATATGGTCCAGACCTCTAATAACGGTGATAGGCAAGCATCGTTTTTGCTCATAAAAAATGCTGAGAGAAATTTTCTCTCAGCATTTTGTTGTTATTTGGTATAGATACCAAGAGCCTTCTGGTTAAGGGGAAGGAAAGCAGCTTTGCGTCCGGAGAACATATGTTCAAGCTGTTCGCGGATGGTATCAATGGATACGATACCGGTCTCCTTCAAAATTGCACCCAGCATGATGATGTTGGCGCATTTTTCGTTTCCCAGCTCCTTTGCAAGGTCGTTGCAGGGAACTTCGACAACTTTAACATCATCGCGGAGGCATTTTTCGGGGATAAGAGAGCTGTTCAAAAGTATAATGCCGCCGGGATTTACCATGGTTTCAAACTTGCGGAGAGAGGGCAGATTCATAGCCACAAGAACATCGGCATCGTTAATAAGAGGGCAGCTGATAGCCTTGTCGGAAACAACAACGGTGCAGTTGGCGGTGCCGCCGCGCATTTCAGGACCGTAAGAGGGGAGCCAGGTAACTTCCTTGCCCTCGTCCATAGCGGCCTTAGCGATCATCTGACCGAGGGCGAGGGTGCCCTGACCGCCGCTTCCGGCGAAAAAGAGTTTCTGTTTCATCTTACTTCATTTCCTCCGGGCATCTGAAATTTCCTATGGGGTAATACTCAGCCATGTTTTTCTCCATCCACTTGATTGCGTCATAGGGGGCATAACCCCAGTTAGTGGGGCATACGGAGAGGAATTCAACAAAGCTGAATCCAAGACCTGCGTCCTGAACATCAAGAGCCTTGTGAATGGCTTTCTTTGCCTTGCGGATATTGGCGGGGTTATTGAGCATAACGCGCTCAACGAATACGGCGCCGTCAATGGTGGCCAGCATTTCGCTGACTCTGAGGGGCAGACCTGCCTGCTCTTTGGTGCGTCCGTCAACAGCGGTGGTGGCTCTCTGGCCGATAAGGGTAGTGGGTGCCATCTGACCGCCGGTCATACCGTAAATGGCATTGTTGATGAAGAAGGTGGTGAACTTCTCACCGCGGTGTGCAGCGTGAACTATTTCACCGGCACCGATGGAGGCAAGGTCGCCGTCTCCCTGATAGGTGAAAACGGTCTTGTCGGGATGCACACGGCGAATGCCGCTGGCAATGGCAGGTGCGCGTCCGTGAGTGGATTCGCACATATCGATGTTCATAAAATGGTGGGCATTGATAGAGCAGCCGATGGGAACAACGCCGATGGTCTTTCCCAGACGGCCGCGCTCTTCGAGGCACTCCATTATCAGGCGGTGGGCAATGCCGTGGGAGCAGCCGGGGCAGTAGCTGTTATCAACAGGGACGATGCCTTTTGTAGGTTCAAATATGGTTTTCATTTGGCTTCCTCCCAAAGTTTAATTGCTCTCTCTACTATCTCAAGAGAGGAGGGGACAATGCCGCCGGTGCGGTTGATAAGACCGCATTTCCAGCGTCCTGCCACGGCGGACTTAACATCCGCAAGCATCTGACCCATGCTCAGCTCGGTGGATATAACGATTTTGCACTTATCGCCGATTTCATCAAAAGCCTTATCGGGGAAGGGCCAAAGGCTGATAGGACGAATCATTCCGGCTTTAATGCCCTTTTCGGCGAGAAGCTCAACAGCTTCTGCGCAGAGACGGCTCATAGTACCGAATGCAACAAAGACAATCTCGGCGTCCTCAAGACCCTGAGATTTATAGCGGACAAGCTCTTTCTCTGCCTTTTCGTATTTCTCAAAAAGATGATAAACATGCTTTTCAAGAACATCGGGCTCCATACGCAGAGAGTAAATAACATTTCTTCCGGGGTGCGAATCGGTGCCGGTGATGGCCCAGGGCTTTTCCTCGGAAATTTTGTCAACGGGAGTGATACCCTTTGCCTCGGGGAGGACGATAGGCTCCATCATCTGTCCCATCATACCGTCTGCGAGGATCATCATGGGATTGCGATATTCCTCGGCAAGGTCAAAGCATTCGTAAATGAGATCAACGCATTCCTGAATTCCTGCAGGAGCAAATACCGGGATTTTGCAGTCGCCGTTATAGCCGCCGCGGGTGACCTGATTATAGTCAGCCTGTCCGGGCTGAATGCCGCCAACACCGGGGCCGCCGCGGGATACATTAAGCACGACAAGGGGAACCTCGGCGGAGCAGATAAAGCCGAGACCTTCCTGCATAAGGCTGATTCCGGGGGAGGAAGAGGAGATAAAAACTCTTCCGCCGCTTGCGGCAGCGCCGTAGGCCATATTGATTGCAGCAAGCTCGCTTTCTGCCTGAACGAATGCACCTCCGGCCTTGGGAAGCTCATGGCTCATATATTCGGGAATTTCGTTCTGCGGAGTGATGGGGTAGCCGCAATAGCACTTGCAGCCTGCGCGGATAGCGGCCTCAGCAAATGCCTCGTTGCCCTTCATAAGTATCTTTTTCATTCCTCACCCTCCTCAAGCTGATAAATGGAGATGCAGCAGTCGGGACACATAAGAGCGCAGCTGGAGCAGCCTACGCAAAGCTCCATATTGTCTGTATCTATGGAAGCGGGATGATAACCCTTGCTGTTGACGCTGCTTTTATCCATTTCAATTATTTTCATAGGACAGAAGTTTACGCAAAGCTCGCAGCCCTTGCATTTATCTCTGTTAAAAAGAACCTTAAATCTTTTGAACATAATTACCTCCGAATTTATCAAATCAAACTTGTTTATCAAGATAAGTATCTCTCATGTACATTCCGATGGGGAACACATCAAAGCCCTTACCGCTGACAAGAGGAACCAATTTTTCCATACAGCAGGCACAAAGGGCGGGAATGCCTGTTCTGATACTCAGCTCCTGAGCGAATTCCCAGCCTTCAATAACATCCTCTTCAGTAGTGTAGCGAATAAGATGTGTGTTGGATATAATTCCGCTGACAGAAAGGGAAGTAGTCTCTTCAATGCTCCTCAGCTGGAATAATGCACTTTCCAGATCAGCTGTTCCGGGACGGTTTTTGTTGAGCACATATAGAAGCTGTGTATCATCTTTAAGGAATTTTGAATACTGGTTGAGTATCATTGCTCCCGTGAAGTCGCCGCCCGCATCCAGAATAACTCTGCAGCTATTATCCTCCAAAGGTGTTCTTATAGCGGGATCAAGAGTCTGGAGCTCACTGCCGTTTCTGCCCTTAAAAGGGTCGGAATAAACTTTAACACCGGCTTTTTCAAGCTCTTCCATTCTTTCTCTTGAACGGAAATAAGGGTTTTCTAAATCCAGATCCGCAAGAGCGAGATTGGGAATATTCATTTTTGCAAGTTCCATGGCGAGGGATACCGCGAATTCCGTTTTGCCGCAGCCGAAGTGACCGGTAACGGCGATTTTGCGGGGACCCTGAGACATAAGGGTGAGAAAGTCTGTCATATAATAATTTGTTTTTCTTTAATTCACGAAAAAAGTAAAAACTTCTCCATAATATTAAATGCTATTTGTTGATTATAGACCTCGGAAAAAACTCCGTCAAGAAAGATTAATTAAAAATATAGATTTTATGCACTTAATTAATTTACAGTGGTAAAGAATTTGCGATTTTTGTGTAAAATAATTATTGACAAACGGGAGGTCAAGTGTTTTAATAACAGCAAATGACAATGACGAAGACGACATGGAAGCTCTTCCGACCCAGAGAGTCCGCAGTTTGCTGAGAGCGGATGACGAAGATTCCGATAATGTCAATCACTTCCGAGTCGGGAGTCCGAGCGGATTAAGGTCCGGGTAAGATTCCACGTGAAGGCTGCGTAAAGGCCAAGGACTTGATTGAGTCCGATGAGTGGCGTCTTATAAGGCGCAATTTGAGTGGTACCGCGGGTTAAAGTTTAGCTCGTCTCAAAGTATTTTACTTGGAGACGGGTTTTTTTGTTTTCCCGTCCCGGAAAATGGAGGTATGTATCATGGCAATAACAAACAGTGGAATGCTTATGATGGAGGTAGCTCTTCGAATTAAGTCTCTGCGACTTGACTGTGGCTATACTCTGGAGCAGATGGCGGAACTTACCGAGTTCAGCCTTGCTGAGTGCGAACTTTATGAAAACGGAAAGGCAGATTTGCCCTTCAGCTTTATACATAAGTGCGCAGAGCTTTTCAATGTTGAGATGATGGAACTGCTTCGCGGCAGCGCCCCCCGCCTTAGCGGCTACACCGTTACCCGCCGCGGCGACGGACAGCTTACTGCAAGAGAGCCGGGGATCACCATTCAGAGTCTTGCTCCTATGTTTAAAAACCGCAAGGCGGATCCCTACTGGGTTCGATATGAATATTCCGAGGCACAGCAGTCCGCTCCCATTGAGCAGGATACTCATGCCGGCCAGGAGTTCGATATTGTAATCGAGGGTTCTCTTAAGGTCAAAATAGGAGACCATACCGAAGTTCTAGCTCCCGGAGACAGTATTTTCTATAATTCCTCCACCCCCCACGGCATGATTGCAGTTGGCGGCGCTGACTGCGTTTTCTGCGCAATCGTTCTCCCCGATGAGGATGAAGAGCTTGTATGGGAACACGGCCGTATGGTAAATGCTTCTGCTGTAAAATCTGCAGAAGTTGCTGAACTGCCTCCTGTTAAGGAGTTCCCCGACTATATGGATAAATTTGCGGAGATTAAGGTCAACTCCAAGGGCACGCCTCTGGCAATCTCCTTTAAGGAAGCCGATAAATTCAACTTCGCTTTTGATGTTGTTGATGCAATCGCGGAGCGTGAGCCTGACCGTCTTGCAATGCTCCATATCGACCGCAACAAGGTTGAGCGCCGCTTTAGCTTCCTCCAGATGAAGAAGATGAGCGCCCGCGCAGCAAACTATTTCCGCGCTCTTGGCATCAAAAAAGGCGAGAGAGTTATGCTTGTTCTCCGCCGCAACTGGGAATTCTGGCCCATCATTGTTGGTCTGCATAAGCTGGGAGCAGTCGCTATCCCCGCAACCGATCAGCTTGTTGAGAAAGACTTTGAGTACCGCTTCAATGCTGCCAGCGTATCTGCCGTTGTATGCACTGCCTTTGGCGGCTGCGCAGCAGAGGCCGAAAAGGCCATTGCAAATTGTCCCAGCGTTCGTCTTAAGGTTATGGCAGGCGGAATCCGGGATGGATGGCATAGCTTTGATGATGAATACGATATGTATTCCAGCCGCTTTAACCGCACCGAGGATAGTCCCTGCGGAGATGACACCATGCTTATGCTCTTCTCCTCTGGAACTTCCGGTTATCCCAAGGCTGTGGACCATAGCTACAGATATCCTCTCGGTCACTATGTAACAGCCCGCTTCTGGCATAATGTTGACCCCGACGGAATCCACTTCACCATTTCTGAAACCGGCTGGGGCAAAGCACTTTGGGGCAAGCTTTACGGACAGTGGATGTGCGGCGCTGCTACATTTGTGTATGACTTTGATAAGTTTGCAGCGGACGATATTATGCCTATGTTTGCTCAGTACGGTATCACCAGCTTCTGCGCACCTCCCACTATGTATCGCTTCTTCATTAAGGAAGACCTGAGCAAGTATGACCTCAGCTCCATCAAGCACGCTACTACTGCCGGTGAAGCTCTCAACCCCGAGGTTTTCAACCGCTTCAAGGAAGCAACCGGTCTCACAATCATGGAGGCATTTGGTCAGACAGAGACAACTCTCACCATCGGCAACTTCGTTGGCACAACTCCTAAGCTTGGCTCTATGGGTCGAGCCAACCCCATGTATGATGTGAAGCTTATGAATCTGGACGGTGAGCTTGTGGGCGACGGTGAAACCGGCGAAATCGTTATCTACACCGGCAATGGTGTTCCCTGCGGCCTTTTCAAGGGCTACTATAATGCCCCCGATGCCACAAAGAATAACTGGCACGATGATTATTACCACACCGGCGACCTTGCATGGCGTGATGAGGACGGCTACTTCTACTATGTTGGCCGTGCCGATGACGTTATCAAGTCCTCCGGCTACCGTATCGGACCCTTTGAGATTGAGTCCGTTATCATGGAGCTTCCCTATGTTTTGGAATGCGGCGTTTGCGCAGCTCCCGATGAGATTCGCGGTCAGGTTGTCAAAGCCTGCATCACTCTCACCAAGGGCACTGAGCCCAGCGATGAGCTTGCCAAGGAGATCCAGAGCTATGTCAAGAAGCGTACCGCTCCTTACAAATATCCCAGAATTGTTGAATTCAGGGATGAACTGCCCAAGACCATCAGCGGTAAGATCATAAGAAACAAGCTTTGATTAATGTAAAAAAAGGCGAAGTTCCCTGAACTTCGCCTTTTTGATAAGTGAGGAAAATTGATATGATAAAAGCCGTACTTTTTGATTCTGACGATACATTACTTGACTTCACCATGGCTGAGCACATTGCTCTTAAGAAGACTTTTGAGGAAGTGGGGATAGAACCTGCTGAAGATACCATAAGTCTTTACAGTGAGATAAACAAGCGTCACTGGGAGATGTTGGAGCGGGGAGAGCTTACCCGTCAGCAGGTTCTTATTAAACGCTTTGACCGCTTTTTCGAGGCTATTGGTATTGATGGGGACAGCGAAGCAACTCAAAAGCTTTATAACCATAATCTTGGTATAGGTCACTATTTTATTCCCGGTGCTGTTGAATTGCTGGAAAGCCTTTACGGCAATTATAAGCTATATTTGGTAACAAACGGCAATGAATCTGTTCAGGTGCCCAGACTTCAAAGTGCCGACATAGGACATTTCTTCGAGGAGATATTTATTTCTCAGCGCATCGGTTGGGATAAACCCAGCATTGAGTTTTTTGATAAATGCTTTGGCGCAATGCCTCCTTATGAGAAAGATGAAATGATAATTATCGGCGATAGTCTCACAAGTGATATTAAAGGCGGTATAAATGCCGGAATCCATACCTGCTGGTTTAATCCTCAAGGGAAAATGGGCAGAGAGGACATTGTTCCCGAGTATGTTGTCTCCGCTCTTGAAGAAATTCCGGCTCTTCTTGAAAAGATAAAAAAAGCTTGACGAATTGGGAGCTTTCGTTTATAATCCAATCATTGTTTATCAATTTAATACCCTAAAGGCGATGAAGGAGAGGGCTGAATTATCGGCGCATCAGAGAGTCTGCGGTTGGTGAAAGCAGATTGCGGCGGGGTTAAGAGCTTGTCACTCCGGAGCCGGAGCGCAGAAAGCCGAAAAGTGAGTAGAGCCTCCCGTGAAGCCGCGTGAGAGCGAAAAGGCTTGATAGAGCCTTAAAGAGGTGCGCTTAATGCGCGCAACCAGGGTGGTACCGCGGTATTTTCCGTCCCCGGATTTCCGGGGACTTTTTTATTTTTCCCAATAATCAGCAGGGAGGTTTGTCCTATGCAGACAACAAATGCTTTGCAGTTCAAAATTTTGGAAATTGCAAGCCGTATTCAGGAGCTGCGCTCCATACTTGGATATAGCGAAGAGTATATGGCCAAAAAAATCGGCATTTCTCTTGACGAGTATCTGGCATATGAGGCCGGCGAAGAGGATCTGGACTTCGCATTCCTATATATGTGCGCACAGGCTCTTGGAGTTGACGTTACCGAGCTTATAGAAGGTACCGCGCCTCGCCTCAGCAGCTATACTCTTACAAGAAAGGGCGAGGGACAGCGCGTTGAGCAGGCTCACGGAATGACCTATTACAATATGGCTCACCGTTTCCGCAACCGTATTGCCGAGCCCTTGTATGTTCAGAGTAAGTTCTCCGCCGATGCTCAGCTTCGCCCCATAGATGTCACTACCCATGAAGGTCAGGAATGCGATATTGTCATCAGCGGCTATCTTAAGATTCAGCTTGGTGACCATACAGAGATTCTCGGCCCCGGTGACACTATTTATTATGACTCCACCACTCCTCACGGTATGATTGCCACCAATGGCACTGACTGCGAGTTTTACGCCATTGTTCTCACTCCCGATGAAGAAGTTCAGCCCAAGCGCGCTGCTGTGCCTGCCATCACCGCCACCCGTGAAGCAGGAAAGAAACGCATCTGGGAAAGCTTCATTGAGCCTGTTGAAGACGGCAGCGGCGTTCTCAAGAGTATCTCCTTCAAGAACACCGAGCGCTTCAACTTCGCATTTGATGTTGTTGATGCAATTGCCGAAAAGCAGCCCGATAAGCTTGCAATGGTGCATGTTGGAGCAGACAAGAGCGAGCACCGCTTCACCTTCGGCGAGATGAAGAAGATGAGCAACAGAGCAGCAAACTATTTCCGTTCTCTCGGAATAGAAAAGGGAGACGCTGTTATGCTTGTTCTTCGCCGCAACTGGCAGTTCTGGCCCATTCTCATCGGACTTGAAAAGCTGGGCGCAGTAGCAATTCCCGCCGTTGACCAGCTTCTTGAAAAAGACTATCTCTACCGCTTCGATGTGGCTCATGTAAAGCATATCATCTGCACCGCTGACGGCGTTTCCACCACCGCAAGTGAGCCTGCCATTGAGAAATACGGTCTTATCAAAAATAAAATAGTTGTCAACGGAAATTGCGAGGGTTGGCATTGCTTCGATGATGAGTTTGAGATGTACTCAAGCCGCTTTGCCCGCACTGCAGACAGCATTTGCGGCGATGACCCGATGATGATGATATTCACCTCCGGCTCTACCGGCTATCCCAAGCTCGCAGCTCATAACTGCAAGTATCCTCTCGGTCATTTTGTAACCGCCAGATATTGGCATTGCGTTGATCCCGATGGTCTTCATCTCACCATATCCGATACGGGCTGGGCAAAGGCCATGTGGGGTAAGCTCTTCGGTCAGTGGCTCTGCGAGGCGGCTGTGTTTGTATACGACTTTGATCGCTTCCATGCTGACGATATTATGCCTATGTTTAAGAAATACGGCATAACAACCTTCTGCGCCCCTCCCACCATGTATCGCTTCTTCATTAAGGAAGACCTGAGCAAGTATGACCTCAGCTCCATCAAACACGCCTCCACCGCAGGTGAGGCAATGAACCCCGAAGTTTTCAACCGCTTCCGCGAGCATACCGGTCTATCCATTATGGAAGGCTTCGGCCAAACCGAAACTACCTGCGTTATCGGCAACTATGTGGGTATGGCGCCTAAAATCGGCTCTATGGGTAAACCTAACCCCCTCTATGATGTGCATCTTCTAACCTCCGAGGGCGAGGAAGCAGCTGACGGTGAACCCGGTGAAATCTGCATAAAGGTCAGTGATGGCGCCCCCTGTGGACTATTCATGGGCTACTTTGAAAATGAAGCGGAAACCTCTGCAGTTTGGCATGACGGTTTTTATCATACCGGTGACCTTGCTTGGCGCGATGAGGATGATTATCTCTGGTATGTGGGACGCGCCGACGACCTAATCAAGTCCTCCGGATACCGTATCGGACCCTTTGAAATTGAATCCGTTATTATGGAGCTTCCTTATGTTCTGGAGTGCGGCGTATCCGCCGAGCCCGATCCCGTGCGCGGTCAGGTCGTAAAAGCAAGCATTGTTCTTACCAAGGGCAATGAGGGCAGCGATGAACTGGCAAAAGAAATTCAGGAATATGTCAAAAAGCGTACCGCTCCGTATAAGTATCCCCGCATTATTGTCTTCCGTGATGAGCTTCCCAAGACCACCAGCGGAAAAATCATCAGAAGCAAGCTTTAATCGTAAAAAAATAACCGGTGCAAAAGCATCGGTTATTTTTTTATTTAATTTCAAAGTGTTTGAAAAGCTTGGATACGCTCTTATATAGCAGGAAGGTGAGAATTGCGTTCACACCCGCTTTAATTGCGTTGAATGCAACGATGAAGCCAAGCAGCTCAACAACAAGCTTTCTGGGAACACCCATAAAGTAGGGAGTTATAAAAAGGTTGGCGGGAATCATAACGATTACCATTGCTGCAACACCGCAGGCAAGAGCGATTGCAGCGGCTTTTTTGCTCTTATGTTTGCGATAAATAAGAGAAGAAACAAGAACAAATGCGCTTGTTGCTATGATATGCATCAATATACCGTATACACCGCTCTGGGCGCTGACCGTCAATCCCTGAATGAGGGAGGCGATAATTGTTACGCAGATGCCTGCGATAGGGCCGAAGGCAAATCCGCAGATGAGTATAGAAATATCCGCGGGGTCATACTCGAGAAAGGCCACCTGAGGAAATATTGGTATATGAATGAAATATACCAACACAACGGAAATTGCGATCATAATTGCCATGGCTGTGAGCTTGCGGGTTCTGTGTTTGATGTTCACGGAAAATACCTCCAATAAAAAATGCATCATACAGATATATCTGCAGATGCACAAAGATTAAGCGAAGGCATAAACCCGCTATGATCTTCTTTCATCCAGACTTTGACCAAAGGTCATTACTGTCGGTATCGGAGTTGCACCGATTCATGCGCCAGAATGCGCTCGCGGACTTTACCGCCGGTCGGGATTTTCACCCTGCCCTGAAGATATCCGTATTATTAATGCCAGTATACCACATTCGATAAATTATGCAATAGGGTTTTGACATTATATATAAATGGTAGTAAAATAAACTGATGCGAGGTGAGAATCGGTGGATAGAGCAAACAGCTGCTGCTTTACAGGACACAGAGAGTCCAAGCTTCCCTGGAGACAGAATGAAGAGGATATAAACTGTCTTTCTCTCAAGGACAGCATTTATGATGCGGTTGAAGCTGTTTATCGCAGCGGACGGCGCCATTTCATATGCGGTATGGCCACTGGCTGCGATTTTTATTTTTGCGAAGCTGTTTTGGCTCTGCGTGAGGAACATCCCGAAGTTACCATTGAAGCAGCAATTCCTTTTGAAGGGCAGGCAAATGGCTGGAATGCCCGTCAAAAACAACGTTATCTTCGCCTTGTCTCTGAATGCGACTATCAGACCGTTGTTCAGAAGGACTATTCTCCCGACTGCTATATGAACAGAAACCGTTATATGGTCGATTCATCTTCTGTTGTGATTGCCGCCTATAACGGACGCAGAGGAGGAACGATGAATACCCTCCTTTACGCTATTAGAAGCGGCCTTGAGCTTATCCAGCTCCCAATTAACGATTAAGTGGTGTTATATGAAAAAGCTTTTGTGCTTTGCGCTTTCATTTTGTATTTTTATATCTTGTTTGTGCACAGCGACCTTTGCATGGCAGCCCAAGACTCTCGATCCATATGATAATTTCAAGCATAAGCACAGTCTGTTTACCGAGTTTGACGAGGGATTGGAGAGTGCCAATTATCTGGCAAAAGTATTCTCTGTGGCAACCTCCGGTGCCGCCGGAAACGCGGTTGCCGAATGCGGCGGCAATTTAACAAGAGCAGAGGCCATATCTGTCGCCGCTAAAATACACAGTATGTTTTATCTGGATGGCTATGTTTTTCCGGAGACAAAGCCTTGGCACAGGTCATATGTGGATTATGCCCTTAAATATATGATCACCAGGGGTGATGAAACCCTTAATTCCGCCGTTACCCGCGGTGAACTTGCACATATGCTTTATAGATCCTTTCCGAGGGAAAATATGCCGGTCATAAGCTATATTCTTGACGGAAGCATCAGAGATGTTGACCTTGGACATCCTTATGCAGAGGCAATTTACTATTTCTGCAGAGCCGGTGTTTTTTCCGATTTGGATGATATGGGTAATTTCAGACCGGAAGATCCGGTTGAAAGAGGAGAGCTTTACTCCATCATTTCCCGCATACTGATTCCCAGCTCTCGCAGCGGAATTAAACTGAAGGGTTATGTAGGCTCAACCCTTCCTATGCGCGAGCCTGCCGGCGATGAATTTTTCAGCGATGCCTGTTTTATCGGCAATAGCCTTGTTGACGGACTTAGCTATTACAGTGGGCTTGATACTGCCTCTTATTATTCCACCACCGGAATGACCGTCCTTTCTGCAAATTCAAAGTATGATTTTTATTCTCCCATAGGTACATATGAAACAGCTGTGGGTGCTGCCGCCGCCGGCGATTATTCCAAAGTATATATTGAGCTTGGCATCAATGAGATCGGCATGGATGTATGGCGCTTTATTGCTTATTATTCCGCAATAATTGACCGCCTCCAAAGCTCTTTGCCCGAGGCTGATATCTATATTCTTTCTTTAACGCCTGTTAATACAAAACGCAATTCAGGCGGAGTTTTCACTATGGCGAATGTAAATGCCTATAATGAAGCCTTGAAGCTCCTTGCAATCGAAAAAGAATGCTATTATTTGGACTGCGTGACCACAATGGTAGATGCAAGCGGATTCCTTTCCGATTGGGACACATGGGACGGAGTACATTTTTACGAGCATAAATATCTGGAGTGGGAGGAAATCATCCGTACCCACTATGTTGATTAAAAGCTGATTATCAAACGGAGGAAATATTTTGTCTGATTCTAAGAAACAAAATTATCTTCATGGCGCCGCTATACTCACATTCGGCGTTGTCCTAATCAAAATACTTGGTGCTATATATAAGATTCCTCTTGGCAATATTCTCGGAGACGTAGGATTCGGCTATTTCAATATGGCCTATAATATCTATAATGTTTTTCTGACTATTGCCACTGCCGGTCTTCCCGTTGCCCTTTCAAGAATGATCAGCGAGGCTAATACTCTTGGCAGACCCATGCAGGCAAAGCGCACCTTTTCTGTTGCCTTTGTAACCTTCGCGGTTATAGGTATTATTGGAACTGCGGCACTTTCCATATTCCATGTTGAGTTTGCTGTGGGAATGGATTCTCCCAGATCTGCACAGAGCATTCTGGCCATTGCTCCCAGTGTGTTTTTCTGCTGCGTAATCAGCGCTTACAGAGGATATATCCAGGGTCACGGAAATATGACACCCACCACCGTAAGCCAGATTATTGAGGTTCTCGTAAAGCTTGTTGTTGGCTTTGCTCTGGCATTCCTGCTCACCCGCAAGGGTCTCGGCCTTCCTGTAAGCTCTGCCGGTGCAATTTTCGGCGTTTCCGCCGGCTCTCTTGTTGCGCTTATCTATATGTTCTATTGCAAGAGGCGCGATTACAGCGTTGTTAGCAGCGACAAGGCGGATGTACCTGACAAAGCGGGCAAAATATTCAAGAAGCTTATGACAATCGCAATCCCAATTACTCTCGGTGCAAGTGTCATGAGTATCTTTACCCTTATTGACAGCAAACTGGTTTTGTCTCAGCTTCAAAACAGCGCAGGATTCAGCGTTGCGGAAAGTGATGTTCTTTACGGTGTTTATTCCAAGACCATTACTCTCTATAATCTTCCCGCTGCATTCATAACTCCTCTTACCATTTCTCTCGTTCCCTCTATTGCTGCCTGCGTTGCTGCAAAGAAAGGGGAGGAGGGTTGCGAAATCGGCGAAAGCTGCGTAAGAATTGCATCCATTATCTGCATGCCCATGGGTATAGGACTCAGCGTGCTCAGCTATCCCATTATGAGCGTTGTATATCCCGATAGCCACGAGGCCGGAGCATCCTTGCTTATGCTCCTTGGAATCAGCTCCGTTTTTGTATGCCTTGCCCTTGTTTCCAATGCAATTTTGCAGGCTCACGGTAATGAAAGATATCCCCTTTATTCCATGATTATCGGCGGATTCGTTAAAATAGGCGTTAACTGGGTGCTGGTGGGCAATCCCAATATCAACATTGTCGGTGCCCCCATCGGAACACTTTGCTGCTATATTGTCATGTGCGCAATGAACTATTTCTTCCTCTGCAGATGCATGGAGCGGAAGCCTTCTCTCAAGAGAATGCTCCTGCGCCCTGTGATAAGCTGCCTTGTTATGGCTGCTGCTGCATGGGCTGCCTACGGACTTGCCTCTGCCGTTCTCGGTGAAGGCTGGTCAAGAATGGCTCTTGCAATGCTGGTGGGTGTTGGCGTTGCTGCTATTGTTTATATTGTGCTTATTATTGTAACAAGAGCAATTACCCTTGAGGATATGAAGCTTATTCCAAAAGGCGAAAAACTGGCAAAGATTCTGCATATACATTAAAAGACAGGACAGAATATGGAAATGACGAAGTTCAGCATTAAAGATAATTACGATATAGAGGACTTCAGAAAAATAATGGCTATTCTCCGCGCTCCCGGTGGCTGTCCCTGGGATGCTGAGCAAACTCACGAGAGTATTCGCCGCAATGTTATTGAGGAGGCATATGAGCTTGCCCATGCCATTGATACCGGTGATCTGGAGAATCTTCGCGAAGAGCTGGGCGACCTTCTTATGCAGGTTATTTTTCATAGCTGCATTGAGGAAGAAAAGGGCAACTTTGATTTGAATGCCGTTGCCGATGTTGCCTGCAAGAAGCTTGTTTTCCGCCATCCCCATGTATTCGGAGATGCGGTATGTGAAAACAGCGAGGAAGTCCTTAAAACATGGGACGAGGTAAAGCGTCTTGAAAAAGCCCAGAAAACCGTAACAAGCACAATGGAAGGTGTTGCTGAGACTCTTCCCGCTCTTTGGAGGGCTGAAAAGGTTCAGAAGAAAGCGGCTGACTGCGGTTTCCAGTGGCCTGATGTTAGCTTTG
>JAZNZR010000074.1:0-52184 GCA_045595025.1 Oscillospiraceae bacterium | reverse complement strand
CGCGGAATTACTTTGTGTATTTCAAGATCGGCGGAGGAGGCTGCGGGGAAAAAGATTTATTCAAACCCGTGTAAAACCCTATGTGAGCCCGCCTAAAGCGGCCTTTTTATTTGCCCGGGAAAATCTTTAAGTTGCTATTCCCGGATAATTGGAGTAAAATCCTTTTTGAATAATCAATGGAGGAAATTCTATATGAAAATTGCAGTTCCTTATGCTGAGGGCGAAGTTTTTCAGCACTTCGGTCACAGCGAAAACTTTAAGATTTATGAAATTGAGGGCAACAGCATTGTCTCTGCCGAAGTTATAAATACTGCGGGCAACGGTCATGATGCGCTTGCGGCTTTCCTTTCCCAGCTTTCCGTAAGCGTTCTGATTTGCGGCGGTATCGGCGGCGGTGCTGAAGCTGCTCTTTCCGGAGCCGGTATTGAAATCTTCTCCGGCGCTCAGGGTGATGCAGACGAGGCAGTGAATGCCTATATGAAGGGCGCTCTTATGCCCTCCGGTGCAAACTGCGACCATCACCACGACCACGACGAGGAAGCTCACAGCTGCGGCGGTTGCGGCGGCGGCTGCGGCGGTTGCCATGGCGGTTGCCACTCTATGCCCACCATTGAAGGAATCAATGTTGGCAGACTTTGCAGAACTCATTACCGCGGAACGCTGAACGACGGCACCGTTTTTGACTCTTCCTATGAGCGCGGCGAGCCCCTTGAATTCATCTGCGGAATGGGCATGATGATCCGCGGCTACGACGAGGCTGTTGCCAATATGGAAGTCGGTCAGAGCATCGACATCCACCTGACTCCCGATCAGGCTTACGGCTATGCTGATCCCCGCGCCATCTTCACAATAGAGATCAGCCAGCTGCCCGGCAGCGAAGAGCTGAGCGTTGGCGAGAATGTTACCCTCTATACCGCTGACGGCCGTCCCATCCCCGTCAAGGTTACTGCCCGCGACGATTCCACCATTACCTTTGACGCCAACCACGAAATGGCTGGCAAAGAGCTTAACTTCCATATTGAACTTATAGAGGTTGAGTAAGCTTTTATAAGCTGCGTAATAAGAAAAAACCGCCGTCAATGGCGGGAGTCCATAAAACAGTTTCAGTCCCGGCAGCTAATCCTGCCGGGACTGATCTTGTCCAACTTTCAGTAATGTGATAAAATGGATAAAATAATTAGACAAATTCAAGTTTGTCAACTTGTTTTATCAATTATACCGCTATTTGTGCGCCGATACAACAGGCAAAGCAGTTCAAGTTAAACTGCTTTGCCTGTAACTGTGTTATAACTACCGCCCAATCCGCGGTCCTTTTTATTATATATTCAGCAGAAGCTTAATAACTGCGCACTGGCAGCGTTTGGGGAGAATGTTCAGCAGTACAAGACCAATATTTCTGTGCTTTCTGTAGCGAAGGGCGGGATGGGCGGCTGTTGATGCCTTATATATTAGCTTTGCCACCGTTTCGGGGGCAATGGGTGTGCCCATAAACTTTGCCGCCAGACCCGAGAAACAGCTGGCCTGCTTTTTATAAAGCTTCGTCGTTTCCGCCAAGGTCTTGGTTGCATTCACGGATGAGCTGCTCAGGGGAGTTTCAACCGCTCCGGGCTGAACGGTTACCACCTTCTGCCCTATAAGATTAAGCTCCTGACGAAGAGCCTGAGCGTAGGCTTCAAGGGCTGTTTTGCTCACATTGTAAAGACCGTTGAAGGGCATAGGGTCAAAGTCCGCCACCTCACTTGTGACGATAAGTATTCTTCCCTTTTCCCCAAGGCAGGAATGGAACACTCTGTTGAAAAGCATTGTGCCCTCCAGATTCACATCCACAAGCTTTTTCATACGGCTATAATCGCTCTCAACCAGAGATGCCATCATATGCACACCAGCGATATTGGCTATCACATCCAGCGTTATACCCTCCCGGATGAAATAATCCCGGATTTCGCAAAGGGCAGCCTCATCGGTGATGTCCGCCGTGAAGCTATGCAAACCCTCACTCCGCCCGGCGGGGGCGAGGTCTATTCCATATACGGTATGGCCTTGTTCAACTATGTATTGGGCGGCGGCTTTGCCAATTCCGGAGGCCGCGCCGCTTATCAAAAAATTCATTTTTCACTCACTGCCTTTTGGGGGAAAGTTTTCAAAACTATAAGCGCATAGATAATGGTGATAACACAAAGGATTATAACAGTATAGTCACTTTTCTCCGAGACGGAAAATGCCGAAAGGGAGTTGAAAACTCCATGGGAGATGATGCACATCCACAAGCTTCCGCTGCGGATGAAAATAAGCACATAAAGAAAACCTATAAACACCGCGGATACTATCTGCACCAGATTTTCTCCGATGCTCATACCGCTGCCGTTTATAAGATTCAGTATATGTCCGAGACCGAAGCTGAGGCTGGACACGATCACCGCCCACTTCACGCTGTCCCGGGATATGGCTTTGAAAAGAAAGCCGCGAAAAATCACTTCCTCCAAAAAGCCCACGCAAAGCATCTTCACAACAAAGCTTACCGTCTCCAACGCTCCGTAGCGCAGCCCCACGCCCAACCACAGATTATAGAGCGTGATAAGGGCAAGGGGTATGTAGAAGCAAAATACCTTTGCCGGAGCTTTCGCTCTGCAAAGCCCGAAGCGCTCCGCCAATCCCTGCCTTCTCAGCCAGAACAGGAGAAAAAGGCTCACTATCAGGGCAAACACAGCCGATGCCGCGTTTTCCGCCCCCAGCGCAACGGAAACGCCATCGAAGACTGACATGCCCAGACAGTAAATGCCTATCCACACAAGGGCAAAGCCCAGCTCAGTTTTTTCATAAAGCTTTTTCATTATCATTCACCTCAGATATTATACCACATATACTGCCGCCTTGCGCATAAAAATATAATAATAACTTTTTAAGGTGGGTGGGTAATGAAACGCAACATTTCACTTTGGCAGGCTATGGGCTTCGGAGTAACGGTTCTGGGAGGCACGCTGCTCCATTTTCTCTATGAGCTAAGCGGCGGCAGCACCCTCGCAGCAGTGTTTTCCGCGGTAAACGAATCTACATGGGAGCATATGAAGCTTTTCTTCATTCCCGCTTTTTTCTTTGCTTTGCTTCAACGGAGATTTTTTGCGGGGCAGAGAGATTTCTGGTGCGTAAAGCTTCTTGGAATTTCTCTAGGACTATTGCTCATTCCAACGGTCTTTTATACCTATAACGGAGCTTTTGGGAAGTCTCCCGACTGGCTGAATATCGGAATATTTATTCTCTCCTCTGCCGTGGCCTTTTATCTTGAAAACCGGCTTTTTATGAAAGGCACTATCCGCTGCAGCGCTCCCTACGCAGCTTTTGCCCTTCTTCTTTTGCTGGGGGCGCTCTTTGTCTTTTTCACCTTTTCCACTCCCCCGCTCCCCTTGTTTTCAGCCCCGCAAATATAAAAAAGGACTCTCAATGAGAGTCCTTTTTTGCTGTTATTTGATTTTCCAGTTTCCCACATCGCACTGGCCGAAGGCATTATCGCCGTAGGCATAAACTTTTCCGTCGGAATCTACAAGCAGATAGTGTCCGCCGCCTGCGGCTGCGGCAACTATATACTTTCCGCTGACATTAAAGTCCACGCTGTCGCTCTCACGGAAGAAGAAGCTGTGCACTTCGCCCTCCGTGGTGAGCCCTATTAGCGCTCTGGCGTTCATATTAAGGCTTATAATATTCTCCCACTCTGGAATCCTCTCAAAGCTGGCAGAGGTGCTTCCGTCAGGCATAAGATAGACGGAAACAGCGGTGGAAAGGGCAAGAGCCTCGGGCTTGAGCAGGGTCTGGCTTGACTTATTGGATGTGAGAACCGTGCCGTCTTCCAGAATGCATGCCCCCTGATATGCACCTGCAAAAACATCCTTTATGTTTTCTGCGGCAAGGGTATCGGAATAATCGTGGTAACCGGTGAAAAGGAGTTTTCCCTCTTCGGTCACAGCAAGGGTATCATGGTCATTTACGGCAAGCTTCTTCACATTGGTCCAGCCGCTTACATCGCACTGACCGTGGGTATTGTCTCCCGTGGCAAGGACGCTTCCGTCACTGCAAAGCCCCACAGTGAAGTTTGCTCCCGCATAAACCGCCACAACATCGGTCCAACCGCTTACATCGCACTGACCGAAGCTGTTATCACCGATGGCGGCAACGCTGCCGTCACTGAGGATAGCAACGGTGTGGTTTTTGCCTGCTGCAATGCTTTCGGTTTTAAGCTTCTGGCGGGCATACTCTCTGGCAAGAAGTATCTCCTGATCCGCCTCGGAAAGCTTGCCGCTCACCATATCCTGAGCGAACTCCTCGTCTCCGGTAAGCTCCATGGCAATGGCATAAATTCTGTCCATAGCCCCGTTATAGTCGCCAACCTCCCGGAAGACATTGATTGCTTCGCTGTATTCGCCCGCCGCGTAATGAAGCTCGGCAACCGCCATGCGGCAGTCCTTATAGCGGTTCGCACTATCGGAATAAATGCCCAGAGAGCGGAATATCGCCGCCGCCTCATCATATTTGCCTTCATCAAAAAGCTCCTGAGCGGGAAGATAGATGCACTCTTTCACCATCTGGGCACTATCGCGGAAATCGCCCAGCGCGGCAAACATAAACTGCGCCTGCTCATAGTCACCGGCAAGAAGCCAGCCCTGAGCGATAGCATATTCGCAGCTGTCCTTTGTCTCGTCCTCAAGGCGCTCGGCAACGATAACCTTAAGTTTATCATATTTCTCAATGGCAGCCTCGGGCTTTCCCGCGGCGGCAAGAGCGCTTATACGCTCTTCATAGATATCGGGAAGGGAGGTCCAGAAACGGCAGCCCAGAACTATCAGCAGCGCTGTAAGCACCGCGGCGAAGCCCACAGTTCCCTTTATAAATGCTGAATTTTTATCCATACAGGCACTTCTCCAATCTTACGCAGGATGTATCCGTATGGGCATCATTAGCGTAGGACATAACGATATACACATCGTCAATGCCGTGATATTCCATAAGGTCGGCTATCCAGCCGCCGGTATCGGCAGTATAGTAATAGCCCTGACGGACGTCCGTCATATGCACCTCGTCATAGTGGGGGCAGAGATAGGGAGTAAACACATTCGCAAAGCTATCGCCTATTACAAGAGCCTTGCGGCCGGTGGAAAAGCCCGTTTCTATTCTTGTCCAGGGCTTGATAACTCCGGTTACATATGCCATATAGGTCTCTTCACGGTAGTTGATGAGGGCGGACTTTTCTTCAGTGGTTTTATTATAAAGGCGGTTTACCTCTGCGGCCTGAAGAGGATTCATTACATCGAAAAAGCCCTTATAGGTATAAACCTTTCTGTAGTTATACTCATCGTAGGGCACAGCGGGGATGCCCTGAATATTCATCAGTTCCTCGTAGGCATACCATGCGCCCAGAGCGGACCAATGGTGGTCTATGGGGAAATAGATGGACTCGGTGAGGTGGGGGTTGAGGATTTCGGGGATATTTATAACATGGACGCCCTCGTTCACCTGCTCCTGAATTGCGCCCTCGGTATTGCTGTACCAGCCGGCATACTTGGAGCTGTTGGGCAGGGGCTCCCAGCTATGGGTGAGGGGCACCATCATATAGAAAACATTTCCGTCCTCGGGAAGCTCAGACTTATATGCATTGAGAGCATGAGCCACCTGAGATATCTCCTTTTCGGAAACGCGGAAATATTCGCGGAGATGTCCGTTTTTGTATATGTAGGAGAAACCGTAGGTATCGGTGGCGGGGATGATCTCAAGTTCCTCTCCCTCTTCGGGAAGCTCGCTCTCATCAAAAATTATCTCCTCTTCGGGCTCTTCGGAATCGAAATCCTCCATGCCGGGGACGCTCTCCTCCTGTATATCGGGCGGTGTGGGAGTTTCGCTATCCACCGCGCCCTGCAGCTCATCCTTGCTGTCATCGAGAAGCTGGGTATCCTCCTCAGTCTCTGCGGAAAACAGACCGAGGAAGCCCTCACTGGTGTTTATAACCAGATTTCTTCCGAAAAAGCCGTCGGACAAAAAGTTCTCAAATTCTCCGCTGTAATTGCCGGAGAAGACATTTTCCGCGCTGAGAGAGGGCTTGCCCTGCAGCATGCGGTTTTCAAAGTCCGAAGCTCTGTCTTCACTCTCGCCGAGAGCAACAAGCATAATGCCCAGACAAAGGAGCACCGCGGCGGAGCATACAGTTATAAAAAATGTGATTTTGTTTTTCACGCTTTTGCGGTCTCCTTTCTCAGAATCTGAAATAAATAAAGGGGTTATAGCTCTGTCCTATGATGAAGAGCAGAGAAAGCACCATCGCGGCAATATAGCAAACGTCGGAAACGATGTTGAATACCAGAGTGTTTTTCTTCTCCAGACGCTCTTTCACGGCGGGGACAATGGGTGTGCATGCCGCAATAAACAGAATGGGCAGCACAGTGTATCTGCGCATAACGGCCATGGTTACCGCATCGCTGAAGGCGGCTTTCACAATTTCTCCGCCACGGCTCTGCATGCCGAACATCGCCAGAAGGTGGGTTTTCATATCGCCCAGATCGGTGTAATAGAAGATCACCCAGCCGATGACCACAAATATAAGAGTCAGGAAAATATTCAGCGCTCCGGGCATTTTTTCTATAATTTTGCTGAACACAAAGCGCTCGAGGATTATGAGAATTCCATAGTAAGCGCCCCACATAAGGAAGTTCCAGTCTGCGCCGTGCCAAAAGCCGGTGAGAGACCAGACGATAAGCAGGTTTATTACGGTGCGCCATTTCCCCTTACGGTTTCCGCCAAGAGGAATATAGACATAGTCTCTGAAAAAGCTGCCGAGAGATATATGCCATCTGCGCCAGAACTCGGATATGCTTTTGGATATATACGGATAGTTGAAGTTTTCTTTATACTTGAAGCCGAATATGCGTCCCATACCGATGGCCATATCGCTGTAGCCGGCAAAGTCAAAGTAAATCTGCAGGGAGTAGAGCGCGGCTGCATACCAGGCGCCCAGAACGGACATAATGCCGTTTCCCAGAGAGAGCTGCTCAAGAGCCAGAGCGCTCACATTGGCTATAAGCACCTTCTTCGCAAGGCCTACGGCAAATCTTCTCATGCCGCAGATGAAGTCATCAGTGGTGGAGCTGCGCTCATTCAAAGCATCGCAAACATCGGAATACTGGACGATAGGACCTGCGATAAGCTGGGGGAAACAGCTTATATAGAGCATCAGGCGGGGCAGGTTCTTCATGCAGGGGGATTTGCCTCTGTAGACATCAACGGTATAGGTGAGAACCTGGAAGGTATAGAAGGATATACCTATAGGCAGCTTAAGGCCGGGTATCTCCACCGCCTTGCCAAAAATTCCCGTAATGGAGCTGAGGAGGAAGGAGGCATACTTGAAGTAAAACAGAAGCGCCACTGACACCACAACGCCTATGATAAGGAACTTTTTCTTTCTGTATTTATATTCGCTTTTGGCTATCTGCAGGGCGCAGTAATAGTTGATAACCGTTGAAGCTATCATAGCCAGAACCCATATCGGCTCGCCCCATGCATAGAAAAGCAGGGAGAAAACAAGCAGAACTCCGTTTCTCCATTTCAGCCCGCTTCCCATAAAATAGAAAAGCAGTACCGCCGGGAAAAACAGCAGCAAAAATGTCAGGCTGGAAAAAACCATAATATCCTCCGAATTATAGAAAGGCGGCACTCCGCCAAAATACACTACAACTTGATATTTTACCACACAAACCTGTGCTTGTTAATACCCATTTTGACAAAAAAAGAGACTCCCGAAGGAGTCTCTTTTGAGTTTGATATGTTTTAGCTTACTGAGCAGCTTCAACAACAATGCGGCCGAAACCGGTTACATTGGAGTAGTCGATGAGCATGCCGGGATACTTGGCAAGCAGGGGAGAGTTGGTAGCGCCGACAACGCCGCCCTCAAAGCCCTTGATGTAGTTGGCAAGAACCATGTAGTCTTCCATGACATAGTCCAGAACGTTGACAGCGCCGGAGAACATGTTGAAGCCGTCACCCAGGTCGCGGAGGGTGTAGTTATAGCCGGCCAGGTTGTAGGAAGCGGTCAGGTCAAGAGCCTCGTATGCGCCGGTCTCCTTGTTGAAGACCTGAACATCGTATACTCGGTAGCCGCCGGTGGGAGCGCCTACCCAAACGCCCTTCTCGTCCATTGCAACGGAGCTGGGCCAATCGGGACCTACCTTATAGGTGACACCTGCAACATGGAGGAAGCCGCCGCACTCGGCATTAGCAACATCGCGTGCGCCCCACTCGAGAGCGTCAAGGAGCTGCTGACCGGTGATGGTCTGGAGGCAGGCAACGTTGCCGAAGGTGTGGATCTGCTTTGCGGTGAGATAGCTGATCTCGCCGGTGATAGCCTTGTTGCGTACGCCGCCGCCATTCATGATGGCAACGTCAACATCAAGTCCCATATCGTCGAAGAGGTAATACAGAGCGTCGGCAGCGAAGGCACCGGTGTTGGTCTCCTGCTTGCGGACAAGGCGGTTGCCCTCTGCATCGTAGTTATCGAAGGTCAGCTCGGTGGAACCGATTACTTCGCCAAGCTTGGTGTTGATCTCATCGATCCAGGCGTTCTTGATTTCAGCAACAGCTTCGACGGAAACCCAGCTTGCGCCGTCATAGAGCTCGGAAGCGAGCTCATAGCCAACAACCTCGGTGACTTCCTTGCCATCCTCGTCCAGAACGGGCTGGCCAGCTTCGTCAACAACAACCTCGGTGAGCTCATTGTAGCCGATGAGATCGGTGGTGATGCTGCCGTCAGCACCAACAACCATCATACCGATAGCTTTGAAATATTCGCCGGTCTGAGTGAGAACGACATTGTTGCCGTCCTTATCAGCAACTTCCTTGCCGGGAACGGTGGAGTGGGAGTGACCGTCGATGAAAGCGTCAAGACCGCTGACATTGGCGATAACTTCCTCGGAGGTCCAGGGCTGGGAAGCGGGGTCATCGCCCAGGTGGCCGAGAACGATAACAACATCAGCTTCTACGGAGTCAATAGCAGCCTGAATGTCAGCATAGAGAGCTGCGCCGTCTTCGCCGCCGGAGATGCCGTAAATGTAGTTGCCGGCTTCATCCTGGAAGTAAGCGGGGGTGGACTTGGTGAAGGATTCGGGAGTGGTTGCGCCAACGAATGCGATCTTCTGGCCGCCGATCTCAAAGACCTTGGCAGCATCGAGAACGGTTTCGCCGCGAACGCCGTTTTCCTCGTGATAGAAGTTTGCGGAGATGTAGGGATACTCAGCCCAGTCGATGATGTTCATGGCACCGTCCATGCCATAGTCGAACTCGTGGTTGCCGAGGGTTGCCAGATCGTAGCCGGCAGCATTCATCAGCTTGATGATGGTTTCGCCCTTATCCATGGAACCGAAAGCGGTACCCTGTGCGGCGTCACCGGCATCAACGAGAAGCACGTTGCCATAGGTCTTTTCCAGCTCAGCCTTCACACCGGCGATAACATCATAGCTGAGAACGCCGTCGATATAGGTGTGAACGTCGTTGGTGTAGAGAATGACAACATCTTCCTTTGCAGGAGCTGCAGGCTCTGCGGGAGCTGCGGGTTCTGCAGGTGCAGCAGGAGCGGTGGGCTCAGCGGGAGCAGCGGGGGTTGCGCCGCAGCCGATCAGGCCTACGCAAAGTGCCAGAACCAGCAGAAGAGACAAGAGTTTTTTCATTTTTTTACCTCCTTTTAATAGGTGAGCGTATTATATCACATACCTCTGTCATGTGAAATAGTAATTTAATATTTTTACATATTCTACACAGTTTTTTTACAAAATCACCTTACTATTGCAAAGGGTGTGTCCGTGCTGTAAAATAAGATGAACGCCTGATTTTCGGAGGATATTATATGTATAAATTCCGCCCCGTTACAGACAGAATGAAGCTCATGCATGAGAAGGTCCGCCAGCGTCTTTTCGTGGTGGATTCCGAGCGCTCTCTCATAATCACAAACGCCCACAAAAAATACGAAAGCGTTGTTCCCGTTATTAAAAACGCCCTTATTTTCAAGGCTCTCTGCGAGGAGATGACCACCCGCGTTGAGCCCCACGAAATACTTGTTGCCAACAACACCAAATATTTCTGCGGCACCCGCATTGACCCCCGCTGGAGCCGCGGAGATATGTATGTCGCCTTCGCGGAAAGCGGCAAATGGACTCTCGGCGAGGACGGTTTTTATCATAACCCCGACTCGGATGAGCTGCGCCTTATTATGAGCCCCGAGGAGTTTGAAGTCCTCCGTGAGCTAGGTCCTTACTGGGAGGGCAAGACCATTTCCGATATGGCAAAGGCCTGGCAGCCCGAGGGCTTTGATGAGCTCAACAGTCTGGGTGTCCGCTCCTTTGGTGCAAATATGCCCATCGTTATGATGCCTGCGGGACATTCCACCCCCGGCTACGGAAAGATACTCACCCTGGGCTATAAGGCCATTGCTCAGCAGGCTCGGGATTGGCTGGATGAGCACAAAGGCGCACTTATGGGCGAGGATATGGATAAATGCCTCTTCTATAAGTCCGTTGAAATTGTCTGCTCCGGTGCCACCACCCTCCTTAAGCGCTACGGTGAAAGCTGCTACGCCGCAGCTGCCCAGTGCAGGGATGAGGCAAGAAAGGCGGAGCTGCGCCAAATGGGCGATAATCTCGTCTGGATATCCGAAAACCCAGCAAAGACCTATTGGCAGGCATGTCAGGCAACCTTGCTCTATCTTTTGATGATTTCCATGTCCGGCATGCCGGATATAGGCTCTTTCGGACGCTTCGACCAGTATACCTGGCCCTATCTGAAGGCCGATCTTGACGCAGGCGAAATCACCATGGACGAGGCTCAGGAAATCACAGACTGCTTCTTCCTTAAGGTAAACAGCTTCTATAACGGCAGCGTGGGTCCCCTCACCTCCATCATCGGCATTGGCAACACCTATCTCCACACCACCATAGGCGGCGTTGACCCCGACACCGGCGAGGATGCCACAAATCCCGTAACCTATATGGTGCTTGAAACTATGGGCCGACTTAAACTCCACGACCCCACCATTTCTCTGCGTATTAACAAAAACACACCCAAGGAGCTTTGGGACTGCGCCTTTGCCGTCAACCGCCTTGTGGGCGGTCTTCCTCTTTTCCAGAATGACCATGTTATTATCCCCGGTATGGTGAAGGAGCTGGGCTTCTCCCTCCGTGACGCAAGAGACTATGCCCTCATAGGCTGTCAGGAAATAACCGGTTCCGGCAACGATTATGCCGCAGGCAGCGGCACAACTCCCCCCGAGGGCTACACCCAGTACAGCACTATCCTTGATATGGCTCTCAATAACGGCTGCAATCCCCATAACGGCGCTCAGGGCTCACTCCGCACAGGCTATCTATACGAGATGGAGACCTTCGAAGAGGTCAAGGAGGCTTGGGCAAAAATGGCACGCTATGTACTGAAAGCTCAGGTAACTCTCCAGAACTATGTGGAGCAGCTTTTCATGCACTATGACACCCATCCCATACTCTCCATCTCCATGGAGGGCTGCATGGAAAGCGGAAAGGATGTTATCTGCGGCGGCGCCAAGTATAATTCCTTCGGCTGCACCGCCGTTGGTCTTGCCACCGTTGCCGACTCTCTCACCACCATAAAATATATGTGCTTCGATAAAAAGCTCTGCACCACACGGGAGCTTTATGACGCGTATATGGCCAACTGGGAAGGTCACGAAATGCTCCGCCAGCAGATTTTGAGCGAGGTTCCCCATTATGGCAACGGCGACGAATATGCCGACGAGCAGATGAAATGGGCTGTTGACACCTACTATGATATCTGCAAGGAATGTTCAGGCCCCCGCAGCAGAATTTTCAAGGGCGGCATGTATTCCGCAGCCAGCCATGTTGCCCAGGGTTACACCACCTGGGCGACTCCCGACGGTCGTCAGGCAGGCAAGCCTATCGCAGACGCCGCCTCCCCCGCTCAAGGTCGCGACCTCAACGGTCCTCTTGCCGTGCTGAAAAGCGCCCTTTGCTTTGATCACGGTAAGTTTATGAACGGTCTCGCCCTCAACATCCGCATCCACCCCTCCGCTCTCAGCGCCGAAGACGGACTTGCAAAGCTTCGCGCCCTGACCCAGACTTATATGAATCTCGGCGGCATGGAGGTTCAGTACAACATAGTTTCCGCGGACACCATGCGCGCCGCTCAGGCGGATCCCGAGACCTACCGGGATCTTGTTGTTAGAATTGCTGGCTACTCCGCCTACTTCAACGAGCTCAATCTGGACTGCCAGAATGACCTCATAAGCCGTACTGAAAACAATCTCTGATTTAAGCATAGGAAGGAGCGGGAAATGGCAACAATATGGGGTCACCTGACACTGATAGGCGATAATTTTGACCATAGCGCCGTCTCCGCTGCGCTTTCTGCCACCCCCACATGGATAAAAAAGCCTGATGACATATTAGGTAACGGCAGACGCTTCGGCCACTGCGAATGGGGAGTTACAACACACAAATTTATTGCAGATGATTTGTCTGACGTTGTTGATGCCCTGATGGAAGCGCTGCCTTGCAGCAGCCGCCAAATTGCCGAAGCAGCAGCTCTGGCGAAAGCCCGCTGGCACATTCTGTTTTCCATTGATGCTGATGATGATATTCCGGCAATGGCAATTCCACCTAAATTTTCCGCTTTCTCAGCAGAAATCGGCGCAGAATTGGGCTTTGACATCATATGATTAAAAATAGGCACTCACTTTTCAAAGTGAGTGCCTATTTTTGTGTAACAGAGAGTACCTGCGCCCATATTCACTTGAGCCTTATCCCGTAGTTTTGATAATATTCTTCGACTAAATCAATAGGAAAGTCTGCACAGAAGTCTGTCATAAAGCGGGCGAAATCGCCGGCGCGTCCGCCCGTCACCTTATACGCCATTTGATCATAATATGCGATAAACTCTGTTCTGCCCATGCTTGTACTTTGGTGGAAAAAGCAAAGCTGCTGCGCAGCATTTTTCTGCCCCGAAGCTTTTCTGTAATATTGGAAAGCGTCATCTGCGTTTCCGAACTCGTAGGCAAACACCTTGTAACTTTCGCTCTCGAATTCAATCTCTCCGCACCATGAGCTTAAAGGACGCAACTTATCCAAATCGCGGTCATTGACCGCTCCCTCTTCCCGGTATGCTCCATACTTAATTTCAAGCTGAGAGAGCTCAGCAAATATTTTCCTTGGAAAAGGGTTTTCATTCACATTACGACAAGCCAAAAATGCGCCAACTATGGCAAGGACGCAGCACACAACAGAAATGGCAGACGCGAGGCCGTATAAACCTTTCCTTTTTGCCATACATACCCTCCAATATTGTTTTCTGTGTGCATCATTTAAGCGATATCGTTCAGCGCATCACTTAGCATAACTATTTCCACCGTCTTGCTTTGGTAGTTCACGCGGCAGTTTATCCTGCTTCCAAACATCATAGCCACAGTTTCAATGCCTGTGCTGTCCAGCATCAGCTCATATTTCTCCGCATAATACCGAGGAAAGCTTCCTCCGGGTGCGGGAATAATGTAATTATAATCTCCGTTGTCCTCTTTGGTGATAGCACACTTATCGGCGGATAAAACATATCGCTCCCCGCCATACTCCAGCACGGCCCTCGTTTCGCTTTCCCACTCGATTGAAACATCGGGGCAAATTTCCTTGAGCGTTGCCGTAAGAGGAAGCAAAGCATAGCCATGACCGGGGTTGATATACAAATTGACATCCAAAGCTTCCTCTCCGAACACTATCAGCCGTGCGTCTTCCGTAATCTTTCGCTCATCACCTGCAGCCTCAACACGCTCTTGCATGTTTTCTGATTTGCAGGCAGCAAGACACACAATGATAATGAGGGCAACAATTAAGCCAAAACACTTCTTACTCACAACACACCCTCCAACATCAGCCGTTCCTATGCTCCGAGCGAGCCTATAGACATGTCACTTTTTCGGAAATCCTTTGCCCATGTAGCAGAAGAACATGGTGAGGGGCATTCCGTCAATGCTGTCCATAAGGTTTGGGCGGAGAGTTTCCGGCGTGGGGAAGGGATAATCCATCTCCTTGAGCACATTGCCGACGATAAGGCCGCTGCCGTGGATCTCACCACCGTGGAGAATGCAGTAAACAAGACCCGCCC
This sequence comes from Oscillospiraceae bacterium, assembly GCA_045595025.1. Lineage (GTDB taxonomy): Bacteria > Bacillota > Clostridia > Oscillospirales > Oscillospiraceae > SIG459. The sequence continues at coordinate 38,021 of JAZNZR010000074.1, read as the reverse complement.
CCGCAGCATCGGTGGGGATAAGTCCCGGGAAGCCGGGCATTTTTATACGCTGAGCCACTGCCTCCGGGTCATCGACGCTGTCGGGATTTATAACGCCCACTCCGCCGGGAGCCAGGCAGAACACGTTAACGCCACTACCCGCTATCTCGTTGGAAAGGCTCATTGTCGCGGAAGTTGCAGCCGCCTTTCCCGCGGTATAAACGCTGCCGCCGATCATGGGAGGCATATAGTGAAACTGTGTGGTGGAATACACCACAGTGCCGTGGGCCCGCTCCATCATGTCGGGGACAAAGGCATTGACAGTGAGGAGCACCGCCCTTGCGGAAATTGCATAGCTTCTGTCCAGATCTTCAACCTTCGCTCCCAGAATAGGACCGTTTAGGGACATATCCATAGCGTTATTTATGAGAATATCCACCTTGCCGAAGGCGGCGTATGCCTCCTCCTTCAATCGGGCAATATCCTCCTCGCGGGATACATCCGCTGCCACAAATATGGCAGTGCCCTCTCCATTATCCCGGTTTATCTCATCAATAACGGCGGCGCCCCGCTGAGCGTTGCGCCCCACAACAACCACCTTTGCTCCCGCCCATGCCAGAGCCTGAGCATAGCCCTTGCCCACATTGCTGGTGGCGCCGGTGACGAGAGCTACCTCGCCCTTAAGACAGCCTTTTTCTATACAGGTGTTTTCCAAAGTGAACATTTTCATTCCCCCGGTTTTTCTGTGATAATATGTTTCGCGCCTTCAAGCCTCCCTTGCCTAAAGGGAGGCTTTTGCCTGCATTTGCCTCAGTGCAAGGATTTTTTCTATTATATCACACGCCCTCTTATCCGGGCAACAAAAAAGCCTTTCCCCAATAGGCGGAAAGACCGGAAATTTACCTTTAAAACGAAATAAGCCTTGACCCTCGCATTGTCGCTACAGTCAAGGCTTATTTCTCTGAATTCTTAATATCTAACATCATTTTAACCTCTCTTTCTACAGGATAGGCTCTCTCAAATTTCAGAGCCTTTTATCTTTCAGGTGTACATCGGATATCACCCTTTCTGACTATAATATACCATCAGAACCGGGGTTTTGCAACTTGGGATATTATCCGAAAATGCACTCTCTCACTTGTTGCAATCGGAGATTTCACCTTCTGAGACCTGTTTTTCATTGACACTCCCCTATGTATTTGGTAAAATATAAACGTTGGGGTGTCCTTTCGGGCACCCCATTTTTTCATATTCAAATCAGCTTATAGTGGCGCAGGGCATTGGCAAGACCGTCGGCCTTCAGCTCATCAGTTACATACTCCACGGCGTCTTTAAGCGCCTGAGGGGAATTACCCATAGCTATGGAATGGCCAACCGCCATAAGCATGGGAAGATCGTTGGCGCTATCGCCTATTGCGTAGCAATCCTCTTTCGCCGCACCCAGAGTTTCCCGGAGCATCTCCACTCCAGTTTCCTTGGAGTAGCCCTTCAGTATACACTCATACATTCCGCCGCCCCGGTTGATAACGGTATAATACTGCCGGGCATATTCCGCAAAAGACTCAAGATCGCTGTCCTCCCGCGCCCAGATGCAGAACTTATCGAAGAAATAGCCCTCCTCGAGAGGGTCTTTTTCCGTCTCGAAGCCTCTCTCTATCATACGCTCCATATAAATGCGCATTATCTCATCGGGCTCGTGGCAGAGGATATAACGCAGGCCTTCCTCCGCCTCATAGTAGGCATCCAGCCTGCATTCAAGAGCTTTTCGCACTGTGGCACCGCAGACGGCTATGTCCATAGGCGCACGGAAAATCTCCTTTCCGTCCAGAAAAAGATACTGACCGCAGGAGCAGATATATCCGTCGAAGCCAATATCCACGATGAAGGGCTCAATATGGGTGTAAGGTCTGCCCGTATTAACTATGCAGGCCACACCGTTTTTGCGGGCTGTGCGGATCGCCTCTATGGCGGAGGGAGGCACAAAGCCCCGCTCATCCATTATGGTGCCGTCCACATCGAAGAAAACAACTTTTCTGCTCATAAAATCCAATCTCTTTCTATCAATTATTATATAAATTTTATCCTGCCTAAGGCTGCTTGTCAAGAAATCTCCCCTTGCCCTATGTCCCCTTGCATGCTAAAATTTACTCACAACCAAACAAGGAGGTTAAAGCTATGTTATTTGGCGATTGGTCCTTTGCACCGGCTGCCGAAGCCGCTATGAAAGCAGTTCGCGACCCCTCGAATTTCCAATGGTATCTCCTTCCCATTTTTGCCCTTGTTCTCTGCGTATACTGGCAGGAAATGAAGGTGAAAAACTACAAAGCAATTTTCGCTGCCCTCGGTCTTTACTCCATCCACTGGCTCTATGAAATTGCTAACGCCGTTATTGCTCATTTCTCCGGTTACGCCCTCTGGACAGTTTCCGCTGAAAGCAGCGCCTTTATTCTTCTCGTTGGCGTAGGCGCCGAGCTGAGCCTTATGTTCTCCGTGGCGGGCTTCAGCTGCAAAATACTCCCCGAAGATAAAAACGCAAAAATCCTCGGCATCAACAACCGCTGGTTCATGGGCATTGCCATGGCTTTGTTCTGTGCCGTTGTTGAAATATTCCTCGCCTGGACTCCCGCCTTTATCTGGGTCTACCCCTGGTGGGGCTGCATCCCCGTTTGGATCACCACCTATATCCCCTTCTTCGTAGGTGCTTACCTCATCTATGACCTGCCCCTGAAAAAGCAGATAAAGGTGGTCGGCACTATGGTTATCATCAATATTATTCTGCTTCTCGTCCTTATCCCCCTCGGAATCATATAACGCCTTCTGAAAGTTAATAAAATGTTTAAAAAATAATTCGCCGGAAATTTTTCCGGCGAATTATTTTTCTCCACCAAATGTTGTTGCGGCGCCCCTCTGCCCGCACAAGGACTTGTGTATTTCCACAGTTTCCACAATTTGGAGGTTGCGTTGTTGACATAATTCACAAAATATGTTACAATTTAGCTACATTTATGATTTTTTATATTGGAGTGATATGACTATGGCTAAGTCCGCAGCTCTCGAATACAAGGGTCATCCCCTTCGCAGAAAAGACAATCTTATATATTTCGGCAGTATGTCCGATAAATATATTATCATGCTCCAGATCCTCGAAACCAAAAAGGTGAAGGATATGGATGTTGCAACCAAGGTTTCCGTCCAGCTTCAGCTCACCGATCCCGACATCAAGAGCCGCGATCGCGTTGTTAAGAAGAGCGAGAAGGACAGCCTTTACGCAGCAATGGACGTTGCGTCCGTCTGGCTGGAGCGTGCACTCAGCAAGCAGTAATCCCCCCTCAAGGAGGTACATATGTACAGAAAGATAATCCGCACCCTCATCATCGCTATCGTTCTCGTTTCCCTTCTGGCCCCCAGCGCTCTGGCCGTATCCTCCGGCACTGTTACCGCCGACGCGCTGAACATCCGCAGCCAGCCCACTACCGCCAGCGGTATTCTGGGTCTCATCTATCAGGGCGGCACCGTTACCATTAACGAAACTCAGGGCGATTGGCACAAAATCAGCTATAACGGTATCAACGGCTATGTTCACAAGAACTATGTCCGCATCACCGGCACCGCTCCTGACAGCAGCACCGGCAGCACCCCCGCCCAGTCCGGCACCATCGGTACCGTTGCAGGAATGAGCGTACGCCTCCGTGCAGGCGCTTCCCTCTCCTCTCAGGTTTACGGCTACTACAATACCGGCGCACAGTTCACCGTTCTGGGAACAAGCGGTGAATGGGTCAATGTTAAGACCTCTTCCGGTCTTGTGGGATATATGCACAGCGCCTACATCAAGATAGGCACTGCCGGCAGCACTCCCACCACCGGCGGCGTTGCCGACCAGATCGTTGCAACAAGCAAGCTCTATCTCGGCACCCCCTATGTATGGGCAGGTATGAGCCCATCCGGTTTTGACTGCAGCGGCTTTGTTTACTACCTCTACAAGAACTATGGCTACTCTCTCCACCGCGTGGCTCAGGATATGTACAGCTATGACGGCGTATATGTGGACAAAGCAAATCTTCGTCCCGGCGACCTTGTCTGCTTCGGCTACGGCCCCTATTCCATCACCCACGTTGGTATGTACATAGGCAACGGTCAGTTTATCCATTCCTCTTCCGGCACCGGATATGTTGTCATCACCGACCTCAGCTCCAACTACTACACCAGAATGTATGTTGGCGCAAAGAGAATCATCAACTGAAACTAAGCGAATAAAAAAGACACAGCAGATTGCTCTGCTGTGTCTTTTTTATTTCTGTTATGCGCTGATGGACTTGATAAGGCGCTTGAAGTCCTCATCGCCCCACACAACGGGGGTGGGATAGAGGGGATTGGCCTCAGCCTTCGCCCAGGCGATAATCTGGGGAATATCCTCGCTCTTGATGCCTTCAATGCCAACGGGCAGGTTCATGGAGCGCTTGAGCTGCTCGATCCACTCGATGAACTTGAGAGCCTTCTCTTCGTCATTCTTGCCTTCCATGCCGCAGACTTCGGCAAGCTCTGCAAGACGCTTATATGCGGCGGAGCCGAACTGACGCATTACATGGGGCAGAATGGTAGCCATTGCCAGACCGTGGGGAACTCCGTAGAGACCACCCAGAGTATGACCCACAGCGTGGACATAGCCCACGCAGCCGCGGGTGAAGGAGCGGCCTGCAAAGAAACTGGCGCGCTGCATATTCTGTCTGGCTTCCATGTCGCTGCCGTCACGGTAAGCGGCCAGAAGGTTATCGTAAATGAGCTTGACGGCATCGCGGCTGAGCTGCTTTTCCAGCTTGGTGCAGTAGGTCCAGTTGGTGTAGCTTTCAACAGCGTGGCACAGTGCGTCCATACCGGTGGTGGCTGTTACAAAGGGAGGCAGACCCTTGGTGAGGGCGGGGTCAAGAACCGCGTAATCGGGTATCAGGTGGGGGTCATTTATAGAGGCCTTGTGGTGGGTTGCAGAGTCGGTGATAACGGCGGCAACGGTGGTCTCAGAGCCGGTGCCGGAGGTGGTGGGAACTGCAAAGAAGGGAGGAATTTTCTTCATGACCTTGAGAAGGCCCTGGAGCTTATCCACCTTTCTGCGGGGTCTTACAACACGGGCACCGATGGCCTTTGCGCAGTCCATGGGAGCGCCGCCGCCGAAGGCAACGATTGCTTTGCAGCCGTTGCTCTTATAGGCCTCGAGACCGGCTTCAACATCATCGCTGGTGGGGTTGACTTCAATATCATTGAAGATGGTGTAGCTTATGCCCTTTTTATCCATGCTGTCCAGCATGACATCCAGAAGACCCAGACCCAGAAGAGTCTTGTCGGTTACAACCAGTACATTATCCAGTCCCTTTTCCTTGACCATATCGGCCAGCTTGGCAATGCTGCCGGGGCCTTCAATATAGTCGGGCATATGATAACCCATAAAGTAGTGGCCGAATTTCATAACGGCCTGGAAAGTGCGGCACCAAAGTTTGCTCATAGTATTCCCCTTTCTTTTTTCCTTGCCCCTTACATCCTCTACCTTCTGACCGGGAGAGAGCATTGTTATTGCATCTATGGGGCAATTTGCGGCACAGTGTCCGCAGGCTATGCAGTTATTATCTTCGCAAAGCTCAGCAACAGTGCGAATATCCCCGTGGAAAGCGGGGGCAGTTATTTTGAGGCAGTCGTTGGGGCAAAGCTCCACACATACGGAGCAGCCTGCGCATTTATCTGTGTCTATATAGGGCTTAGGCCATTCGCTGCGCTTGGGAAGGCGGCTTGCAACATTGCCGTTTTCATCCTCAACAGCCTCTTTGGCGCATACTCTGCCGCAGGCGCCGCAGCGGATGCAAAGGTCGGTGTCCACCTTATGGCGCTGCTTCAGCTCACCGCTTATTGCTCCAACGGGGCATATCTTGGCGCAGAGGGTGCAGCCTATGCATTTTTCATTGATATAATAGCTTTTCATCCTCTAACTCCCTCCTCAGCCGCCGCAGACGGGGCTCATAAGCATAACCGTGTCTCCGTCGCAGAGAACGCTGCTCTTTTTGCCCTGCACACCGTTAATCATAATAATGCAGCCGTCAATATCCTTTGCCTTGACCCTTGTTCCGGGCTTGGCCAGTTTGGCCTGAGCCAGTATCTGGGGATAAAGATCCTTTACCTTTTCCCCCTCAAGCTCAAGCTCCTTCAGGCCTGTATCCATACGGAGAAGTCCGAAAATTTTAACTTTAATCATTTTTCGCTCCTCCTCACTTATTGATCTTCAGCTTGCGCAGCTTGGCCTTGGTGGGAACACCCTCCGCAGACCATCCGCGGGCTCTGTAATAGGTCTTCTTCATTCTCTCAAGAGGCACCTTGGTATTGGGTCGTGCGGGATCCTGAGGGACATCGGTGAGGCGCTTGGGCAAAGTGTCGTCCTTGGCGCTTATGCCGAATTTTGCGTTTACCTTGCGCTCAAGATTATATCCGCGCTCACCGCAGCGCATATATTTGCCGAAGGTCATAGGCATACCCAATGCCAGCTTGAACATCTTGGTGTGGTGGAAAACCGGCAGGTGAAGATGGGCCACCAAGGGGAATTTATTCAGGAAACGGAGCGCCCAGCCCAGATAGGGCACAAGGAAATTCACCGTTTTTGTAATAAGTCCGTTGGGACGGGTGAGCAAAAAACCGGGGAAGAAGGCATAGGAGGTGAAAAGGCACTGGCCGGAAGCGGATATCATCTCCATCAGATTCTGGAACATAATAGTACCGTCAGCCTTTGCATGGGGAGTCTGGGCATTAACATTGAGACCCAAACCTTCCATAATTACCATATAGCCGCCGTTAAGGTGGCAGCCGCCGCGGTTGCTCACCGCATAACCTAAGCCCATACCAACGGCACGGCGGGGCTCGTAGGCCGCAAGCTCCAGCCCCTTGGACTGGATGGCAAACTCCTTGCCGCCGTATTTTTCGCTGAGGCGTTTGCTGCCCTGAGCCAGCTCATCGCCAACGCCGCGGCGGAAGGCTATATCCTCCCAAATCTGAGATATTCCATCGGTATCGCCGAAAGCCAGACCGTTATCCCAAAGTCCCTTTTCGTTGGCCTCCATTGCATAGGCCAGAGTGCTGGCGGCGGAAATGGTGTCCATGCCCAGCTCGTCCAGCTCGTTATTCCAGCGGAGAATTTTCTCAAGGTCATTATTGAGAATGCCGCCGCCCAGAAGTCCGAGAGTCTCAAGCTCGGGGCCCTTAACCTCGTGCCCGTTCACATTAACTGTACGTGCGCACTTGATGGGACAGGTGAGGCAGCCCTTGTTGACAATGTTATGCTCCTCGGCAAGGGTTTCACCGTTGACTTTCTCAAAGTCTTCGTACTTGCCGTAGTTGTAGTTTTTGGTGGAGAGGAGACCCCGCATCTGCATACTGCTAACAAGTCCCGCTGTGCCCAGACGGGGCAGCTGGTTGCCGGTGAGGGGGTGATTGCGGAGATATTTAAACCACTTTTTGCACCACGCGGTGGTCTTTTCCTTATCATAAATGGGAATTTCGTGGTTGCCGCTGACGGTTATGGCCTTCAGATTTTTCCATCCCAGAACGGCGCCCACGCCCGTGCGTCCGCCTGCCCGCTCTTCGCTGACAACGGCGGAATATAGCACAAGGTTTTCACCTGCGGGGCCGATGCAGATGCGTCCGAAATGGGCTCTTTTGTTCCGTCTTCCGGAGAGGATATCCGCAAGGGCATCCTGAGTTTCCGTGGTCTTCATTCCCCAGAGCGCGTCCGCATTATGGAAGATGAATTTATCGTTATGTATCTCCAGCCAGGTATGCTCGGGGCACCTTCCCTTTATAATCAGAGCATCCATACCCGCCCTTTTAAGGTAGTAACCGAAGCTGCCGCCGCAGTTGGAGCTGGTGATTATTCCCGTCTGGGGAGAAAGGGTGGAGAGATTAAATCGGCTGGAGCTGGGAGCTCCGGTGCCGGTAAGAGGTCCCGTGGAAATAACCACAAGGTTTTCCTCGCTGAAGGCCTTTTCGTCACCCTTGAAGTTATCATCCAAAATCTTGGCGGCCATCATCTTTCCGCCTATAAACAGAGCTCTTTGTTCGTCAGTCCAAGGATATTCCTCCGCCTTTTGGGTGGAAAGATCAAGGAGCATTACCTTGCCCATATATCCGCCGTAGCGACTTGCCATACCGTGCGCCTCCTTAAAATGAACCTCTCGGCTCATCCTTTATATAATCTTTACACATATCAGTATATGTTGCATTTTAGCTCGTGTCAATTTATAATATGAGAAAATATACGCCATTGAAATTGGTTATTATTTCCGGAATTTGCCAGATATGAGAAATTATGATGTCGCCATTATTGGCGGAGGTCTGCTGGGCTGCTTCGCCGCCAGAGAGCTTTGCCGGTTCAAACTGAATACTGTTCTCATCGAGGCGCGGGAGGATGTATGCACCGGCATATCCCGCGCCAATACTGCTATTGTCTATTCCGGCTATGACACCGCTCCCAACACCCTGAAAACGGAAATGTGCCTCCGGGCAAACGGAAGCTTTGATGCCCTCTGCGTGGAACTGGGCGTGCGCTTTGTCCGCTGCGGCTCCCTTATGATAAGCCTTGGTCAGCGTGGTGACGATGTCCTTCGGAAAAAGTATGAACAGGGACTTATTAACGGCGTTGAGGGGCTGCAGCTTCTCAGCGGCGAAGAGGTGCGCGCCATAGAGCCCGCACTCAGCGACAAGGTTACTATGGGTCTTCTTTCCCCTACCACCGGCACGGTCAACCCCTGGGAGTTGGGCATTGCCGCATACGAAAACGCAGTGGAAAACGGGGCTGACTTCCGCTTTGGTGAGAGGGTTCTTGCCATAGAGCCCACATCAGAAGGCTACCGTGTAAAAACCGACAAAGGGGGCTTTTTCGCCCGCTTTATCATTAATTGCGGCGGGCTATTCTCCGACAGCATACGAGAAATGTGCCACACTCCCCTTGTGCGGATTTTCCCCAAAAGAGGAGACTATCTTATTTTCGATAAATCCGAAGGCGGAATTCTAAGCCACGTTATCTTCCACGAGCCGGAGCAAAAAGGCAAGGGGCTTACCGCTGTCCCCACCGTTGACGGCAACCTGCTTATAGGCCCTTCGGAGCTTCCCTTTGAGGGTGAGTCGGATTTTTCCACCACTGAGGAGGGCATTGAGAGCCTTCTTTCACTCTGCGACGTAATCCTCCCCTCTCTGGATAAGTCCAAGCTTATCCGCTCCTTCGGCACTCTGCGTCCCAATCCTTTCTATGTGGAAAAAAGCGCCGACGGCAGCTACTCAAGGTATAAAAAAGGTATCAGCTCCTTCACAGTACTTGCCGATGGCGACGGCTCCTTCCTCAGCTTTATCGGCATCAAAACACCGGGGCTCACCTGCTCCCGGGAGTTGGGCGAATATGCCGCCAAGACCGCGGCAGCTTACCTCTCCGCGAAGGAAAATCCCGACTTTAATCCCCTGCGCACTCCCCCGCTGAGTCTTGCTCACGCAAGCGTGGAGGAAAGAATTGCCGCCGCGGAGGAAAACCCTCTCTACGGACGCATAATTTGCCGCTGCGCAGGAATAAGTGAGGGTGAAATTGTGGACGCTATCCACCGTGGCGCCACCACGCTGGATGCAGTAAAGCGCCGTGCCGGCACAGGCATGGGGCGCTGTCAGGGAGGATTTTGCTCCACACGCATTATGGAAATTCTCGCCCGGGAGCTTAATAAAACCCTCAGCGAAATTATGAAGGACGGCCCCGGCAGCTTTATGACAGGAGGCGGCAGAGATGAGAGAATATGACCTTCTTGTCATAGGCGGCGGTGCGGCAGGTATGGCCGCAGCTCTTGCCGCGGAGGAAGCGGGCGCAGAGAGAATTCTTATTGCCGAACGGGAGACTTCTCCCGGAGGCATTTTGCGCCAGTGCATACATAACGGATTTGGTCTTGGCTATTTCCACGAGGATCTTACGGGCACCGAGTATGCCCGCCGTTTTACTGAGCGTCTTGAAAAAAGCTGCGTCGAGTTTCGGGGGGACACCACTGTGCTGGAGCTTCGGGAGGACAAAAGTGCCCTTCTTTCCTCCACGGCAGGAGTTGAAACAGTTGGGTTTAAGCGCTGCGTCCTTGCGACAGGCTGTCGCGAGCGGGCAATAGGCTCCCTTCCCGTCAGCGGCACAAGACCCGCAGGAGTTTATTCCGCAGGCACTGCCCAGAAAATGGTGAACCTTATGGGGCTGGATATAGGAGAAAACATTGTTATTCTCGGCAGCGGCGATATAGGTATGATAATGGCAAGGCGCTTCACCCTTTTGGGCAAAAATGTTATTGCCATGGTGGAAAAGGAGGCTTCTCCCGGCGGCCTTGCCCGCAATATCCGAAACTGCATCGAGGCCTATTCCATTCCCGTGCTCACCCGCTCCACGGTCAGCCGTATCCACGGAAAAGGCCGCATTGAGGGCGTCAGCATTCGGAATATGGAAAGCGGAGAGGAAAAATTAATCCCCTGCGACACGCTCATTGTCTCCGTGGGGCTCATTCCCGAGCGGGAACTTATAAGCGGCTTTGATGTCATCCCCGAATGGCTCAGCCTTTGCGGCAACTGCGAGAGCGTTCACGAAATTGTGGACAGCGTTACCATGCAGGCCGAAGCTGTGGGGCGAAAAATTGTAAAATAAAAGCGAACGGAAACCGTTCGCTTTTATTTTATTCTTCCATCTGTTTTCCCAAAAACGCCGCAACAACCTGCGCCAGCTTGCACTCGATCTCTCCGTGGGGTGCGGAATCCTTTGCCGCGGCAAACACCACGCAGCCCAGAACATCACCTGCGGAGAGAATAGGCGCCGCCACGGAAATGCAGTAATCGCTTACGCCCTCGCATATAGGCTGGCTTACCCGCACTTCTGCTCTCCAAAGTCCCCTGCGCTCCATGATTTCCTCCAGCTGACGGCTGATGGGCTTATCCATAAGCTCCTTGCGGGCTCCGCCCGCCACTGCAATCACGCTGTCCCGGTCACAGATAAGGGCAATGGCTCCGCCCGTCTTATGAAGACTCTCGCAAATCTGGGTGGCAAACTCGTTAAGCTCACCCATAGGGGAATACTTTTTGAATATAACCTCGCCGTCCCGCTCGGTGAATATTTCCAGCGGGTCACCCTCGCGGATGCGCATTGTCCGACGGATTTCTTTGGGGATGACGACTCTGCCAAGGTCGTCAATTCTTCTGACTATTCCTGTTGCTTTCATATATAAATCTCCTTACTTTACAAATTTGCACTGTTAGTATCTGTAAAGCAAGGAGGTTTATACTGCATAATGCAAAAACTCCTCTGCAGCAGAGGAGTTTTTTAATCTTCATCATTCAGCTTTTGAATACTTTCAAATATAATCCCTTGAGCTTGTTTTCAATAAATATGCACAAGCTGTCGATTTTTATCAGCTTAAAGACGCGTATTCTCAAAAGTTCGATTACCGCGCAAACCGCGAATATTGCCAGAGTGGCGAGTATCACGCAGGCGAGCATAGCTATAAGGGATTTATCGGTGAAGGAAACAAATGCGTCCTTCAGTATACCTTCAAAAATGAGGGGATGCACATGAATCAAATACACACCCAAGGCCGCGGGAGAGATGAAGGCGATAAGCTTTTCTGCATTTTCCTTTATCTTTATGTTCAGGCAGAAAAGGAAGAGGAAAACGGCAGACAGCAGAATTGTAACCGATACATATGACACAAGCATATCATAATACTTTGCCTGACCGAAAATCCGCTCCGTTGCGAAATATACGATTATTCTGAAGGCAAAGGTCAGAATAATCATGGCGAAAAAGCCCAGCAGACTCCTGGAGGCCGTAATTTTCTCCCGCAAATCGTATTTCCTGATATATGCGCCAAACATATAGACAAGCATAAGCCAAATGGCTGAATAACCGTTATCAAGAGTGAAGGTGTCAATGTAGAAAACTGTGTAAAGGACAGGGCTAAGACAGCAAACTCCGATTATAGCGACTATCAAAAACTTCTTATATGTCTGCTGGGAAATATTTTCTATCGCTTTGTTCAGGAAGGGTATAAAGAAAAACAGAGCAAAATATGCGGATACATACCACCACTGCTTGCTCAGCACAGGCAGCAGGGAAAGAACAAGGCTTTTTATGCTTCTGCTTGCGGGCACAAAGGCAAAGAACAAAAGGGTAATCAGCAAAGAATAGGACAAAACCTGAAACCAGAGTTTGAATATATTTCTCAGCTTTATGCTTTTGCCCACCATCAGGTAGCCGCTTATCAGGGCAAAGCAGTCAACAGCGCAGTAAGCAGCGATTTCAAAAAACCATGCCGCCCAATGTTTTGCGCTGCTTGGAGATGTATTTTCCAAAATTCCGCCTTGCAACAGCACATGCAGCAAAACCACAAGCACCGCCGCAAGAGAGCGGAATAAATCAACATTATAATTTCTTTTGGGCATACGGGTTCCCCCTTTGTATCCTATCATATTTCAAACATATACTTCCTCAAGAAGCGCTTTTACCTTGTCTCTCACAAGGTATATAGGACCTTCCAGAATGGCCTTGTCCCTTCTGTCGTCAACGGCTTATAGACAGGTCACCATACCGTCACTCATTTTAACACGGTGACGGCTTTTCTGCAAGGTAAGGCTTATGGCAGGAAATGGCAAAAAAGTTGCAATTATGTTGAATTTATACGATGACAAACGCCCCGCCGTATGTTAATATTAAAACACAGTTATTACTAAACCCCGCCGGAGGGGTTATGTTCAATCAGGAGGTATATTATGCTCACCAAGAGAGAGAATTTCCTTGAGACCATACGCGGCGGCAAACCCGACCGCTTTGTAAAGCAGTATGAATATATGGCCATGCTGCCCGGTGACCCTGTCTGCTCCTTTGTCCGCGGCAACCGCTACCCCGGCATGGAGCCCAGCTACGACAAGTGGGGCACCCGCATTCTCTGGCCCGCACACGAAGTTGCTGCCACTCCCGACCCTCTTCACAAGGTTCTTGATGACATTGAGGAATGGGAAGACATCGTAAAGGTTCCCGACCTTATCGCCAACTGCTCTGCCGAAGAGCTTTGGGCTCCCTATATTGAGCGCTGCAACGCAGTTGACCGCTCCGAGCAGCTTGTCACCTGCTTCGCTCCCACCGGCGTTTTTGAGCGCCTCCACTTCCTCATGGGCTTTGAGGACACCCTCTGCAACTTTATGCTGGAGCCCGAGCTTATGGCAGACCTGAGCATGGCTATCGGCGAATACCGCTACAACGGTTTCAAGCTCATGGTTGAAAACGCTCATCCCGATGCCATTCTCTCCCACGACGACTGGGGCAGCAAGACCAACCTCTTCGTTCAGCCCGAGCTTTGGCGCGAGATCATCAAGCCCGCATACGAGAAGAGCTACAAGTATCTCAAGGAGAAGGGCGTTATCATTATCCACCATTCCGACAGCTTCTGCGAGCCCATCGTTGAGGATATGATCGATCTTGGCATCGATGTATGGCAGGGCGTTCTTCCCCAGAATGACATCGTCAAGCTCCAGAAGCAGATAGGCGGACGCATGGCTCTTCAGGGAGGCATTGACGCCGCTATCGTCGACAGACCCGACTCCACCGAGGAAGAAATCCGCGCTGAGATCCGCCGCGTCTGCCGCGAATACTGCGCTCCCGGCAATTTCTTCATCCCCTCCGTCACCTATGGCGGCCCCGGATTCATCCATCCCGGTGTTGACGATATCGTCAATGAAGAGATCGATAAGTTCTCCGCTGAGGTTTTCGGCAAGTAAGACCCAACATACTCATCTGCCGCAGAGAATACTCTGCGGCAGATTTTTATACACACGAAAAAACGACCTGCACAATGTGCAGGTCGTTTTTAATTATCACCAAAGAACGTAGAGCAGAAATGCCACCAGCGCGCCCAGACCCACTATATAGGCAAGGCCTATAAGCAGAGAGGCGGAGAGTGCGCCCAGCACAGCGCTGCGGCGCTCGCTGCGGTTATATCCGCTGTCCTCCCAGGGACGCTCGGGCTTTTCCTTGGGCTTGGAAAACACCGGATTTTCCCTTTTGGGGAGGTGGCCGAACATCGAGGGGCGTTCAACGCCGCTCATATCAACTATGGTGCGGCCGTCATCATCCTCATAGCGTTTTCCTTTATAAGCCATTTATTTCTCCTCGTCGTAAAGATGGCAGACTACAAAGTGACCGGGCTCAATCTCACGCTGGACAGGTTCTTCCACCTTGCAGCGCTCCATGCAGTTGGCGCAGCGGGTATGGAACTTGCAGCCCTTGGGGGGATTTGCGGGAGAGGGAATGGAGCCTTCCAGAACAATGCGGTCCATCTTGGCATTGGGGTCGGGAATGGGAATTGCAGAGAAGAGAGCCTTGGTGTAAGGATGGAGAGGATTGCGGAAGATATCCTCGGTCTCACCGTACCGAACAAGAAAGCCCAGATACATAACGCCGACGGTATCGGAGATATGCTCAACAACGCTCAGGTCGTGGGAAATGAAGAGATAGGTGAGGTTGCGCTTTTCCTGCAGTTCCTTCAGAAGGTTGATGATCTGTGCCTGGATGGAAACATCCAGTGCGGAAACGGGCTCGTCGCAGACGATGAACTCGGGGTTGAGAGCCAGTGCGCGTGCAATGCAGATACGCTGGCGCTGACCGCCGGAGAACTCGTGGGGATAGCGATCCTTGTGGAAAGGCTGGAGTCCGCAGTCATCCATAACGGAGTCTATATAATCCTCAAACTGATCGGGGGGAACAAGCTTATGCTCGCGGACAGCTTCGCCGATGATCTCACCAACAGGAAGTCGGGGAGAAAGGCTGGAGAAGGGGTCCTGATAGATGATCTGCATCTTGGGGCGCATTGCGCGCATCTCTTTGGGAGAGAGGTCATAGACTTCCTGACCGTTGAAGAGGACTTCGCCATCGGTCTTCTCACCGGAAAGGCGAAGAATGACACGGCCGGTGGTGGTTTTGCCGCAGCCGGATTCACCAACGAGACCCATGGTGGTGCCGCGCTTAAGCTTGAAGCTTACGCCGTCGACAGCCTTTACATGGCCGACAGTGCGGGAAATGAAGCCGCCCTTAATGGGGAAATGCTTCTTGAGGTTTTTGACCTCAAGGATATATTCGCTCTGCTCTTCGGGGGTGTTGACATTCTTCAGTTCTTCCATTACTGTTCACCCTCCTTGTTGTAGTAGCGGTAGCAGCTTACCTTGTGGGTATCGCTGAGGCTGATCTCGCAGGGATATTCGCCCTTGCAGAGCTCGCACTGCATTTCGCAGCGATCCTTGAAATAGCAGTAGTTGGGCATATTGATGGGGTTGGGAACCTTGCCGGGGATGGAGTAGAGCTTGTCTACCTTCTTACCGACAACGGGCTTACTTGCCATCAGACCGATGGTGTAGGGATGAGCGGGATGATAGAAGATATCATCTGCAGTTCCCTTCTCAACTATGCGTCCTGCATACATGACAACAACATAGTCTGCCATCTCGGCGATAACGCCAAGGTCATGAGTGATGAGCATGATAGAGGAATTGATCTTATCCTTCAGCTGACGGAGCAGGTCCAGAATCTGAGCCTGAATGGTAACGTCCAGAGCGGTGGTGGGCTCGTCCGCAATGATAACCTTGGGGTTGCAGGCAAGAGCCATAGCAATCATAACGCGCTGACGCATACCGCCGGAAAGCTCGTGGGGATACATTTTGTATACGCCCTCGCTGTTGGCGATGCCGACCATCTCAAGCAGCTCGATGCAGCGGGCCTTTATGCTCTCTGCGGTTCTGCCTTCGCTGTCATGGAGCTCGATAACCTCGGTTAGCTGCTCGCCTATACGGAAAACAGGATTAAGAGCGGTCATAGGCTCCTGGAAAATCATAGAAATATAGTTGCCGCGGAGATTCTGCATCTTTTCATTGGGAACCTTGGTGACATCGTAGCACTTATCACCCAGATTGACGCGTATCTCGCCTTCAACGACCTGACCCTGAGGACGCTGGAGAAGCTGCATCAGGGAAAGACTGGTAACGCTCTTGCCGCAGCCGGACTCGCCGACGACGCCGACAGTTGCGCCCAGAGGAACTTCGAAGCTGACACCGTCAACGCTCTTGACAGTACCTGCATCGGTGAAGAAGTAGGTGTGGAGGTTGTCGAACTCAACGGCATTGCGGGGGTCATGCATGGTGGTGAGGTATTCGCTCTCGGGAACATTCTTACGCTTGCGCTGCTTCTCCATCTTATCGGTGATGCGGCGGTTAGCCTTGGAAATCTTTCTTGCCTCGCGGCCGGAGAGGTAACCTTCGGGTTTTTTCTTAGCCATAGTTTTTCCTCCCTCCTTATCGTTTCATCTTGGGGTCAAAGGCGTCGCGGAGACCGTCACCGACAAAGTTGAAGCCGAGAACGGTGAGAACCAGCAGAACGCCTGCGGGGATCCAGATGAACCAGTAGTTGGTGAGAACATGGACGTTGTTAACGTCGTTCATGATGTTACCCCAGGAAGCGAAGGGGAACTTAACGCCGAGACCCAGGAAGGAAAGGGTGGACTCGGTGATAATGGTGGAACCAAGGCTCATGGTGCAGGTGACGATGAGCTGGGGGATAACGTTGGGGATGAGGTGCTTGAAGATGCGGCGGCTTACGCGGAGACCGCTGGACTCGGTTGCAGTCATGAACTCCTGCTCACGGAGGGAGAGGATCTGACCGCGGACCAGACGGGCAATGCCGGGCCATCCCAGGAAGCCAAGGATCAGCATCAGGAAGAGCATTCTTATCATGGGGTCTACGCGCATACCGTCCATAGCTGCGCCGAGGATTATCAGCAGAGGAGTGGAGGGAATGCAGTAGAAAATATCGACTATACGCATGATGAGCTGGTCAACCCACTTGCCAAAGTAGCCGGAGAGACCGCCAAGGATAACGCCGATGAATGCAGAAATGAAAACAACGATGAAGCCGATGATAAGGGAGATACGACCGCCGTACATAAGACGGGTGATCATATCCATACCGTTTTTATCGGTGCCCAGGGGGTGATCCTTGCTGGGGGCATCATACTCAAGGAATACGCGGGTTGCGGTGGCTTCCTTGATGGACCAGATCTTATCGGCAGCGTTGTATTCCATGAGGTACTCATGGGTAACGCCGTCAGCACCGGTATAGGTGAACTCGGTTATGCCGTCAGCAATGTTGGCAGAAACGAGTTCCTTCAGGTCGCGGCTGATGTTGGTGCCTGCAACCTTGGACTGGACGATTACGCGGCTGATATAGGCGACCTCGCCCTCGCCGCCTGCGATGGTGGCATTATCGTCGATGGTGTAGCTTGCGCCGTCTGCCTTGAAGGAACTTTCCTCATTTACATAGGCTTCAAGTGCATTGACGGCGAACTCGAAGGAGAACTTTGCGTTCTGGTCAAAGGGATTGATAAGATCCTTGTAGGCAGCGCCGATAACGGTGTCGCCCTGAGATACAACGTAAAGTTCGGGACCGAGCTCCTTAACGGTGTACTCGATGTCCTTATTTACGAAGCTTTCGTCGCCCTTTTTCTCGGCAAGAGTGAACTTTGCCTGCAGAACGGCGCCGAAGTCCTGACCTTCAGCAGAGATATAGCGATATTCGTTATTCTCGGTGGCGCCTGCAAATTCCTTCATCTGCATTTCATCGGTGAAGAAGACCTGCTCCTGCTTATAGGGCATAAGCCAGCCGCCGACGAAGGAGAAAACGAACATGAATGCAAGGATAACAAGACCCACAACAGCAAGGCGGTTGCGGAAGAAGCGCTTTGCAACGAGAGCGCCGGGAGAAAGGCTCTTTACGCGGCGGTCATCGTTAAGGGAGAGCTGCTCTTCGTCGGCATTGGGAGTATTTACATTACCCTTATTGACTTCCTCGGAAATCTTTTCGTTCTTGAGCTGATTTGCTCTGTTGGGAACGGAATTAATGCGTCCGCCGGGGGTGAAGTCAAGAGAGTTTTTATCTTTAAGCTTATCCATATTATCACGCATGATACAAACTCTCCTTTCTTAAGAGTAGCGTACGCGGGGATCGACCACGCCATACAGAAGGTCGGTGATGAGGTTACCTGCCAGAGTAAGTACGGCAAGGAAGCTCAGGTAGAACATAGAGAAGGGAATATCGCCGGCGATCATTGCATAGTAAGAGGTGAATCCGATGCCGGGGATAGCGAAGAGGGTCTCGGTGATCAGAGCGCCGGAGAAAAGGCCGGGCAGAGAGCCGCCAACGATGGTTACCAGAGGAATAAGGGTGTTGCGGAAAGCGTGGGTATATATAACCTTGCGCTCGCTGAGTCCCTTTGCACGGGCGGTACGGATATAGTCAGCATTGAGAACCTCAAGCATATTGGTACGGGTGTAACGCATAAGACCACCGATGGAGATGATGGTCAGGGTTATGATCGGCAAGACAAGGTGGTGTGCCTTGTCAAGAAGCTGTCCCATAGCGTCCAGATTCTGGTGGTCTCGTCCAACCAGACCAAACAAATCGAACCAGCCCAGTTTGACGGAAAATATCAGCTTCAGGAAGGTTGCAAGGAAGAAGGTGGGCAGAGATATACCGGTCAGTGCAATAGCAGTGATGGCATAGTCAGTCTTGCTATACTGCTTGGTTGCAGCAATAACGCCAAGGGGAATGGCGATAATAAGCTCGAGAACCAGGGCGATTGCACCCATAATAAAGCTCAGCCAGATAACATCGTTGAACTTCTCAATAACGGGAACGGTATACTTCCAGCTGTCGCCGAAGTTACCGGTGAGCAGATGACCCAGCTGGACAAAGAAGCCGGGAACAACGCCAACATCAAGACCGTACTGAGCATTAAGCTGCACCAGCCATTCCTGATAGGACTTGGAGCCGGGAGCCTGAGAAAGCTGCATTGCCATGGTTTCAACATAGCTCATGGGCAGACAGCGAAGCACTGCGTAGATGATGAATATTACGAAAAAGAGTATTACGATTGAAAGCAGAATTCGTTTAAGTATATATTTGTACATTTTATAAGATCCCTCCGTTTGTTATAGCGGTTCAAGGGATTTTTTCACCGCTGAGGCATTTCGCCTTTATATTTCTTTTCTTTCAGATATGTTAAAGCAGGTTCTGCATATCAGGCAGCCGCTCCGACAAACATGTTGTCTCTGGCCGAAACAGCCGGACCGGCCGTCTCATATGCAGATTAACAGCTGCGAATTTTCGAATTTACAGGGAAAATTGAAGCGTCTTTTTTGACGGGGATTGCCAAGAGGGCATAAGCCCCCTTGGCAACCTGATTAATTGGTATTAAAGCTTTTTAGAAACCCAAGCCCTTAGACTTAGTTCATCTCCAGAAGCTCGATATCGTTTGCCCAACCCCAGAAGGTGGTGATGTCGGGAGTTACGGTATCCATGTTAACGCGCTCGGTGGAGAAGATGATGCAGTTCTGGCGCTGATATACGGGGATCTCAACTGCCCAGTCAGCAACGATGTCAAGGCACTCCTTGTAGAGGGTCTTGCGGTAGGTCTGGTCGGTGGACTGACGTGCCAGCATGATGAGCTCGTCCAGTTCAGCATCCTTGATCCAGTAGCTGGTCTCATTGGAGCCGCCTTCAGAGTGATAGATCTGATACATGTCGGGGTCGACAGTTGCAGACCATGCCATTGCAACCAGCTCGGAGGTACCGGCCTGGGTAGCAGCGGTCATCTCAGCGAAGTTAGCCATATCGGTAACGATGAGGTTGAAGCCGATTTCCTTGAGGGACTCGGAAGCGAGGGTCAGAGCCATGAAGGTGGGGTGGTCACCGGTGCCGCCGCCGCCGACCATGACTTCGTAAGCCATAGCAGCGCCTTCGGGAGCAGCAGTTACCTTGCCGTCAGCTACGGTGTAGCCGGCAGCCTCGAAGAAGCCGAGAGCTGCAGCCTGAGCTGCTGCGTACTTCTCTTCAGCGGTCATGCCTTCGGTGTAGATGGGATCGCCGTTAACGTCAACGGAGAATGCAATCTGGTAGCCCTCGTCAGTTACACGGGGAGCAGCCCAAGAGGTGTCGGAGATGGGGTAGTTGATAACGTTTGCGAACTCGCCGTAGTAAGAGTCAACAGCGACATCGCGGTATACGGAGATAACGGTAGCGATAGCCTTACGCAGGTTCTTGGAAGCCTCAGAGCCCCAGTCAGCCTCGCCGGCGCCGGTGTCGACGCAGACGTTCTTTGCAGCAAAGCCAACGTAGCCGTAACCGAGGTTAGCAACCATGGATGTGGTGATGACGTCGCCGGAAACGGTGCCGCCGTTAGCTTCCATGATCTGCTCAGCAGTCTGGGTGGAGTAAGAAGGATCGGTGATATCTACAGTACCGGAAACAACGCCGGGAACCTTATCAGCATCCTGGCCTTCCTTGTAGAGGATGTACTCGATCTTGGGGCAGCCCTTATAGTAGTTGGGGTTAGCTGCCAGGGTTACAGTGCCGTTCTCGAAGCTCTCGAAGGTGTAGGGACCTGCGCCGAGGGGCTTGGAGGTGACGGACTTAACATCGCTCAGGTCGCCCTTGGGGAAACCGAACATGTTGTTTTCATAGTCATAGAGCTCAACATCGCCGTAGTAGTGGAGGGGGCAAACGGTGAGACCCATCTGGTAGATGGCGTTTGCATTGACTTCGGTGAGAACGACGCGCATGGAGTAGTCGTCGATCTTCTGGATACCGGTAACGTTGGGAGCAGACTCACCGGTCTGAACACCAGCCTGATACTCGCCGGCCTTGTCGCCCAGTTCGTTAGCGATGAAGGTGGAGATGGAGGTGCCTGCAGACTCATAGTTGATACCGTCGTCGCTCAGGTCATAGCCGAAGTTGCCAATGATGGCAGCCCAGAACTCCTCAACGGTGGTAACACCGTCGTAGCCCCAAGCGGGAGCTGCGGTGGCGCAGTCGGTGCCGTAGCCGGCAGCGATGCAGTAGTCAACGATCTCCTGGCAGAACTTAAGACCAGCGGCGTCGAAAGCAGCCCAGAAGGTGTTGTACTGTTCCTCGGTGAAGTACTCGGTAGCTTCGTAGCCGTCAGGACCTGCAGCAAGGATGAGGTTCATACGGCTGTCCATGCCGGAGCGATAAGCCTCGAGGCCTTCGATGGGCAGGGAGTAGAAGGTGGAGATACCGTCAAAGGTGGGGTCGAGGAGGACATACATGGTGAAAATAACGTCGTCAATGGTAACGGGGGTGCCGTCGGAGTTGACGATGTCTTCGCGCATGGTGATGTCGTAGTAAACGGTGCCGTCCTCGTTCTCGGTCATAACCAGGTTGGCAATGCCGGTGTAGGTGTAGTCGGTGCCGTTGTAGGGACGAACTTCGCCTTCGATACCGTTCATGACGATAGCGCCTTCCCGGTCGGTGCCGAGGAGGCCGAGATGGGTCAGGCCGAGGACCTGAGACTCATAGTCAGAGGTATAGAAGAAGGGAGAGAACTTACCGTCGAAGTTCTGAGTTGCGATGACGAGAGTGTCGGGCTCGTCGGCAGGCTCGGGATCTGCGGGGGTTGCAGGATCTGCGGGTGCGGGGTCAGCGGGAGCTGCAGGATCTGCGGGAGCTGCGGGAGTCTGACCGCAAGCTGCGAAGAGAGCAACTACCATGACAACAGCAAGAAGCAGAGCAAGCAGTTTCTTTGCGTTTTTCATGTTTGGATTTCCTCCTTATATATTTTGAACTATAATGGGCGTATGTAATTTTTATATAGGACCCAACGTTCACACTTTCAGGCAGGATATACCTCCTGCGGGGTCAACTTGTACGGACAAGTTATTGAGAAATTATATATTAGTACAGCGTATATGTCAACAAGACAAATTCTTCATTCCTTTTCCCAGCAGAGAGATGCCATAAAGCTTCTCAACAATAGAGGAACAACGATTGCCACAGCCTTCGCCGCCAGAAGGGCAATAAGCTCTCCAAGACTGCCGTCCGGACCGTTCAGGATAACAAAAACCAGAACGCACACAAGACCGACAGCGGCAAAAACGGAGGAGAGCAAAGCTCTCACCGGTATTTTGACCACCGAGGACTCATATTCATAGTCACGGAGTCTGCTTCCTCTGGAAAGAGTCTTATACACAGCCAGAAGGAGGGTGAACACCGCCACAGCCTCCGCCATATAGGGGATAAGCACATAAAAGCAGTTTCCCATTCCGCCGGCACGGACAAAGCCCGCGGCCACAAGTCCCGCCAGAGACAAAAGCGCGTATGCCGCCATTCCGGACGCTGCCTGTCGGTAGCTCCTTTTCCCGGGAACAAAGTTCAGGTGAGCGCCGGTATAGACATATTCTCCCGAAAGATTGGGGCGTATATCGTTGAGATAGGCCTTCCTGCCCTTTTTCCGGGTCTTGTTATTTTCCTTTGCCATGGGCACTCTCCAAAAGCGCATTTGCGATGTAACATATTAGCGCTTTAATCTGCAAAAGCGCGCCGGTACAAATACACGCATAGATTATAGCACATCATCTGGAAATTAACAAGCAAAAAACTTAAAAAATGACCAATAAATATCTGTAAATTTTTAGTGAAGGTGTTAATATTTCGAAAATCTTTCCGAAATGAACAAGCTGCGCCGTTTCCGTCCTTCCCTTCGGTACGGCGCAAAAAAGACCCGCCACAGTGCTTCTGGCGGGTCTTAAATGTTTTATTATTTCTCAGAGTGTTTTCAGAGCGCGGCTGATAGCTTCAATGTGCAGAGGCGTGGTGCCGCAGCAGCCGCCGATAAGGCGGGCGCCGCGCTCATGGAACTTCAGAGCGTATTCTGCCATTTTCTCCGTTGGGAAATCATAAACGCTGCGTCCGTCCTTTATAACGGGTACGCCCGCGTTGGGTTTTGCTATGAGAGGCAGTTGGGTTCTCTCCCGAAGCTTTTCCAGAATGGAGCACAGCAGTTCCAGATCTCCGCAGCAGTTCACGCCGAAGGCGGTGATGCCAAGCTGCTGAAGCTCATCGCATACATCGCAAAGATCCTCGCCCCAGAGAGTTTTGCCGGTGGGACCGCAGGAGAAGCTGACAATAATGGGCTTGGAGCTGACCTCCTTCACAGCCTTTACAGCCAGCCTTGCCTCATCCAGATACATCTGGGTCTCTATGCCGAAAAGGTCAACCCCCGCTCTTTCAATAGCCTCCGCCTGACGGGCAAACACGGAGAAAAGCTCATCCTCCTCCATATCACCGTAGGGCTCAACAAGCTCACCGGTGGAGCTTATATCACCGATAACCAAAGCAAGGCCGTCTGCAGCCTCGCGGCTTATGGCAACGAGGTCACGGCACATAATGTTAAGGTCGTCCTTAATGCCGTGCTTTGCAAGATTTATGCTGTTGGCACCAAAGGTGGGGGCGTAGATGAGTCTGCTTCCCGCGGAAACATAGGCGCGCTGGAGCAAAATCATCTTGTCGGGATTTTCAAGAACCCATTTTTCCGTGCAGCTTCCCGCAGGCATACCCAGACGCTGAAGCTCGGTGCCGGTGGCGCCGTCCATAATAACAGGTCTTTTTTCAAACATAGTATCTTCCCCTTTCGCTGACTTATATTAACTCAAGAAGCAAGGTCCATATGGGAACGGTGGCAATGCAGGCCAGAGTGGAGAGCACCACCATATAACCGCCTGCAACCCGCGCCTCCACAGCCTCGGGATTATAGCGGAGGAGGAAGGAAGGCAGGAAGGACGCAACGGGCATTGCATAGTAGAAGATAACGCTCTGTATGGTCTGTTTGTCTATTCCAAGGAGCAGGAATATACCCAGCACAGCGCCGGGGACCACGAAAAGTCTTGCGATAACCACCAGAAAAACGCTGGGATACTTGGTGATGCCCTTCCAGTTGGCATCGGCAATGATGCTGCCGCAGAGGATGAGACCCAGAGGTGAGGCCATATTGCCAAGACCCTGAATAACTCCGGTGATCACCTGAGGCAGCTGAATCTGGGTGGCATAGAGGATAAAGCCTATGAACACCGCAACAACGGGCTCACAGATAAACTTCTTCAAGGTTTCCTTAACATTGAGCTTTTCGCCCTTGCCCAGCATAAGGGGTGCGCCGCCGTAGAAGATAATACGGACGGGCAGAGTAAAAATAACATAGTTGAAAACCGCCTCGGGTCCGTATAGCTCGGAGACTATGGGCAGACCCATGAAGGTGAAATTCGTGAACATGAGGGAAAATCTCACGGTTCTCCACATATCGCGGTTTTTCATCTTTGGAGTTAGGAAGCGGACTGCCACAAACACGAAGACAAGGCTTCCCACGCTCATAAGCAAAATAACGGGGGTGCTTATCAGCTTTTCAATGTCAAACTCTATATTGAAGGAGTTTATAATCATGCAGGGCAAGGGTATTGCCATGACGAACTTGGTGAGCATCTTGTCGAAGCCGTCGGCCATAATCTTCAGCTTTCTGGCCACATAGCCCACCACTATGAAAAGCATAAGCTTTATTGCAAGTTCAAGAACTGTCATTTGATCATCTCTTTATCCGGATTACATCTTTTCGGGGGCAGAAACGCCGATGATGGCAAGGGAGTTGGCGATAGTCTTCTTTACGCACCATGCCAGCAGAAGTCTTGCCTTTGCGGTCTCCTCCTCAACGCCCTTGATGCGGCAGGCACCGTAGAAGCGGTGGAAGCGGGCGGCCAGCTCGTTGACATAGTTATTGATGCGGCTGGGGTTATAGTCACGGGCAGCGATACGAATCTCCTCGGGAAGAGCGGAAAGCTGCTTGATAAGCTCTATCTCGTGAACATCGCTGAGAAGGCTCATATCCACATTTTCTGCCTTGGGCACTTCAAGACCCTCAGCTGCCAGACCTGCAATAAGGGAGCAGATACGGGCGTGGGCATACTGAACGTAGTATACAGGGTTTTCGCTGTCCTGACGGAGAGCAAGGCCAAGGTCAAAGTCTATCTGGCTGTCGGGCTTGGAGTTGAAGAAATAGCGGGCTGCATCCACAGGCACCTCGTCAAGCAGGTCGCTGAGAGAGATGGCCTTGCCGGTGCGCTTGCTCATACGCACAACCTCACCGTCGCGCATAAGGCGGACAAGCTGCATAAGAACAACATCAAGTCTGTTTTCGCCGTCCAGACCCAGAGCGTCCATAGCGCCCTTGAGACGGGCAACATGGCCGTGGTGGTCGGCACCCCAGATGTTGATTACCTTATCAAAGCCGCGGACGGCAAGCTTATTGCGATGGTAAGCTATATCGGCGGCAAAATAGGTGTAGAAACCGTTGGCACGGCGGAGAACATCGTCCTTAAGACCCAGCTTTTCAATGGCTTCGGGCTTCTTGCCGGCGGCAAGGAGCTTGTCTCCCAAAATCTTGGAGGTGTTGAGCCAGAGAGCGCCGTCCTTCTCATAGGTGTAACCGGCCTTTGTAAGCTCGGCAACGGACTCGGCAACATAGCCGCTATTGTGAAGGGTGGATTCATAGAACCACTCATCGTAGTTGATTTTATAGCGGGCAAGGTCGGATTTCATCTTGGGCAGATTGCGCTCAAGACCGAAGGCTGCCATGGCAGCGTGGCGCTCTTCAACGCTCTTATCCATAAAGCTCTCGCCATTGACCTCATAAAAGCCCTTTGCCAGAGCCTTGATATCCTCACCGTGGTATCCGTCCTCGGGGAACTCCACAGCGTCCTCACCAAGGATAAGCTGGCGGTAGCGGGCATCAATGCTGGTGGCGAACTTCTCTATCTGGTTGCCGGCATCGTTTACATAGAACTCGCGGCTTACATCGGCACCGGCGCAGTGGAGAACCTCCGCGAGAGCGTCACCCAGAACGCCGCCGCGGGCATTGCCCATATGCATGGGGCCGGTGGGGTTGGCAGAGACGAACTCCACCATTATCTTCTGACCCTTGAGAGCATCGGTCTTGCCGTAGTCAGCACCCTCTTCCTCTATGTTGCAAAGAACATCTCCGAACCATTTTCTGCCCAGACGGAAGTTCATAAAGCCGGGGCCTGCTATCTCAACGCTGTCAAAGTAGCTGCCGGAAAGCTCCATATTGGCAACAAGAGCCTCAGCGATCTTTCTGGGGGCATTTCTGAGAGCCTTGGCGGCTGCCATGGCGTGGTTGGCGGCATAGTCGCCGTTGGAGGTATCCTTGGGTATTTCAACAATGCCCTTAAGCTCTGCGCCTGCGGGCAGCGCGCCTGCCTCTGCAGCGGCATTATAAGCTGCTTCTATAAGAGCGTGTATCTGAAGTTTTGCATTTTCAATAAGATTCATTTATGCCTTCTCCCTTTCGGATTTTTCTTTGATTGTGATGCTGATCTGATTTCGGCTTAAAAGAGCATTTTCAAAGTCAAGGTCATAGCCCAGATCAAGGCTTCCCCCCTGCTCATTCAGGAAAACATCAATAAAATTTGTGTTTATGCCCATCGCAAGAGTGCCGTAAGGTGTGCCGTAAAGAAAGCGGTGCTTTTTGCCCTTGCTGAAAACCATACGGCTTGTGACCGTGCCGGTGCGGTTCATTACTATCTCATCGGGGCGGATCAAAAACTCCGTCTTCGTACCCTCAAGACCCGTTATGGCGCTTTCCATATAGGAAAACTTTTTAAGCCCGCCGCGGCAGGCATAGTTTCCCAAGGTGATGAGCTCCGTGGGCTCGGCCTCTTCCCCGCCCACGTGCTGGGTGCTTTTTATACTGATAAGAACTTCTTTTTCCATGGGTATTCCTCAAAAATATGCCTTTTCGGCCTCTACGCTGTGGCCGAGGAAAAGTCCCGCTCCCTCGCTGAAGGTGGCCGGGTCGCCGCTTGTGAACCACCGGCGCTCTCCCACTTCATCACCACGCTTGAGCTTATCCTCATTATGGAGATATTCCCGCAGAGCCAATGCGGCCTCTCCGCCGCAGGATATAAGCCGCACATCCTCCCCCAGATATTCGGCAATGGCCTCCCCAAGAATGGGGAAATGGGTGCAGCCTAAAATCACCGTGTCTGCGCCAAAGCGCTTCAGAGCGCTGAGCTCAGCTTCAACGGCGGCGCGCACCTTAGCATCCTTTGCGGAAAAATGTCCGCTTTCCACAAGAGGCACAAAGCTGGGGCAGGCGGTCTCAAAAACCTTGACGCTCTTCCCGCTGGCTTCTATGGCCCGGCGGTAAGCTCCGCTGCGGATGCTGGCCTCGGTGGCGATGATGCCTATGCGTCCCGTCTCCGTAGCCTCGCAGGCGGCAAGGGCGGCGGAGTCGATAACTCCGAAAAAGGGTACAGCAAAGCTCTCCCGCAGCTTGTCCAGCGCGTTGCTGGAAACTGTTCCGCAGGCAACCAGTATAGCCTTCACATCTCTTTTCTCCAAAAACTCCGCGTTTTGCAGGGCAAGGCGGGTAATATCCTCCCTGCTTCTGGGGCCATAGGGCATATTTGCCGTGTCGCCGAGATATATTATATTTTCACAGGGCATTGTCTCCTCCAGGACCTTTGCTGCGGTGAGTCCGCCCAGTCCCGAATCAAAGATGCCTATTGCTCTTCGGTCCATTGGCATACTTCTCCAATTTAATTCCATTACGACAGTATATTGTATTCCATTTCCACGGCAATTACAAGCATAATTTATGTGTGGAATTCCCGCGGCCATTTTGATATAATATTATATAGGATATATCAGCTCATCAGGGAAGGGGGCAGCCACCCAATGAATATTGAACTGAGCGACAAGGAATTTCGCAGACTCCTTGACCTTATTTACATCGGAAACTGGATATTGAATTCCACCCGCGGCGAGGATCGCTTCGAGGACTATGACCTTTTGCAGGAAAAGTTTTTCGCTATGTGCGCAAAAAACGGTCTCCGCGCCCTGAGCGAAAGCTATATGGGGCACTACTTCCCCTCCAAAGCCTACGAGGAGGGCGGAATACACGAGGCCATTGCCGACTATGAGGACGCGGTTTTCTTCGATATTCTTGCCGAGGAACTGGCGCGGAGGGATATGCTTGTGGAAAACCTCAATCAGGATGACCTTCGTGAGCTTGCCCAGCGTATGGATGACTATATGGATGAGTTCGAGCGCAACGGAATAGACAATCTCAGCATAGAAAATGCCGAATAAAGTTTTCCTCCCCTTGCCATACTAAGGCAAAGGGAGGAATTTTTATGAAGATGTCCAAAAGCGAATACGCAAAATATGTTTCCGACAAGATGCCGCCCTCACCAATTATAAAAAATTGCCTCATGGCCTTTCTCTTCGGCGGGGTGATATGCTGCATCGGTCAGCTTATTAACGACGGTTGGAGCGCCCTGGGCCTTATAAAGGATGATGCCTCCAGCGCCACCACCATTTCCATGGTGTTTCTCGGCGCCTTCTGCACCGGTCTGGGCTTTTACGATTTCCTTGCCAAATACGGCGGCGCAGGCACCCTCGTTCCCATTACCGGATTTGCCAACGCAGTAGCCTCCCCCGCCCTTGAGTTCAAGACCGAAGGCTTTGTTCTCGGTGTGGGCGCTAAGATGTTCACGATAGCAGGTCCGGTGATTGTATATGGCGTAAGCGCCAGTGTGGTATATGGATTGATTTATTGGATAAGCACCTTATTTTGACGGGCGATCACAGATCGCCCCTACGGTCATCCCAGAAGATTTTCTCACGGTTTGCACTGCAAACCGTAATGAAATATGCTCCCGGTGTGGAATAATCGTAATCCTTTATGCGAATGGGTTTTCTTTTCGGTAATTCCGGCATATCGCACATCCTTTTATGAGATCATCGTGTACCAAGTTCTTTGCAAAACCGCCTGTTTATGAAAACAGGCGGTTTTTTTGATTATTCAGCTATGCAGCGGGCAACATGCACGCCGCTGGCGGAGGCGTGGGACAGGGAGTGGGTAATTCCGCTGCCGTCACCGATAATATAGAGCCCGGGATATCTGGACTCCAGTTTTTCGTTGACCTCTACTTCCATATTATAGAACTTAACCTCCACACCGTAGAGCAGGGTATCATCGTTGGCGGTGCCGGGGGCAACCTTATCAAGGGCGTATATCATCTCAATAATGCCGTCCAGAAGCCGCTTGGGCAGCACCAGACTCAAATCGCCGGGGGTTGCATTCAGGGTAGGCGTGATGAAGGCCTCCTCAATACGGTTGGGGGTTGAGCGGCGGCCGCGAATAAGGTCGCCAAAGCGCTGCACGATAACTCCTCCGCCAAGCATATTACTGAGTCTTGCTATAGATTCACCATAGCCGTTGGAATCCTTGAAGGGCTCGGAAAAATGCTTTGCAACCAAGAGGGCGAAGTTTGTGTTTTGGGTTTGTCTTGCGGGATCTTCATAGCTGTGTCCGTTGACGGTGATGATGCCGTTGGTATTTTCGTTGACAACGGCGCCCTTGGGATTCATGCAGAAGGTGCGGACACGGTCGCCGTATTTTTCGGTGCGGTATACGATCTTGCTCTCGTAGAGTTCATCGGTGATATGGGCGAAGACCTCGGCAGGCAGCTCCACACGAACGCCGATATCCACTCTGTTGGACTTGGTGGGGATCTCCAAATCCCGGCACACGCTTTCCATCCACTTGCTGCCGCTGCGTCCCACAGAGACAATGCACTTATCGCAGCAATAAGAGGCATCTTTGCAGATGACCTCATAGCCGCTCTCCAGAGCCTTCACCCTCAAAACGGCTGTATCGAAGAAAAATGTCACCTTGTCCTTCAGATAGTCATAGATATTTTCCAGCACTACATAGTTTATATCCGTTCCCAGATGCCGGACAGATGCATCCAGCAAATGGAGATCATGCTGAATGCAAATAGTTTTGAAGCGGGTGCCGGCAGTGGAATAAAGCTTTGTGCCCTCGCCGCCATAGCGCAGATTGATTTTATCCACATACTGCATAAGCTCAAGAGAATGCTTCTTGCCAATATATTCATACAAGGTGCCGCCAAAATCGTTGGTGATATTATATTTACCGTCGGAAAATGCACCTGCGCCGCCGAAGCCGCTCATAATGGAGCAGGATTTGCAGCCGATGCAGCTTTTAACCTTGTCGCCGTCAATGGGGCAGCGGCGCTTGCTCAGCTCGTGTCCGGCTTCAAACACAGCGACTCGCAGCTCGCTATTGCACTGCATCAGTTCGTATGCAGCAAAAATTCCGCCGGGACCGGCGCCGATAATTATCACATCATATTTCATCTTTATTTATCCTCCAATATAGCTGTTCCCTTAGCAATTATACTCTCTGTTTCCCAAAGTACAAGGGCAGATATTGCCCAGCCACAAGGTGCAGCTTTTCTCCCCTTTTAAAGTTCCTTATGCAGCAGCCTGAAATTATTTTTATTGAACTCCAGAAGACCTTCCCCACGCATTTTTGAAAGCTCGGCAGACATCGCGCTGCGGTCAACAGACAAAAAGTCCGCAAGCTGCTGGCGGTTGAAGGGTATTGCAAATTCACCGCTTGAATGTCTTTTGGCCTCCTCGGAGAGATAGGAAATAAGCTTTTCTCTGGTGCTGCGCCTGGACATATGCCCTATCTTCTGCACCAGCTTCCTGTTCTTTTCGGAAAGAGCATAAAACACATTCTGCACCACCATAGCATGGAAAGGGCAGGCCGAAGGACAGGTGGTCAGCACACGCTTCACATCAAAGAAGATAAGTGTGCTGTCTTCAACCGCCACCACATCGTTGAGCAAAGCGCCGCTATCCGGGGCGGCGTAGGCCTCGCCGAACATCTCCCCCGCAGACACGCTTGACAGAATGCTGCGGTTTCCCCAATAGTCATCGTTGCGGATATGGAGTCTGCCCTCTACCAAAAGTACAATGGCAGTTGGGTGCTCCCCCTGACGGAAAACATACTCCCCGCTTTTATAGCTGCGCAGTTTTGCCCCCAGACAGGAGAGCATGGAGGCAATTTCATCCTCCACTACCCCGGCAAACATCCTTGTTCCTTTGAGAATAGGTATATATTTCTTCATAAGCCAACTCTTTCTGTTGTAAAAACAACCGACTTGTTTTATTTATTATACTATAATAAGGTCATCCAGACAAGGGAGGCTTGAAAATATGATCAGAAAAATAATAAAAATAGATGAAGAAAAATGCAACGGCTGCGGAGCCTGCGCTGCCGCCTGCCACGAGGGCGCAATAGAAATGGTGAAGGGTAAGGCAAAGCTTACCCGGGAGGACTATTGCGACGGTCTTGGCGACTGTCTTCCCGCCTGCCCCACCAATGCCATCAGTTTTGAGGAGCGAGAGGCTCCCGCATACAATGAAGCCGCCGTCCTTGCGGCGAAGAAAGCCGCCGCTCCCCTGCCCTGCGGCTGCCCCGGCACCAATTCAAAAACCATACGCCGACAGGTCTGCGAGGCTCCTCAGCCTGCCGCTCCCATAAGCAGCCGCCTTGCCCAGTGGCCTGTTCAGATTAAGCTTGTGCCTGTGAATGCCCCTTACTTTGATGGCGCAAATCTGCTTGTGGCTGCCGACTGCACGGCCTATGCCTACGGAAATTTCCATAATGAGTTTATGAAAAACCACATAACCCTTGTGGGCTGCCCCAAGCTGGACAGCGTGGATTATTCCGAAAAGCTCACGGCAATCATAGCCGGCAACAACATTAAGAGCGTCACCGTTGTCCGTATGGAGGTTCCCTGCTGCGGAGGCATTGAGCAGGCGGTGAAGCAGGCCTTGATGAGAAGCGGAAAGTTCATCCCCTGGCGAATAGTCACCATATCCACCGACGGAAGAATACTGGATTAAAAAAGCTTGCCCAAGGGTAAGCTTTTTTAATGTCATTTCATTTTTATTGCTTTGAACATACATAATGTGATATAATTATTGTTTGGAAAAACAAATAAATTTTGATCAGGATGATTATATGAATATTAAAGTTCCCATTGCTATATTGGCCTGCCGGGCGGTGCGTCTTATTGCCCGAATTCTCCATAAAGGCGGCACCGCAAAGCCCGGCGAGATTGCGCTTAAAGTCTGCCCCAACCTCCTCAGCATTCTCTCCCGCGGGGTGAAAACCGTGGTTATAACCGGTACCAACGGCAAGACCACCACCGCCCGCATGGTGGAGCAGGCCTTTGCAGATGCGGGGCTCAGCTACATTGCCAACCGCTCCGGAGCCAACCTCATCAGCGGCATCACCACCGAGTTTGCCCTCAAGAGCAGCCTTTTCGGTAAGTGCCGCTGCACCCACGCCGTTATTGAATGCGACGAAGCCGCCTGCCGCCGCACCCTTGCTCAGCTTAAGCCTCAGGCAGTTTTGATTACCAACCTTTTCCGGGATCAGGTTGACCGCTTCGGCGATGTGAGCGTGACTCTGCAGAACATCCGCGAGGGTCTTGAAAAAGTTCCTGAGAGCATCATCTGCATCAACGCAGACTGCCCCCTCTGCTCCTCCCTGGCAAGTTTGCCCAACCCCCGGGTTTATTTCGGCTTTGAAGACGGCGCTGCAAACGGCGAAACCGACGGCGGCGGCCTTAAGCGCTGTCCCGGCTGCGGAAGCGAGCTTGAATATTCCTACCGCACCCTCGGCCATCTGGGCGGCTGGATTTGCACCGGCTGCGGCAAAAAGAGAGCCGATGCGGATGTTTCAGTCACAGATCTCCTTGCGGCAAACGCATCGGGCAGCACCGTCAGTATGCGCGTTGGCGGTGAGAGCAGCAGCGTAAACATAAACCTCCCCGCTCTTTACAACATTTACAACGCCGCCGCCGCAACTGCTGCTCTTGTTGCTGCTGGCTTTGAGGCAGAAGCCGCTTATAATGCCCTTGAGAGCTTCTCCTGCGGCTTTGGACGCATGGAAAGCCTTCCCATAGGCGCAAAGGGCGCAAGAATGATGCTGGTGAAAAACCCCACCGGCTGCAAGCAGGTCATAGACTTCCTCTCAGCACTTGATGAGGAAATCGAGCTCGTTATCTGCCTCAACGACCGCGCCGGCGACGGCACCGACATCTCCTGGATTTGGGAGACGGATTTTGAAAAGCTTGCCGGGCTTGGAGACAAGCTCTCCCGGGTCAGAGTTTCCGGAATACGCTGGGCGGATATGGCTCTGCGTCTGAAATACGCCGGCATCAGCGAGGACAAGATAATCTGTACCCCCGATTATGCCACCCTCACCGCAGATATGGCAAACTCTGAAAAGAGTATTTACATTATCCCCACATACTCCGCTATGCTTGAACTGAGAAGCCACATTGTCCGTCTTACCGGCGGCACCGAATTCTGGGAGGGTTAAGACTATGGAACTGAAAATTATTCACCTCTACCCGGATGTTATGAATCTCTACGGAGATATCGGAAATATTATCTGCATCAAAAAGCGCCTCCAGTGGCGGGGCATAGACTGCTCCGTAAAGGAAATCGGACTTGGAGAAAAGGCGGATTTCAGCGAGACTGACCTTATCTTCATCGGTTCCGGCCGTGAGGAGGAGCAGAAAGCCATCCACGCCGATCTTCTGGAAAATAAGGCGCAGGCTCTCCGTGCCGCAGCGGAGGCAGGCACCGCCATTCTCGCGATAGGCGGAGGCTTTGAGCTGCTTGGCAATTATATTGAGCTTTCCGACGGCAGCCGCCTTGAGCTTACCGGTGTTTTGGATATGCACACTCTGGGCGGAAAGAGCCGCCACACGGGCAACTATAT
Organism: Oscillospiraceae bacterium; assembly: GCA_045595025.1. Classification (GTDB taxonomy): domain Bacteria; phylum Bacillota; class Clostridia; order Oscillospirales; family Oscillospiraceae; genus SIG459. The sequence goes on along the minus strand of JAZNZR010000074.1, from coordinate 4,443 downwards.
GTTCTCCACCCCCTTTGGTAGGGTTGTCGCCTTTGAAAACCACAGCGGCAGCACCTATCTGGGCGAGGGTCTTGAGATCCTCGGCAAAATCGAGAAGGGCTACGGCAACAACGGCGAAGGCAAAGAAGGAGCCAGATGGAAAAACGTATTCGGCTCCTACGGCCACGGTTCCCTGCTCCCCAAAAACCCCGCTCTCTGCGATGAAATTATCCGCGCCGCTCTCTCCCGCCGCTACGGCGAAGTGGAGCTTACTCCCCTTTCCGACAGCGCCGAGGAGACCGCCCACCGCTATATGGCGGAGCGGCTGAGCAAGTAAGTTAAACCGGACGCAGCAATATCGCTGCGTCCTTTGTTTGCGGCTCATTTATCGACATTCGATAAAAATATATTGACAATCGTGTTGTTATCGGTATATCATATACTTAAGACTGGGAAAGGAGTCTCAAGATATGCCTAAAATACCCAAAAAATATTCCCTGAATATATCCATCGCCATTGCCGTGCTGCTGCTTTTGATATGCGTGGTTGGCCTTTGTCTGCTGCCCAGCATCACTAATATGCTTATTGACACTCCTGACGGCATAGGAAACCGCGATAACATTTCTGCTTCTGGGCGGATGATAGTCCACATCTTAGCCTATATTATCGTCTTGTTTGTAATGGTCGCCGATGTGTGCCTGTTCTTCCTGCTTCTCCGAGTGAAAGCAGGAATGGTGTTCACCGCCATAAGCGTATCCCTTATCCGCTGCATTTCCTGGTGCTGCATACTGATCTGCGCCGCCTTCTGCGGACTTGGTGTTTTCTTCCAGCTGGCATTTTTCATTGCCTTTGCTGCGCTCTTCCTGGGCACCTGCCTCAGAGTGGTAAAAAACACCATTGAGGAAGCAACGGAAATCAAGTCCGAAAATGACCTCACTGTATGAAAAGAGGTGCACCGGAAAATGGTTATCATTAATCTTGATGTAATGATGGCAAAGCGGAAAATGTCTCTCAACGAACTATCCGAAAAGGTGGGCATCACCCTTGCCAATCTATCCATATTAAAAAACAACAAAGCCAAAGCTATCCGCTTTTCCACCCTGGACGCAATCTGCCGCGCTCTGGACTGTCAGGTGGGAGACATTATAGAATTTGTGCCCGATGATCAATAAAGGAGGAAAAAATGGACGAATCCCTGAGCCCGAATCTCGCTGCCGAGAATGACTCCGCAACCGTGACCACATCACGTGAGTACAAGGCGTCTGAGTGCATCTTTGCCTGGCTCTGCCTTCTGGGCGGCTATCTTTTCTGCAAATCCTTCCCCGCCACAGAAAAGCCTCTGGGCAGCTTTATCTTCATCCTTTTCATGTTTATCACCGCCACCGTGGTGATGAAGCTTAGAAAGGTGAAGCTTGGGGCTATACCACTTACCGCTGCCATCAGCGCAATAGTGGTGGCATGCACGCTGCTGCTTACTTCCAATGAAATGCTGCGTTTTATCGCCAGCGCTTATGCCCTTATCATTTACTGCTACTATCTCTATTCAGCAACCGGGAACGCAATAAAGCACGGCTTCACAGATTATATTGCTATTGACTTTTTCAAGGCTCTTATCATCATGCCTTTTGTCTCCCTCGGCCAGATTTTCAAAGCCATGTTTTCCGGAAAGGCTCAAAAAAGCGGCAAATTTTTGGTGAAGGCTCTCGTTGGCCTTGGCATCATGGCCTTGCCCACCATACTTGTCTGGGCACTTTTGTCCTATGACCAGAGTTTCAATAAGCTTCTGAGCGATATATTCTCTTTCGAGGGTATCGACATTGCATCCCACATTATCAGCATCATCTTTGGCGTACCCGTAGCCATGTATCTCTTCGGATCATTCATTTCCGCGACTGATGTAAAGTGTAAAGACATCATCACGGAAGAAGGCTGCAAACTTGTATCCGCAAAGGTGAAAATCGCCCCCATGATCACTATTCTTGCCGGTGTTTTGCCCCTTCTATTTATTTATGTAGTGTTCTTCATTTCCCAGTGGAGCTATTATGTATCCGGTTTCACCGGAGTTCTGCCGAGTAATTTCAGCTACGCAGAATACGCCAGGGAGGGCTTTTTCCAACTGTGCATCGTATCAGTGATAAATCTCGCGGTGCTTGCTCTAATTATTATCTTCATGCGCCACCGTACCAAGGCTACTAATATTGTTTTCAAAAGCCTTTCAATCATTTTTTCGATATTCACCATTGTGCTTATCAGCACCGCCATTGCAAAGCTCACGATGTATATTGATTGCTATGGTCTCACCCCAAAACGTGTCTATGCTGCGTGGTTTATGGCCGTGCTTGCCATCATCTTCATACTCATTATTATTAAGCAGTTTGTTCCGAAACTCAATGCCCTTGCCGTCTCTATCGCTGTATTGGTTCTCATGTTTGCGGGTCTTGCCCTGCCCAACACCGATGGCTACATCGCAAAGTACAATGTTGACCGCTATATAGAGGGCAGTCTGGATGCTGTGGATATAGACGCCATGGAGGATCTGGGTCTCGCCGCAGTACCCCAAATGGTTCGACTGGCAGAATTTTTGGAGGAACAGGGCAGAGAAAACCCAGTCCGGATTGAAACTACGGTTTTTCTTGTTCAGGTTGAGGATCGCTACTTCAATGATGATATAAAACTCTTCGAGCTTTCCCTGCCCTACTTCCGGGCAAAAACCGCCTTGGAAGGCTTTAACTGGGAGGATTAGCCCATGTGGTTTTTCTTTTCCATAATTACCGTGGCTTTGCCCATAATCGGGCTTTTTCTCCACAGCAGAGCTAAGGTCCGCAGGCTTTGGCCCTATTCTCTGGGCAGCTTTCTTTTCTTCGCTCTTTTATGCATGGATGAGCTTTTCACCATCCGCCGCCGATGCTTTGGCGGCGACTTCGGCGGTATTGAAGATACCATAGGCGCTGTGCTGCTGATTACCGCAGCTGTCGCCATTGTGGCTCTGGTGCTCAATGCCATCGCTCTGTCAGTCTCCAATGAGAATGAATAGGCGGCGGGACGTCGAGGACGCCGTCCCCTACAACAAAACAAAACGGCGCGCCGGGTCGTCGCGCCCTACGATGCGGCGGGAGCAAGCCCCCGCCCTACGAAATAATCCCTCCGCCTCGCCTGCGCGAGGCACCTCCCTTTGCAAGGGAGGCTTTAAAAACCAAAGGCGCAGCAGATTAACTGCTGCTCCTTTTGGCTTTTTTATTTACTTCTTGATGGAGAAGAAAGCGTCGCGGCCGGGATATACGGGAACGTCGTAAAGTTCGTCCTCGATGCGGAGGAGCTGGTTATACTTGGCGACGCGGTCGGTGCGGGAGGGAGCGCCGGTCTTGATCTGGCCTGCGTTGACAGCGACGGAGATATCGGCAATGGTGGTGTCCTCTGTCTCGCCGGAGCGGTGAGAAACAACAGCGGTGTAGCCTGCACGGTGAGCCATCTGGATAGCGTCCAGAGTCTCGGTGAGGGTGCCGATCTGGTTGACCTTGATGAGGATGGAGTTGGCAACGCCAAGCTCGATGCCCTTCTTCAGGCGTGCGGTGTTGGTGACGAAGAGATCGTCGCCGACAAGCTGGATGCGCTTGCCGAGAGCTTCGGTGAGCATCTTCCAGCCTTCCCAGTCCTCTTCAGCCATACCGTCTTCAAGAGAGATGATGGGATACTTGTCGCAGAAATCGACCCACATATCTACCATTTCCTGACGGCTCATAACAGTGCCGCGCTTGGGGAGATGGTAAGCCTGGTCATCCTCGCTCCACCACTCGGAAACAGCGGCGTCCATAGCGATCATGAAGTCCTCGCCGGGCTTGTAGCCGGCCTTTTCGATTGCAGCAACGAGGGCCTTGAGAGCGTCCTCATCGGAATCGAGGTTGGGAGCATAGCCGCCCTCATCGCCAACACCGGAGGAGGGAACGACCTTCTTCAGAGAATGGAAAACCTCTGCGCACATACGGAGAGCTTCCTTGAAGGAGGGAGCGGAAACGGGCATAACCATGAATTCCTGAATGTCAACGCTGTTGTTGGCGTGAGCGCCGCCGTTGAGAACGTTCATCATGGGAACGGGGAGAGTCTTTGCGTTCATACCGCCAATGTAGTTATAGAGGCCAACGCCGGTAGCTTCTGCAGCTGCCTTTGCAACAGCCATGGAAACGCCAAGGATAGCGTTTGCGCCAAGGCGGGTCTTGTTGGGAGTGCCGTCAAGCTCGATGAGGATGCGGTCGATGGTGGGCTGATCGAGAACATTGAGGCCGATCATAGCTTCAGCGATCTCGCCGTTAACATTGTCAACAGCCTTCAGAACGCCCTTGCCGAGGTAGCGGCTCTTGTCGCCGTCACGAAGCTCGCAAGCTTCGAAGATACCGGTGGAAGCGCCGGAGGGAACAGCTGCACGGCCGATGGTGCCGTCTTCAAGAGCGACTTCAACTTCAACGGTGG
>JAZNZR010000073.1:0-72966 GCA_045595025.1 Oscillospiraceae bacterium | reverse complement strand
GGTGCGCATGGTCTTGAAGTTGGTGAGCATGCCGCCGAGCCAACGAGCGTTGACGTAGAACATACCAACGCGCTCTGCCTCTTCCTTAACTGCGTCCTGAGCCTGCTTCTTGGTGCCGACGAAAAGGACGGACTGGCCGTTTTCAGCAACGCTGCGAACGAAGGAATAAGCCTCTTCAAGCTTCTTTACGGTCTTCTGAAGGTCAATGATATAGATACCATTTCTCTCCATGTAGATGTACTCGCTCATCTTGGGGTTCCATCTGCGGGTCTGGTGACCGAAGTGTACGCCAGCCTCCAGAAGCTGTTTCATAGATACTACTGCCATTACGTTTTTTCCTCCAAATTTAGTTTTTTTACCTCTGGGAGCTTCGTCCCATCCGCCAAGCCTTAGCCACAGACGGAAAGTCCACTCCCATGCGTAATGCCTTGGTATTATACCAAACACCAAGTTTATTTGCAAGTGTTATTTTCAATAAATCCACTGATTTTTCTATGTTTTTTCTCACCTTTTTGTCATAAAATCGGTCTTCGGGGACACTTCTCCCTTCTGTACTCGCCGCTTATCTCCACAAGGATTATATCCTCCCCAATCCGCTTTATGCAGTCGAAGGGAATTACATAGTCCTCCTCCCTGCCCAGAAGCCCAAACCAGCGGCAGCGCCCCGGAACTATCAGTGCGTAAAGCTGCCCTGTGGTCATATCCACCTCCACATCGCCTACAAATCCCAATCTATGGCCGGAACAGACATTTATTATCTCCTTGTATCTGAGTGTTGCGCACCTCATAGCCTCAACCTCCTTATTAAAAGTTATTCTCTATGTGCAAAAATTAGACGGCGCGGTTATACACCCCGCGCCGTCTGATTTAAGATACGAATATTTGTTTTTTGATCTGTGCTATGGCATTTTTCTCAAGTCTGGATACCTGCGCCTGAGATATGCCTATTTCCGAGGCCACCTCCATCTGGGTCCGCCCATCATAAAAGCGCAGCGATAGTATGCGCTTCTCTCTGGGGCTAAGCGCAGCCATGGCCTCGCTGAGGGCTATCTGCTCCAGCCAGTGCTCGTCCGTATTGCGGGTGTCTCCCACCTGATCCATAACGGTTACGCTCTCGCCGCCGTCGGTATAAACCGGCTCGTAGAGGCTCATGGGCTCGCAGACGGCATCCATGGCAAAAACCACTTCCTGCCTTGGCAGGCCAAGCATCTCCGCTATCTCCGAAACATCCGGCTCCCGCCCCTTTTCGGCAGTCAGCTTTTCCTTAGCCTGAAGCACCTTATAGGCTGTGTCCCTGACGCTTCTGGAGATCCTCAGAGCGCTGTTGTCTCTGAGATAACGACGTATCTCGCCGGCTATCATGGGAACTCCATAGGTTGAGAAGCGCACTTCGTGGCTTGGGTCGAAGTTATCTATGGCCTTTATAAGACCTATACAGCCCACCTGAAACAGGTCGTCAACATTTTCTCCCCTGCCCGCAAAACGCTGAATAACCGAAAGCACCAGCCTCAGATTGCCCTGAATCAGCTCTTCTCGGGCTCTCTTGTCACCTTCGCCCGCCCTTTTAAGAAGCTCGTCCGTTTCCGCCGAGCGGAGCACCGGGAGCTTTGCGGTGTTCACACCGCATATTTCTACTTTTCCCTGCAAAAGAAAAACCCCTTTTGAAGAAGATACTCAGCTAGTATTCCCCCAAAAGGAGTTTTAATATTCCCGGTTTTTTCCTTAATGATGATTATCCACATATCTGGCCAAAGCCTCAATTGGTATAGCGAGAAAAACAGCAGCTGCAAATCCGATAAGCAAAGTCATAAAGCACATCTCCTTTTTGTTTTTGTTGTGGCTTTATTATCTCGGAAATGCTGTCCCATAAACGGGACTTATAGATTGTCTCAAAATTTTAAAACAACTCTTTATTCACCCCGATAAATGATGTATAATAATATAAAATACTAACCGGGAGCGCTCTGTATGAAGAAAATAATCGCAATAAACGCAAGTCCCCGACGAGAGTGGAACACCGCCGCTCTTGTCCGCTCCGCTGCCGCCGGAGCTGAGTCCTCGGGTGCGCAAATCAGGCTTATAGACCTGTATAAGCTGGATAATTTCACAGGCTGTATCTCCTGCTTCGGCTGCAAAAGCAGTGCTAATCTGGGTAAATGCATATATGCCGATGCACTTGCTCCGGTTTTAGAGGAGATTCGCAGTGCTGATGGTTTAATTCTGGGAACTCCCAATTATCTGGGTGAAGCCTCTGCTGCCTTCAGAGCACTCTATGAGCGCCTTATCTTCCAGTACCTGAGCTACAAGACGGAGCCTCGAAACTACAATGAACGCCATATTCCCGTGCTTTTCATCATGACCAGCAATGTGCCGGAGGAGCGCTATGCCGCCGCAGGATATGACCTCATTGTTGAAAAATACAAAAATATGCTCAGCCGCATTATAGGCCCCACGGAAAGCCTTATCTTCGGCGACACTCTGCAGGTGAGGGACTACAGCCCCTACGATTGGACCATGTTCGACCCGGAGGCCAAAAAAGCCCGTCACGAAAAGGAATTCCCCATGAAGGAGCAGGAGGCTTTCCGACTTGGCGCGGAAATGCTAAATTGACAGAAAAAAGGACAGGGTCTTCCCTGTCCTTTTTCATGCTCTTCTTTCAACGAACCAGCGGCCTATATAATTGCCCACCTGCTGGTGGCTGCGCTCGAAAAAAAGGAAGCTGCAGCGTCCTCCAACGCACACTGTGTACCGGTCCCCATGACCTCCGGCGCGCAGGGCCGCTGCCTGCCGTATATCCAGCACTGCGTCTATCTCAAACCTTCTGCCGTCCTCCCATGTGATCTCACGTGGTATCATAATGCCGTCTTTCCCAAACTCGGCCTTAACGCCCACATACACCTTCAAGGGATTGCCCCCCATGGTCTCAGCAACCTTCCTCAAAAAAGCGGGACAGGGGTATTCCCAGACCAATGCAGATACGCTCAATGGTGTCCACACCCAGCTGTCCGCAGCGCAGCTCCGTATTCTTGATAGTGGAGTAAGGAACATCGCACAGCTTGCTGAGACGAAACAAAGTCATATCCCGCTCCGCAGCCAGTTCCTTAACTCTTTCAACAGTATTCATTTGTTCCCCAACTCCTTTCGTTTTTAAAGCACCTTTCCCACTATTCGGAAAGCGCTTCCCGGCTGAATTTTCTTAGCCTCATATGCCTTGTTATAGGAAATAAGAACAGGCTGAGGACGCACCGCGCCATAGCTATCTGCAACAGCATCCCATTGCTCTTCACCGGGCATACTCTCCCCATAAACCTTCAGATAGCCCTCTCCGTCATATACAAAAATGCCCACCTCGCCTGTTTTAAGGCTTTCGCAGGGATGCACCCAGACTATTTGCCCGTCATGATATACGGGCTCCATACTGTCTCCCGAAACCCGCACACCGAAATGTGCGCCCCTCGGCACAGAGGCGGCGGGAAAGCTCACCATCTCGAAATTATCTTCGTCAAGAAATTCACCCGTTCCTGCAGATACGGCAAGATAGCTCACCGGCATATCGATATATTCAATAACGCACTCTTTTTCAGGTCTGTAGCGTCCCGATGCCACAAGATCCACCCTGTACTCAGAAAGGCGGCGAAGCCCCTCCTCGTTGAGTTCGTTTCCGGCTCCGCTCATAAAATAGGACATATCCTCTCCAAGCTGCAAAGCCTTGCTCACGGCTATGAGCTGGTATGCGCTGGGGGTGGCCCCCCCCTTTTCCCACTTGTTTATTGCCGCGGGGCTGATGCTCACTCCGAAGAGTTCAAGCCGCGCCTTAAAGGCAGAAAGGCTCAGCCCTCTTTGGCCGCGGGCTTCGGCAATGCGTCTGCCTATAAAATTTTCCGCCCTGTCCCTCTCCGCATTATAGCTTCCCGCTCTTTCGGTATTCAAATAGCTTATTTTGCTTTTTTTCTCCATATGCTCATCGCTCCCTATGGCTTTATTATATAGGCTCTGCAGGCTTAAGTCAAGATTTTTACACCATTACTCTATAAATGCGATATATTCATCAACTTATAGTTGATTATGCTTGCAAACAAAAAATCCCGATTCCATAAAGGAATCGGTATTTTACTTATTAATCTCAGGGAATGGTGATGGTATCGGTAGCTACAAGCTGGGTGATATCCTTGCCGGAATATTTGCCATTATAGTTCCAGACAACGCTTATGGTGTTTTCACCGCTCTTGGCAAGAACATCAAAGCTTGCCATATTGGTATATTTCAGGTCAGTTCCGTCGTACTGTACCTCCTTACTGGTAGCCCAGTAGGTGCCATCATTGACCTTCAGCTCTATAGACTCATAGAGGGCGGAGGTATAGAAGCTATAGTGGCTTACATCCACATCTATCTTCAGCATATCCTTGCCGCCGGACTTATAGGAAACCCACTTTACGCGCAGGTTCAGCGCGGTTTCGCCATTGGAAACAAAGGTTCCGGAGGCGCTCACATTCTGAACGGGAGTAGCGGTAGGAGCAGGGGTAGGAGTAGGCGTGGGTGTGGGCGTGGGTGCAGGAGTGGGTTTGGGGGTAGGCTTGGGAGTGGGCTTGGGAGTATACTGAGGCGCCTGAGGAGGAGTGGGAGAGGGTGTGGGGCTGGGGCTGGGGGTAGCCACATTCACATTTACTCCCGGATTTGCGGAGGGAGAGGGCGTGGGTTCATAAGGCACGCTCAGGTCGATATCCGGCTTTTTAACCGGCTCTCTGTCATTGTTCATGGCATAGATGCTGACCGCGAAGGATGCCACCAGCACTACCAGAAGCAATATTATGGCTGCACCGTTTTTCTTCATCTCTTAACACCTCTGAAAAAGTGATTTTATTCAGTTTGCCGCCTTGGTTTTTGTCTTTCTTATATCGAAGCGGTAAATTGCGGAAATATATGATATGAGAGCAATGGTTTCAACAATCGTGCAGGAATAAGATCCGCACAGTATGTTATATATGAGCCAGGGTGGAGAGGAGCAGAGATAAAGCAGCCTCAGCTTCTTTTCGTCCTTTGTCCACAGGGCGAGAGTTGTGGCGCACATTCCTATGCCCGGCAAAATACTTCTCCAGCCTTCCCATGTGAGCAGAGAATTGCCCGCAAAAAGCGCCAGAAAGAGCCAGAGCCATATCCTGCTTTTTGCCCAGCGGCGGTCATTGAAATAGAAAACCGCCGAGCGGCCAAAGGAAATGAAATTTGTGCAAAGAGCTGTCACCGCGCCCAGCGCGCCGTAATGCACGCTCCAGAGCACGCAGGCCAAAGCCTGAGCCCCCAGCACCACCTTTCGGTTATTGAACTGCACGGCGGAAATAACCGCTATATTGCCCAAAAGTCCGATGGCCTGTATAAGGATAAACTTCCAATCCATTGCTTTCTTACCTTCTTATAATTCGGGGCTTATTATATCACACTTTTCCGTGGTATACAAGCCTTCAAAAAGTCAAAAAAGCTGCGGTCATACAAACCGCAGCTTTTTCAAATTCAGCCTGCATCCTTCTCTCTGCCTATGCCGTGGATAAGCATTCGCAGGTAAAAAAGAGCATACATAACGAAGGCAAAAACCATAACGCAGGCGCATACAAACATAAACATATGCACCAGCTCCTCCGAAGCATTGGGAAGAACCATAAGAAGCATCATGGTTCCCTCAAACACAACGGTACAGAGCTTGCCGTACCACTTGGCGGAGTTGACGGAATCATGGCGTTTGAAGACAAGAGCGCCAAGCGCCAGCGTCGCAATTTCCTTTACAGCAAGAATGATGAAAAGGATATAGATATGTCTGTGCTGGGTCATAAGGCACACCAGCAAAGCCGCCTGGGTCAGCTTGTCCGCCACCGGGTCTATGAATTTTCCAAAGTCGGACATCATATTCAGTTTTCGCGCCACAAGTCCGTCCAGCATATCGGACAGCGCAGACAGCAGCACAAGTGCAAAAGCCAGATAGTGGCGGTCGCCGGCATAAGTCCAGATAATGAAGGGTATCAGGACTATGCGAAACGCACTCATGGCATTTGGTATCGTCAACACCTGTTCTCTTGTCAGCAGCCTTCTAGCATCAAACATTTTCTTGCCTCTTCGCCTATGTCGGTAGTCTTAAGCCCCTCCATTTCCTCGGGGCTTATAACCCTGCACACCTTCAGATAAACATCGGTATGGCGCCAGGGGAAATTACGCATAACCTTCTCGGAGTTTTTGACGGATGCCACAACAACGGGTACCTTTGCCCTCTGGGCAATTTTGAAAACTCCGTTTCTGAACGGCAGCATACCCTCGCCTTTGCTTCTTGTGCCTTCGGGGTAAACTGCTATGGACGCCTCGTCAGCCTTGATAAGCTGAGTGGCTTTGATTATGGTTTTAAGTGCCTCTCTGTCGTTTTCTCTGTCAATGGGCAGGAAGCACGCGCGTTTCATAAAAACATTTGCTATGGGTATTTTCATTATGGAAGGTTTCATAATGAACGCAGCCCCGTGCTTGCGCAAAACCCAGCAGGCCGTCAGCGCATCAAATGCACTGCGGTGATTGCTGACATAGAGCCATCTTCCCTCGGGCAGTTTATCAAAGCCCTCGGTATGTATCCTCACACGGCAAAGCGCATTTATAATGGCAGCCGTGCAAAGGACGACAGCTCTGGAAAATTTTTCGACCCGTGTCCTCTCCGCACCCTTCCTGAGAAACAGCGAAATCAGTCCGAGAACAAGAACATAAAGGATAAGCGATGCAATAAAGGCAGCCACAAATATCACTACTGCCATAAGCACCAGCATCCAGCCCTCGAAATCCGAAGATACACAAATCGCTATATCAGCAGCAAGGCTGATTATCAAAAAGGGCAAAAGGATCATTTGTTGAGACTCCTGTTTTTGCTTTGATTATTCTGCGAAGTCGCTTTCTTCGCAGATGGATGCAACGATGGTATCTGCGTCGCCGTCGCCATCGGTATCCAGAACAACGGTATCAACTTCGCCGTCGCCATCGGTGTCCAGCTCGCAGTAGCCTTCCTCTTCAACGATCTCTTCGATGATTTCGTCTTCGATCTTGACTATAACCTTGTTTACAAACTCTTTGATTTCTTCTCTCTTAATGTATGCGACTACGCCAACAGCTGCAACCGCACCGGCGGCCACTACAAGACCCCAGGGAAATTTTTTCTCTGCCATTTTTCGTCCTCCTCATTAATTTAAAAGTTTATTTTTCTTTTCCCAGATTACAGTATTTTATCACAATTAACAATCTAACGCAATCTTTCCGCAGCTCTCTTTTTTATTATTTGCAAAAAATTAATATTTCACCATATTTCCCTCCTAAGCCAGCTCCGCTTGAAATTTTTTTCCACAGCGTTTATACTCCATATTATAGGAGGTGACGCCCATGGATAAAAGATTTCTGCGCAATATACCCAGCATCAGCGAGGCAGAACAGAATCTTCTTCGCGAAAAGAAGGTTTTTGTGGCCGGCTGCGGCGGTCTGGGCGGATATATATGCGAATATCTGGTGCGAGCCGGTGTGGGGGCCATTTCCGCAGCCGATGGCGATGCGTTTGAAGAGACAAACCTCAACCGCCAGATATTGAGCCTCCAAAGCACTTTGGGAACAAACAAAGCCCGTGCTGCCAAAGAGCGTGCTCAGCAGATTAATCCCGATATGCGTTTCACCGCATTCGAGGAATTTTTCACCGCAGACAAAGCGGAGGAAATGCTGGAGGGCGCGGATATCGTCATCGATGCTTTGGATAACCCCGCCGACAGAATCATCCTTGAGGAGGAATGCGGCAAAAGAGGGCTTTACCTTGTTCACGGAGCCATAAACGGCTGGAACGCCCAGATAAGCCTTGTGGCACCCGGCAGCGGTTTTCTCAAAAATCTCTATGCAGACTTTCTCCCAGCTCCAAGCAGCTGCCTCTGCCTCACCCCCGCCATATGCGCCGGACTGCAAGCCGCCGAGGCTTTGAAGATTTTATGCGGCAGAAGTTCCTCCCTTGAGGGAAAATTGCTTATTGCCGACCTTCTCAATATGGAATTTGAGCTTATTGAATTTTAAGAGGTGCAGCTATGATTTATACTCCCATCACCAAAAAAGCGATGAAATTCTGTTTTCAGGCTCATAAGGACCAGACTGATAAAAGCGGCATCCCCTATGTGTTCCACCCCATCCATCTGGCGGAGCAGATGAAAGACGAGGATACAACTGTTGTTGCCCTTCTTCACGATGTTGTTGAAGACACGGACTGCACTCTTGAAGACCTTGCGGAAATGGGCTTCGGCGATAAGGTTATTGAAGCTATCGGTCTTATGACCCATCCCGAAGGTGTCCCCTATATGGACTATGTTGCCAAAATCAAGGAGAACCCCATCGCGAAAGCTGTAAAACTGGCTGACCTTGCCCACAACAGCGACATCACCCGCATGGATGTTATTGATGAGAAGGCTTTTGCCCGTGTTGAAAAATACGCCGCAGCCATTGCTCTTCTCACCGAGACCAAATAAACGAAAATAACTATGAGGTATTATTTATGAAATATGTTTTTGGCATTGACCTTGGCGGCACCAGCGTTAAGCTTGGATTTTTCACTGCTGACGGAGAGCTTAAGGATAAATGGGAGATACCCACCCGCAGTGAAAACGGCGGAGAAAACATTCTGCCCGATATCGCCGAATCTCTCAAAGCAAAACTGGCAGAAAACGGAATAGCCCCCTCCCTTGTCCTGGGCGGCGGCATAGGTGTTCCCGGCGCAGTTCTGCACGACCGCTATGTTAAGCCCTGCGTTAATCTCAACGGCTGGGGCGGCGATGTTGCCGACAGGCTGGGTAAGCTCTGCGGCTTCCCCATCAAAGTTGTTAACGATGCAAACGCTGCAGCTCTCGGTGAGATGTGGCTCGGAGGCGGCAAGGGCTGCGACAATGTTGTTTTCGTGACCCTCGGAACGGGTGTAGGCGGCGGCATAGTTGTTGGCGGAAAACTCCTTCCGGGTGTCCACGGCTCCGGCGGTGAAATCGGACATATCAAGGTTTCCTCGGATGAGAGCGAATATTGCGGCTGCGGAAAGCGTGGCTGCCTTGAGCAGTATGCCTCCGCAACAGGCATCGTTCGCGTGGCCAATGCTCTGCTGAAAGAGGGAAAATCCTCCGCTATGAGCGCTCTTAAGCCCATAAGCGCAAAGGATGTTTTTGACTGCGCCAAGGCCGGTGACGGTCTGGCTCTGGAGGCTGTGGCTATCTTTGCCGATACTCTCGGCAGAGCCCTGGCTGCCGTTTCCTGCGTATGCGATCCTCAGGTTTTCGTTATCGGCGGCGGAGTATCCGCAGCAGGTCAGATAATAATCGATGCCGTTTCCGCTGCCTTCCGGGGTTACGCCTTCCCTGCAGCGGAGGAAACCGGCTTTGTTCTGGCTTCCCTTGGCAACGACGCCGGCATCTGCGGCGCTGCACGACTTGCTCTTGACGCATAATCCCCCCTCAAGCACAAAAATCAGCAGCGTGAATTGCTGCAACCCATATCAATATCAAAAAAGAGCGAACTGATAAATCAGTTCGCTCTTTTTATGTACTTTTGCTTTATCTGGTCAGCTGGCCGAAAACATCCAGGGGCAGATTATTCATCACGCTGTGGTTGGAGTTCATGAGCAGCTTCTCCTCCAGCTTCAGGCCGAAGAGAGCGCCCTCAAAGACGGCAGCATGGAGGTTGCGGGGGCTCTTGCTGTCGCCGGCGTTGATGACAGGTACGCCCGCAGCGCAGAGCTCCTCGAACAGAGCGGTGTTGGAACGGGTATGGCAAGTGACAACATCGTCTATCTCCAGCTCGGTGCAATTGAAGTTCTTGTCCATAACAACAACCTTGCCCTCTTCGATGCTGTAAACGGTGCTGTTTTCCAGAACCTTTACAGGATACTTATAGGGCTTGCTCTCCAGAGCCTCGGCATCGCCCTGGGCGAAGCGCTTGCGCGTGACATACATGTGGATAACTTCAACGCTGGAGCCGAATTCCTTACGGTCGGTAACAACGGTGACATCCTTGCCCATTGCGGCAAGAGCAGTAACGGTATCCACAGCAGCATAGTGGTCACCCCAAACCAGAACCTTTTCACCGATTCTGCGCATAGTGCGATCCTTGGGATGATAGGGGCAATTTACCTTGGGGCAGGCGATGGCTTCCTCGAAGGGAACCACGCGCTCTTTGCCAATGCATTCGGGAGCATAGCTGGTAGCGCCGGTGGCATTAAGGACTATATCATAGCCCTTCAGCTCTTCAACGCCGGGGCAGGTATGGAGGCGAACATCAACATTCAGCTCCTTGACCTGATTGCGGATCCAGTCGGCGTACCACTTCATCTTCTCCTTGCCGGGAGCCATGCAGCAGCCCAGAATAGCGCCGCCCAGCTCGCCGGTCTTCTCAAACAGAGTGACCTTATGTCCGCGAACAGTGGCAACACGGGCAGCTTCCATACCGGCGGGGCCACCGCCAACGATGGCAACATTGAGAGGAGTTTCGGCGGCCTTCATATTATCGAATTCCATATGACCGCAAGCGGGGTTTATGGCGCAGCCGATTTCCTTCTTTGCCATCATGCTCTCCTGCCAGCAGCCGGTGAGGCAGGAAATGCAGCGGCGAATCTGCTCGTCCTTACCCATATAAGCTTTAACGGCCCAGTAGGGATCGGCCAGCATCTGGCGGGAAAGGCCAACCATATCGGTGGTGCCCTCAGCTATCAGCTTTTCGCAATAGCTGGGGTTACGCAGAGAGTGGCTATTGATAACAGGAATGGAAACAGCTTTCTTAACAGCGATGGAAGCATAGTCGGTCCAGCCCTCGGGATATTGCATGGGGTCGAAGCCTGCGCCGGGGCTCTCCTGAATGCACTGGCTCAGGTCAAGAGCAGCAACGCCTGCACGCTCGAACTCAACAGCAACTCTGACGCTCTCTTCGCAGTCACGGCCGCCTTCAACCCATTCATCAACAGAGTAACGGACCAGAACGGGGAAATCCTTGCCGCACTTCTGCTGGATGGAAGCGATGATGGCCAGGGGGAAGCGCATACGGTTTTCGAAGCTGCCGCCCCAACGGTCAATACGCTTATTGAGATAGGGAGACATGAACTGAGAAATCAGATAGCCGTGGGCTGCGTGCAGCTCAACGCCGTCAAAGCCTGCCTGCTTAACGCGCCATGCGGCCTCGGAAAACAGGTCAACCATCTCAACGACTTCTTCGGTGGTCATAGCGCGGACGGGCTTGCCCTTCTCCTCCGCGTTTTCATATACGATTTCATGGCCTGCGCTCCAGGGAAGCTTAACTACCATATCGGTGGCAGACATGGTGTTATAACGGGGAACAGCACACTGACGGCCGGGGTGCTGAAGCTGTACCACGCACTTGGCGCCGTACTTATGCATACCCTCTGCCAGACGTGCAAGACCGGGAATCTGAGTGTCGCTGTCTGCGACAAGACCGGTGACAGTCGGACGGCCGGTTTTGCCGTCGGGGGAAGTTGCACCTACGATGATCAGACCTGCACCGCCCTTGGCGATCTCGCTGTGGTGGTGAATATCACGCTCGCTGACGGAACCGTCTGCATGAGAGGAACTGACATCGGTGGGCACATGGCAAATGCGGTTGGGTACGATCATGTTTCCGATTTTCAGAGGAGTGAACAAGTGGGGGTATTTCAGCATAATAAATCTCCTTCCATTTTGACGCAGTTTAAATTTTCTGTCTAAAATGTACAAAACACACTTGTTATTCGGTCATTCCGACATTCATATTTTATAGCATTTATATGCATTATAAAAATATCAAAAGTGTTCAATTTCTTGTCATATCCGGCTATCAGCCTTTATTTTGCGCGTCCTCCAGTCCTTTGCGCCATGCATAAGGCGTAAGCCCCTCATTCTCATGGAACATTTTATAAAAACTATATGAGTTGCTTATGCCGGAACTTCGTATGGCATCCTCAATGCTGCCCACTCCTGAGGCAATTTTCCGTCTTGCCTCCAGATAGCGCAGTCGCGCCACATAATCCTGAAAACTCATATGCATCTGGCTTCGAAACAGGTGGCGAAACCTTGACTCACTCAGATAGCAAAGGGCGGCTATTTCCTTTTGAACGAGCTTCGAGGTGTAATTTGCGTCGATGTATGTCAGTGCGGGACGAAGCCTTAAATAATCTGCAAAGCCAGCGGCAGAATCGGCGCCGTCATCCAGCTTTAAAATGCTGCAAAGCTCCGCAAGCAGCAGTTGGAGCCGGGATCTTATCAAGCGCTGCTTTCCCGCTTTTTCGCAGTTTGCGTCCTGCCACAGCTCTTCAAGGATCTGTTTCAGCTTCTGTCCTTCTTCGCTTTCTGCCGCAATTTTGTTGCAAAATCGGGCGCTGTCATAATGGAAAGGCAGAAGATACTCCGTCGCCTGAACTCCGCCGCCATCGAAAAAAAGCTCGGGAAGGAAGAGAAAAAACCTGAAGTGGGTATCCTGTCCCTCCGCTGTGGCAGCACCGTGCTTTTCAAGGTTATTAATCAGGAAAACATCTCCCGCAGAGTATTCATATTCCTTACCCTCGAAGTAAAACACGCCTTCTCCCGCTGTGCAGATGCCCAATTCATAAAAACTGTGCCAGTGCAGCCGGGGCGGAGCGCCTACGGCAGTGTCCAACACATGATAATCCAGCGCGGAAAAGGGAAAGCCCGGATCCATCCTGTATTCCCAGAAAAAGCTTTGCAGCTCAAGCTTATCAGCGTTCATTTACCTTCGCTCCTTTGAGCCTCAATACCCATACACAAAAACCAGCCGCCAGAATTCCCGAAACAATGGGGAAGGCCATTCCCACCTGAACGGATACCACATCCGTAAGTGCAGCCATAAGGATGGGGACGATCACTCTGGCAATGCCCATAACAAACATTACAACGGAGGTTGTAAGGGTGGTGTTTCCCTGATAGCCCTCTGCACACTCCGAAACTACCATAGGCATGAAATGGCCTGTAAACAGACCCATCAGCCCCACGCAGACACACATCACCAGAGCGCTGCCGCTTATAATTCCCAGCCCAAGGAACAAGGATGACAGCAGTGCGCCCACCGCAATCAGCACAAGAGGACGGGCACGCAGGCGGGGCGCCAGGAAGCGGTTCACTGTTGCTGCAATCCAGAAAATTGTCAGGCAGCTTGCTCCAAGAGCAGCCGCATCATGAGCCAGAAGCATATACCGTGCAATCCAGCAAAGTACGCCTGTCTGGAACATAGATGTCATAGCGCCGCAGCCAAGAAGCAGCAGGTTTCTTCCGCTTTTCAGATAAGCTCCCAACTGACCGGCAGTAAGGCGCTCCTCCTGACTTTTTCCAAACATATCAGCGCTTTTTTTGCCGCCGCCGGAAATAAATACCATTACCATTGCAACGGCTATCAAGGCCGCGATGGCAACATTGACCCATCTCCAGCTGCTTGCCCCCAGCAGCCACTGCATGGCAAGGGGCGCAAGGAGACTGCCGATTCCAAAAATTCCGTGGAGCAGACCCAGATATTTGGGACTATCCTTGGGATGGGCATCTATCATGGTGGAGTTGATATAGCCATCCAGCCAGCCGCAGCCCACACCCATACATGTAATGGACACCATGAACACGGTAACATTGGGAGCGCCTGCCGAAAGCAGCAGCATCACCGCCTGAAGCCCTCCCGAAACAAGTATCATGGTGATTTTACCAACTCTTCCCTGAAACAGCGGGTTGATAAGCAAGGCTATCATAAGCCCCAGACTGAGCATACTGCTCATCAGTCCCTGGGATGCTCCGGTCAAGGAGAATGTTTCAACAACATCATTGACCAAAACGCTGGTAATAGAATTTACAAAAGCATAGGCAAAGCTGGTTACAAGAACCGCAACCGTAATACGCTTTGCAACATTTGCTCGCTGTTCCATTTTTAGTCCTCCTAAAAAAATACGGGGACAGGGTCAGGCGAGGCCTGTCCTGTCCCCGTAAATTAACTATTACTGGCGAACATTCTTTTCACGGTTGTACAAAATAAGCAGAAGGATGAGGATAACACCCATAAATAGGTTGCGCTGAGGCTGAGTCAGGCCGATAACGGTCAGCATATTACTGAGCACGACCATAACCAGAGAGCCGGCAATACTGCCGGTATAAGTACCTACACCGCCGGAAAGAAGCGTTCCGCCGATGATAACCGCTATGAGGGATTCATATGCATAGTTATCAAAGATCTGGCAGCGGGCAGCGTTCATATAAGCAGCGCCCAGCATACCTGCGAAAGCGGCAAACAGACCGGAGAATACATAAGTCAGAACCTGTACCTTTGCCACATTGATGCCGTTGAGCTTAGCTGCCACGGGGTTATTACCTACAAGATAAACCTGCTTGCCGAAGCGGGAACGGTTCAGCAGGAAATATACCAGAGGTATAATAATGATGGCGTACAGAATGATGGAGGGTAAAAACTGCACTCCGAACAGACGGGAGGTGACAGACTTAATGAACTGGGGACCGGCATAGCCCATGGGGCTGCCCTCGGTAAGCACGTACTGCATACGGGTGACAACATTGGCTATTGCCATGGTAACGATCATGGGGGGCAGACCGATCTTTACGCTGCAGATACCGTTAAGCAGACCAACCAGTGCGCCCATTGCCAGAGCGGTAATAAGCAGCTGGAAGAAATGACCGTCCTGAGCGTTCATGATGGTGGTGGTCAGAATAGCCGCGGAGGACATAACTGCACCAACACCGAAGTCCATGCCGCCGCCGATCAGAACGATAGTCTGTCCGGCAGATGCAAAGCTCAGCAGAAGAGTCAGCATAATAATAGAGCCTATTGCACTGGCGTTGAAAGCGGCAGGATTGATGGCAACGGTTACCAGATAGAGGAAGACGGCAATGATAAATGCCATACGGGCGGGGCTCTTCTTAACGAAGACGCCGAGGCGCTGACCAAAGGTAAGTTTAGCGGTCAAGCTGGGATTTTTCATTTGCCCTCACCCCCTTTTACTTCTTTAGCCTCTGCTTCATAAGGCTCGCGCTTGAACTGACGAACGATGCCCTGCTTCAGTGCCTCACGCTGACCCTTAGCGGTAACGATAGTCATCAGCAGACCCAGGAATATGATGATGTCAGTAACGAAATTCTGCCAGTAGCTGCTGACGGCGAAGCCGGGTATAAGCTTAACAAGCAGGGAGAAGAAATAGTAAACGGAGTTCTGAATGAGAACATAGAAGCCGGCGCCAAATACACCGCAGGCAACAGAACCCCAGCCGCCGAAGCCCAAGCCGCCCAAAATACAGGCGGAGAGAGAACGTATACCGTAGTCCTCAGCCTGCAGCGGGTTGCCGGAAGCGATCATCAGGGTAATGCAGATGCCGGCGATACCGGTGAACAGACCCTTCAGGAGGAAAGCCTTAAGCTGAACTCCGGCGGGGCTGATGCCGGCTGCAAATGCGTTTCTGGGATTGGCACCAACCGCATAGATATGCGATCCGAATTTTGTGCGTTTAACATAGAGCCAGATCAGAAGCACCAATACAAGGGCAAGAGCCGACACCGGTATGAAGCCGAAAAGCTGGCTGTCATAAGCTTTATAGAAAACTTTTTCAACCTTGCCCTGAGGTACGTCCATAATCATAACGTTGATACCCTTAATAGCAAAGGTGAGCGCATAGCTGGCCAAAAGTGCGGGGAGGCGGAATATGGAGCAGCAAACCCAGCAAATCACACTGGCAAGCATTGCAGCAACAATGCCCAGCAGGCAGCATACCAGGAAAGGCAGACCCATTCTCTGACCGCTCATTATAACCACGACATTGACCAGAGCGACCTGAACGCCGCAGGAAATATCCATGGTACCGGACATAAGCAGCAGAGCCTGACCGATGGTGACCAGAATGAAAGGTACGTTCTTTGCGAAAAGAGTATTAAAGGTTCTTACAGTGAAGAATGCAGAAGGTCCCTGAAGTGCGGCATTGAGAATGAATGCTACAACGAACAGGATAAAACCTGCAAAAGCGGGAGATCTGCGGAAGCGCTGAAGAGTGGATTTAATTTTTGTCATTTCAAGTGCCTCCCTTCTCATTCAGTCATGCCCATCATGGCGGCAACAAGTGCCTCGGGGGTCTTATTTGCGCCGGAAAGAACAGCGCTGACTGCGCCTTCATAGAATACGTAGATGCGGTCAGAAACAGCCAGCAGCTCCTCAGATTCACTGGAGGAGATGATAACGGTCATTCCCTCATCTGCGCACTTGCGGAGAATGCGATGGATCTCCTGTCTGGAATGTATATCAACACCCTTGGTGGGGTCGTCCAGAAGCAGCAGCTTGGGCTGCATAGCGATCCAACGGGCAACAACAAGTTTCTGCTGGTTACCGCCGGACAGAGAGTTTGCGGGATGGCTCAGCTCACCGATCTTGATGCTGTATTTCTCAACGGCATCATTGGCAAAGGCATGGTTGGACTTATTGGTCATAAAGGCAAAGAGATTGCCCTTGGCCACCTTACCTGCAATGATGTTTTCCTCGATGGTGCGCAGAGGGAACATTGCCTCTCTGTTACGCTCACCGGAAATGAAGCCCATTCCGTTCACGACGGCGGCGGCGGGAGACTTGAACTTAACTTCCTTGCCATCATAAATGATGGTGCCGTCTTCAACGGTTTCAGCACCCAGCAGTGCACGGATAAACTCGGACTGACCCTGTCCCTGCAGACCGCCGATACCGACGATCTCGCCCTTATATGCGCGCATGGAGAGATTGCGGACCTTGGGGAATACAGTCATGCCCTGCACATCAAGCAGAACTTCTCCGTCAGCCTTTTCAGCGTGCTCACCTGCGCCCTTGGCATCTGCCTCGGGACGCTGACCGGTCATGTAGTATACGATATCGTCCAGAGTGAAGTCGCTCATCTTACCCTCAGTGACGGTTTCACCGCTGCGCATGATGGTGGTGGTGTCGCAAATCTGGAACACCTCGTTCATGCGGTGGGTAACATAGAGCATAGCTACGCCTTCCTCTTTCAGCTCACGCATAACAGAGAAAAGAACTTCGATCTCATCATAGTGGAGAGATGCGGTAACCTCGTCCAGAAGCAGCAGACGGGGCTTCAGTGAAACAGCCTTGGCCACCTCGAGCATTGTCTGAACAGAGGGCATGAGAGTCTGTACATAGGCATTGGGATCACAGTCGATCTTAAAACGCTTCAACAGTGAATCAATCAGCTCATCAGCAGCCTTCTTGTCCACCATTCCTAACTTATTGCGAGGCTCGTTGCCAAGCAGAATGTTATCGCGCACACTCATGGTGGGGATCAGGCTCAGATCCTGGAATGCGGTTGCAATTCCAAGCTTTCTGGAGTCCTGTCCGTTCTGGATCGTCACCGGGTTTCCGTCAATCAGCACCTGACCCTTGTTGGGATTGACCAATCCCGCCAGAACCTTGATCATAGTGGATTTACCAGAACCGTTGGAACCCAGCAGTGCGCGAATCTCGCCGGGTTCAACCTGCAGATGAGCGCCATTAAGGGCTACTACTGCATCGAACCGCTTTTCGATTGCGCGTAACTCAAACATGAATTACTCTCCTCCCGCTTTAAAATTCCTTGTTTATAGCTTATTGTTGTGTGGTTTTTCGCAAAACCGCCTCTCTCCTCATGTTGGCGAGGGGCGCTTTTCCGAACCCATCCGGGGATGGAACACCCTGATAGAAATTTGGCCGGCGGAATAATGTTATTCCGCCGGCCAAGCGGTTAGTTAAAACTCAATGGGGATGAAGAATTGCTTACTTGAAGTAGAGTTCAGCAACTTCGTCGATGGTGAGCCAATAGGTGATAGCATCGCCAGGAGCCATGCCTTCAGCCATTGCCTTGAACTCGGCGTTGTTGATGTCGTCATAGGTGTAAGCGACCTTGGAGGGCAGACGGATGGAGTGGATCTCGGGGATGGTGTAAACGTCATCCTTGAGCTCCTTGCCCAGGATCATGTTAAGACCGAAGTTCAGAGCAGAAGCGCCAACTCCGGGAGGGTTGGACAGGACCATGAAGTCCATCTTCTTCTCGTCAGCATTCAGCTTAAGCATACGCTGCATGAACTCACCGGTATCGTTGAAGCCGATGAACTTGGGATATGCAGCACCGGCAGCATCATAAGCAGCCAGAGCAGCCTCAGCGCACTGAGAAATGAGGATACCGTCGAACTCCAGACCGGAGTTGAGGATTTCGGTCATGATCTGCTGAGCCTTAACAGCGTCCCAGTCATGGTTGTACTGGCCGCCAACGACTTCCAGACCTGCCTCTTCGATGCCCTTCTCAAAACCAGCCTGACGGTCGGTGTTTGCAGAGTTGCCATCCAGAGCAGCGATCATGATGACCTTAGCGCCTTCGCCAAGGACTTCGCCTGCATACTTAGCGGTGGTGTAGCCGAGGTAGTACTGGTCGGTGCAAACGTTCAGAACGTTAACATCGGTAGAGGTGTACTCGCAGTCAGCATTGATGTAGACGATGCCTGCATCCTGAGCCTTCTCGATGATGGGATCAAGACCGGTGGAAGAAACGGGGTTGACAAGGATGATGTCATAGCCCTCGTTGATGGAGTTCTCGATCTGCTGAGACTCGGTAGCAGCGTCCCAGTTGGAAACGAAGGATGCGTAGGTAACGGTCAGGCCGTGATCAGCAGCAGCTGCAGCTGCTTCCTGGATGTCAGCCTCATAGCGGATACGATAGGGGTTGCCCTCGATAACAGCGTTATGAGAGGCGAGCTTGAGTTCGGTTTTTGCTTCGGGAGCTGCAGGAGCTGCGGGATCAGCGGGAGCTGCAGGAGCTGCGGGATCAGCAGGAGCTGCGGGAGCTTCGTTGCCGCAAGCAACCAGAGCGAACAGCATAACGAGAGCAAGAACCAGTGCCAGGTACTTCTTCATTGTGTTTCCTCCTTAAGAGTTTTGTTATATAATCAGGGGTCTTCCTCCCCCATGATTATCAAAAGAATGTTTGCCCGAAAATCAGGCGTTTTCGATCAGGCCGCGGAAATACTTCTGGGCAATGCGGATCTGATCTTCGATATAGTCGTTATAGCCGAGAACTTTTCCGTTCTGGAAGGGCATATGGCAGAACTCATAGTTGATGTATCCGTCATAGCCGATTTCCTTCAGAGCCTTGATAAAGGCAGGATAGTTGGTCAGCACGGGCTGAAGATGGGGATCAAAGGAGATCATATGGATAGATCCGTCCTCATTCTCAACGAACTCAGCATTTGCGTGGCTGATCATCTGCATCTTGCCAACATCATAAACTGCCTTGGTGATATATTCATCACTCTGGCGCTTCTCGGTCCAGCCGCAGCAGGGAGCATCCAGACAGCACTGAACCCAGGGAGAATCCACCCACTTGACCAGATCGATCATATCGGTGTATTCATCAATGATGGGATGATGGTTCTGGAGAGCCAGGATAACGCCTGCCTCCTCTGCCCATTTTGCAGCTTCCTTCAGGCAGTTGACAATGCTCAGACGGAGCTCATGGTCAAGTGCGCCGTAATATGTATGGTGCTTACCGGTGATTTCATAGGTGGCAACGCCATCTTTCATCACAATGCCGCGCCAGCAGGCGAACACACGGAGAACGGGAGCGCCAAGCTGCTTTGCAACGCGGATCTGCTCCTTCACCATGAGGAGCTCATTTTCAATATGCTCAGGAACGATAGATGCAAAATTGTTGTTTGCAGCAACGCCGCAAATTTCCAATCCCTGCTTGGCAGCATACTCGCGGATTTCCTTGCAGCGCTTTTCGTCAAGGTCAATGGGAGAGCCGTGGGGACGCTTCAGGTCAATTTCAACACCGTCATAGCCAAATTTCTTGGCGGTATCGATAAACTCCTCAACAGTGAGTGCGGGGCGGTCATTAAACCAGGTGCCGGAACAGGAAATAGAATAAAGTCCAACTTTCATACTGGGGGTCGCTCCTTCCTAATTATCAATAATTATTTGAGAATCTCTTCAGCGCGAACTTCGCGGTTCTCCGCAGCGGAGAGATAGAATGCATCGATAATAGCGGCAACAGTCAAGGTTTCCTCGGGCTTTACAGCAAGAGGAGAGCCGGTCAGGATATGATCCACGGCATTTTCAAACAGATAGGAATGGCCGGGGAAAGGCTCTTTTGCAAAGCGGGCTTCCTCGGGGAACAGACGGGGCTGAACATTGGTCTGGTACTTACCCATGGTAGTCAAAATCTCCATCTTGGGCAGCAGCAAACCGGCCTTGCTGCCTGCAAAGGACATAGAATACTCGGGAGGCAGGTTTACAGCCCAGGAGGTTTTGAAGTTGATGCAGCAGCCGTTATCCAGACGGATATTACCTGCGGCAAATTCTTCTACCTCGAATTCTTCGGGAGAATAAGGTCTGGCATTAAACACTCCGGCAGGAGCTCCGCTTTCGGCAAGGCTTGTGATAACCCCCTGTTCATTGCGGGCAATGCGGGAGGAGGAAGTGCCGGAAATGGAGACAAAGCCGGGATTGCCCATTACCCAAAGGGCAGCATCGATCAGGTGAACGCCCAGATCGCACAGCACGCCGCCTCCGTTGGCATCCTTCCTGTGGAATGCGCCCCACTTGGGCACGCCGCGGCGGCGAATCAGAGAAAACTCAGAGAAGTAGACATCACCGAGAACGCCATCTTCCATCATTTCCTTGGCGAACTGATATTCCTGATTATAACGCACTACCTGACAGGCAAAAAGCACACGGTTTTTCTCCCGGGCATATTCGAACATTTCCTTTGCATCCGCATAGGTGAATGCAATGGGCTTTTCGCAGGCCACATGGCAGCCGTAAGACAGCGCCAGCATGGTCATCTTCTTATGTAAGGCATTGGGAGTGCACACAGAAACAAGATCGGGTTTCTCCTTCTGAAGCATCTCTTCCGCATCGATATACCAGTTGGGAATACCGTGGCGCTTGGCAGTCTGCTCCGCAGAAACGGGATTAATGTCGCAAACAGCCACAAGGTCAACCTTGTCACCCAGATTGCGGTATGCAGGAATGTGGGCAGCATTGGTGATCATGCCGCAGCTGATAATAGCAACTTTCAGTTTACTTTCTTTCAACACATATCACTCCAGGCTATAAAATGTTGGAAAAACCCAATATTACTCACACATTGTACCAAAAGGCGCACATTATTGCAAGCAAATTATGCCCAATAGTGCAACAATTAACAATCAAAACCTCACCAGTTGATGTCAAAGCTCTCTCCTGCTTCAATGGCAGTCAGCGCCTGAGTCACCCTTTCCACATAAGCATCCTTCATTCCGAATTCGCAAACACCGTTGACATATACATTTACGCGTCTGGTGCTTCCGGGATAAAGGGCAATTACATCGTCGCTCTTGCCTTCAGTATAATGGTAAGTTACCGTCATAAGGGCTTTTTCAGAGCTCTGGGGCTGAACACCCAGATAGTCTCCGTCGGCGGCGGCACTGTTCAAAAGCTGAAACAGGCTGCGGAACAGAGAAATATCCACCGTTTCGCCGTTGAGAGCGGCAATGGGATTTTTTGCATCGCTTCCGTCGATGGTAAAGTCATAAACCTTATCTCCGCTTTCCACAGTGATGCCGGAAACATCCATCAGCAGGGGCGATACAAACCAGCGAAGCAGAAGCTTTTCATAGACAATATCCATAAAGGCAGGTCTTGCAATCAGGAAGACAAGGCCGCTGCCGGCAGCATTTACATAGAAATAAGACCCATCTTCAATAGCAGGCAGAAAACGCAGCACATAGGGAGCAGCTTCCGCGGTGCCGTTTTTATAGTCAAAGGCAACCTGCATATAGGGATTTGCAAAGCCCATGGCATTTTCCTGCTCGGGAGTCAGACCGTAATACATAATGCTGTCACCGGTCATGCCGCACAAAGGCGTGAGCATTTCAAGACCGTAGCTTTGGTCCAGCTCATACACGCCGTTGCCGCGGACAATATGGGTAGCAGCGCCGAAGGAGCGGGCCATCTCGCGGATTTCCTCATCACCGAAACCTACGGATTCAATGGTCACGCTCTCTTCCAGAGGTCCGCCGCTGAAGGTCACATCACCCACTGCGGACAGGGGGCTGGACACCTTAAGTTCAGGAGTGACATAGAAGGAGATGAAGGATTCTTTCACCATAAGGTAATATTCCGCAGTCTCCCCCGATATCAGGTAAATGCCCTCCTGCCCGTCCACGGAGAAATAATAATTTCCCGATACGCGCTCCTGGCTTCCCAGCTGAAGGCTAAGTTCCTGACCGTCGGTATAGGTCACAAGCACCCATGCCTTACAGGGCGCAAGGCCGAACTCTGCAAGGTCTTTTTTATCGGCATCCACCTTTTGCAGGGCAGAAACCTCGCTGCATGCGCTCAAAAACTCGATAAAGGTTTCAATATCCACAAGCTCGGAGGGGACACCGTCGATCATAAAGCCGCCATTCTGGCTCTTGATGTCGATTGCTCCCGCCTCATGCTCCACATGGATAGACACGATTTCCGTGGCAGAGCGGTCGGCAAAGACATAGCTTTCCGCCTCGCTGCCGGGAGGATTCAGAATAAGACCAATCAGTGCGGCCAGCAAAACCACCACTATGACGATCTCTGCAATCAGAAGACGA
Organism: Oscillospiraceae bacterium; assembly: GCA_045595025.1. Taxonomy (GTDB): domain Bacteria; phylum Bacillota; class Clostridia; order Oscillospirales; family Oscillospiraceae; genus SIG459. The sequence continues at coordinate 50,329 of JAZNZR010000073.1, read as the reverse complement.
AGCAGTTTTTTCATTACTTATACCTCCGATACAGCCATACGCCAACGCCTGCCAGCAGAATTCCCAAAGGCAGTATGCCGCCAAGAATAACGCCAAGTCTTGTAACCTGCGCCGTGGTAATGCCCAGGGTTTTTCCCGCCAGAGATTTGGGCGCGATAACTATGGACTCCTCTTTTTCGGTCATATCACCCAAAAGATTAACCATATAGGGGCTGTTAGCCAGAGAAGAATTCTGGATGCAAAGCTCCTCAAGCATTGAGGTGGAGCCGGATACGATAATGGAGGAACGCTTATCAAGTTCGCCGTTAACATACACACAGCGGCTGGCAAGCACCATGGCAGGTATGGGCCCCCACTTTTCGGCCTCCTCTGCGCTGAAATCATCCCCTGCATCTATGGGACGCACACCCGCAGTTTCACCGAAGGAAAGCAGAGTTTCCGTATACTGTCCGTCCCGGGAAGCAAAAAGCAGCTCCAGAGGTCTGGACATAGGCATAAGCATGGGGGCGCTGGAGTCTATCAGCATATCCTGATAAGTGGAGGAAGAATGGTCCGCAACAGGATAGAAGGGCTGGTACTGATAGGTGCGCTCAGCCTTTGTTTCGAATATAATTCCGTTTCCGATGGCAACGCCCCACTCGCCTATCAGAGTTTCAATGTTGGGAAGCTGGCTCTGGGAAATGGAGGCGGTATAAAGCAGTGTGCGTCCGTACTCGCCGCCATTATACAAATATGCTTCCAGAGTGCGTACATCGTCCTCGGACAAATCGGTCTGGGGTGCCAGCAGCATCAGTGCATCAAAACCGGAAAGGTCATCCGTTGCAAGCACTGCACTTTCAAGCACATAGTTATTGTTCACAAGCAATGCGGTGAAATTGCTCATAGACTGCTCGCCGTGGCCGCTGATAACGCCGATACAAACCTCATCATCGCTTAGCACGCTCATTATCGCTCCGGTGACAGCCTCTTCCGCACGGGAAGATTCCACAGTCAGAGAGCCACTGGCAGTATACGCATAGTTGAACAGGGATTTAAGGGTAATTTGTTTTACATTATCCTTGGCGGAGACAATAATGTCGCCCTCCGTCAGGCTCAAATCGGGATGACCTGCAGCATAGCTGGGGTCAGCGGCATAGTCGATATATCTCAGAGTCACCCGGTCACTGTACTGGGGATAACGGTCCATAATATATTTTGCCTGAACCAGATAGGAGTCTCCGGCAAAGGCTTTTTCCGAGGCCAGTACATCGATTGTCACATTTTCGCTGAGAGAATCAAGCACCGCTTTGGTTTCATCGCCTATCTCATAGACAGCGTTGGCTGTAAGGTCGATTGCCAGAGGGTATCTGTTGGAGAGAACCAGCGCCACAGCGTTAAGCAGGAACACCGACACGATCAAAAGCACAATGATAATGGTAAAGATGAAGCTCATCTTTTTGCCGTTTCTGATTTTCATGCCGTCACCTCCATCAGCTCCAGCGGCGCTTTTCAAGCACCGCCGAGGTAAGCAGAACGAACATGGCCGCAATGCTCAGGAAAAACAGCACATTGGAAAAATCAATTATGCCGATGGTAAAGCCGTAATAGCGTCCGTTGAAGGACATGTAGGAGAAAATCTTCTGGAAAAGCTCTCCGGAAACCACATAGATAAGCGCGTCCACCAGCACCAGGAAAAGGCTTACCGCGAAGCCTGATACCGCGGCAATAACCTGGCTTTCCGTAATGGAGGAAAGGAACATGCAAATCGCTATCAGGGCAGCGCCCAACAGGATAAGTCCTATGATATTGCCGATTATAACGGGCCAATCGGGCGTTCCGTAAACAGAGAGCACCACAGCCATCAGCAAAGAGGCGGAAATAGCCACAAGATAAACACACAGCGCGGAGAAATATTTTCCCAGCACTATTCCTATTCTGGAAACGGGCGCGGTAAGGAGCAGCTGGTCGGTTCTTGCCCGCTTATCCTCGCTCATCAGACGCATGGTGAGAATGGGCACCAAAAACAGCACAACAGAAAACAGCTGATTGAAAAGGGCAGACATATCCGTTGTGTTATTGTAGAGATTATAGGTGAAGAAATAATAGGCGGTGAAGAAATACATTACCGCAATGAATACATATCCAAGGGGAGACTGAAAATAGGCGCGGACCTCACGCTTAAAAACGGCTGTCACTTCTCCTCGCCCCCTTTCTGCTGTGACTGTGTATCGCCAATCAAATGGAGGAAAACATCCTCCAGAGAAAGTTCATTGTTATATGTGCAAAGCAAGGGCAGATCCGCCTTTGCAAGGCAGCGGAAAACATCTGCGCGAATATCGGTGTTGGGCTCGCCGTCTATCCGATAATCATAGGCTCCGGGTTCTTTCTCGCTGAGGCAGGTAACCTTCAGCACACCGGGAGTTGCTTTCAGCACTTCGGTCACCTTTTCGGGTTCTCCTAAAATGCGCACCACCACTCTGTGGGTGGCAAGAATCATACGGGAAAGGCTTTCGGGGGTATCGTCCGCTATAACTTTTCCCCCGTGAATTACGATCACGCGGTCGCAAATAGCCTGAATTTCACTGAGAATATGGGAAGACACGATAACCGTGCTTGATTTGCCCGCAGAGCGGATAAGCTCGCGGATTTCAATGATCTGGGAGGGGTCCAGACCCACGGTAGGCTCGTCCAGAACGAGAACCTTGGGACTGCCTACAAGCGCCTGGGCAAAGCCCACGCGCTGTTTATAACCCTTGGAAAGATTGCGGATCATTCTGCCCCGGACATGGCTCAAACCAACCCGCTGGCAGATAGCATCCAGATGCTCCCGCCGCTCTTTTTTGTTCTTTGTGACCCCTTTCAGGTCGCAGCAGAACTCAAGATATTCATTCACCCTCATTTCAGGGTAAAAAGCAAACAGTTCAGGCAGATATCCTATATTGCGCTTTGCCGCGTTGGCATCGGCAAGGATATCGTGTCCGTCTATCTTTACGCTGCCGGAGGTGGCGCTCAGATAGCCTGTAAGAATATTCATAGTGGTGGATTTGCCTACGCCGTTGAGACCCAGCAGGCCGACAACTTCACCCTCACGGATAGAAAAGCTGATGTCCGAAAGGACCTCCTTTTCTCCGTAATATTTCACAAGATGCTCAACTTTAACCAAGCTTCTCATGCTCCTTTTTTATGGAATAAGCTAAAATGGCTTTTGCCCAGTATGCATCATTTTGAGGAAATGTGCAAGAATATTCTGTCCGCGTCAGGGGGACACGCCGCTGACAGCCAATATTTTCCCCTTGCCCCGGAGAAGAATTTCCTCTCCGGCATTGAGAAAAGCTCCGGTGCCGGGGGCAAGAACATAATTATCCTCGCCCTGAGAGGCAAGCACTTCTCCCTCCTTGCAAAGCAGGTGGCAGAAGCTGTTCTCAGGAGCTGTAAATTTGCTGTTCTTTTCCACAGAGAGCTCCCTGAGGGTGAAATAGGGGCAGTCGGCAATAATTCCCTCCGCCTCATTTTTTCCCAAAGGAGCGGTGTCCACATGAGTAAGCACGGAAACTGCCAGTGCATCCTCAATATGGAGCTGGCGGGGCTTTCCGTCCGCACCGAGGCGGCCGTAATCATACACCCGGTAAGTCAGATTGGAGCTTTGCTGCACCTCATAAATCAGGCAGCCCGCCCCTATAGCGTGGAGAGTTCCTGCCGGTATATAGTAGCTTTCCCCCGCCTTGACCGGTACCCAGCGAAGAATCTGCTCCACAGTGTTTTCGGAAATATGCTTTTTGAATTCCTCCCGGCTGACCGGCTCCTTCACACCTAGATAAATACCCGCTCCCGGCTGTGCATCCAGAATATGCCAAAGCTCCGTTTTGCCCCGCTGCCCAATTTTGGCAGCATAGGCATCGTCCGGATGCACCTGCACGGACAAGGCTTTTTGAGCGTCGATAAGCTTGACCAATATGGGAGTCTCTCCGTTTTCCGCAACGCAGTTTCCTCCAGCGCCGGGATTATTTTTCAGATAACAGCGCAGGCTCTCCTCTCTGCCTTTCAGCAGAGTAAGTCCGTCGGGATGGGTGGAAAGCTCCCAGCTTTCCGCCACCACGGCTCCCTCCCCTGTTTTTCCGAAGCGCTCTCTCAGGAGAGTTCCGCCCCATATGTAATCTTTACTTACCGGCTCCAGCAAAAACATATTTATCCTCCGATTTGTATCTCAAGCCCCATATCTGCCCCTACGGCTATCATATCTTCCAATTCCCCGGCCTGCATGTTGGGAACGGAGTCCATAGGGTAGTCCAAATCCAGTTTTTCATATTTTCCGCGCCCCAGACTGTGATAAGGAAGCAGCACATGCTTTTTAAGCCCCAGAGAAGCGGAAAAAGCCAGGCAGCGGCGCAGAATTTCCCTATCATCGTTAAAGCCCGGTATCACCGGTGTCCGCAGGGTGACATTCGCCCCTTTTTCTACCAAAAAGCGAATATTGCCTTCGACCACAGCCAAATCCCCGCCGGTTTCACGTTTCAAAGCTTCGGCATCGGGGTGCTTATAATCCACATAGAAGCCCTTGGCATACTTTGCGGCCTCTTCCAAAACCGCTCTGGGCACAAAGGCTGTAGTCTCCAGCCATGTGGATAAATTCCGCTCTGCAGCCATTTTCAGCAACGCCACCGCCGATGGCTGCATAAGCGGTTCGCCGCCGGACAAGGTAAGACCTCCGCCTGTGGATTCATAATATGCCCGGTCACGCTCTGCCACGTCTAAAACATCCGCAAGAGGCATCTCCCTGCCCGACATGGCATTTGCCCCCACAGGGCAAATATCCACACAGTTTCCGCAGCCGCAGCATACGAGCCTATCCACCACCGCTTTTCCGCCGCTAAAGGAAATGGCGGCATTGGGACATTGGCTTATGCAGGCACCGCAGCCAACGCAAAGCTTGCGGTTATGGAGCAAAACGGGTCTTATGGGGCGGGTCTCGGGGTTACAGCACCAGAAGCAGTGCAGGGGGCAGCCCTGCAGAAATACCACAGTTCGAAGACCCGGCCCATCATGGATAGCGCTGCGCTCTATCTCGGTTACTATAGGTGTCCGCTTATCCATAAAGCACCCTGCTCATAAGCTCCTGCTGAATATCGGATTCAAGGTTTACAAACACGGCGGAGAAGCCGGAAACACGAACGATCAGATCCCGATATTCCTCGGGACGCTCCACCGCGGCCTCAAGCACGCCACGGTCAACAACGGTGACCATCAGGTGGCAGCCGCCACGGTCAAAGTAAACCCGGAACATCTGCTTTATAAGCTCACGGCGACCGTTAAAGAAGTCCGGAGTGAATTTAATATTCTGCACGCTTCCGCCATGAAGAGCTGCGTCAAAGCGGGCAAGAGAATTGAGCATAGCGGTGGGACCGTTCTGGTTTGCCCCGCCCTGAGGGTTATTGGCGGGATTCATAAACTGACCGTCCCGGCGTCCGTCATAGGAGGCGGAGGTTTTCCTTCCCCACTCGGTGTTGAGCTGGTTATTGCTTATAACTATCAGATAATACTGCATTCCGGCTTCAATGCCGCGGTCACGGACTCCGTTGGCCACGAAGCGGAACACTCTGTCAGCCATATCGTCGGCACGGGGATCATCGTTGCCGTATTTGGGGCACTCCCAAAGCTGACGGCGAAGCCATTCCTGTCCCGCGAAGTTCTCCTTGGCCGCATCGCGCAGCTGGGGCAGAGAAACTATTTTGCGCTCATAAACCAGCTGTTCAATGGCGGTGAGAGAATCGGAAACATTGATATTGCCATAGGTTTCGTTGGTGCCGCCCAGATAGCGGATGCCTCCCTCCAGCACAGCCAGCCCGCGTCCCAGACAGTCCTCCATAAGGATGCTGGTAAACAGGAAGGAAACCTCCTGATTCATAATTTCATAGGAACGGGTCTGGGCAGCCACGGAAAGATCCAGATAATGCTCCACAAGGCGGCGATACTGGTCGAAAAGCGCCTCAAAGCTATCCAGCTTTTCCGCAGGAAGAAGCTCAATTCCGTCGCTCTTATCAATTCCGTCCTTGGGGTCAATGCCGCCGTTAATGGCCATCTGAAGTATCTTCAGAAGATTGATGCAGGTGTTGGGTGTGCCCGTGCTCTGTCCCTGAATAACAAACTCACCGCAGCCGAAGGGCACATACTGCTCTGCCGTCTTTTCGTCCACGCGCATAGCGTGCATAACGGCGGGGATATTCACATCATCATTATAGAGAGTGGGATATGTAGCGCCCTTTCCGATGGTATCCAGAGCGGCGTCCATTATGTCCTCGGGAGTATTTTTGTCAAAGCGCAGGGTGAACTGAGGCTCAACATAACGGCAGTCAGCGGCAACCTTCATTGCAATGCGGGTAAATGTATCTGCCGCCTCGCTGTCGCGTCTGCCCCGTCCGCCTACGATAATTCTTCCGTTAACGGTTGTTCTGCGGTTTTCTATCATGGTCCAGAGGGATTTGAGAAGACGGAATGCCTCCGCCTCGTCTATTCGTCCCTCATCGAGATCCTTCTGCAGGAAGGGGCCCAGAACATCATCCATTCGTCCGTAATTGATGACTCCCGCAAGAAGGGCATAGAGCCAGAACAGCTGGAGAGCCTCAAAAAAGGTCTCGGGGCGCTCCGTCTTGATTTTTCCAAGGGCATCAATCATACGCTGCAGATCCCTGCGGCGCTGCTCTCCTGCCCCATCGAGCAGGGCTGCGGCCTTATCCGCAAGGGCATCGGCGCAGTCCCCGAAAAGGTCAAGGCAGCTCAGGCAGGCGCGATAGAAGGGCTTATCACCCTTCTCTTCCTGCAGAGAGTGAATCCTGCTGCGTATTCCGCCTATTCCCAGATCCATCAGACTGCGGTAATCCAGCATCATGCCGGAAAGGCGGGCAGTGGCGATGAGAGGATAGTCGCAGTCAATAAACATGCCTACGATGTCATCCTTCAGGGCATCCTTGCAGTACTTGGTCTTGACATCGTGGTCAAGCCAATAGCTATAGAGGGCATCAACCCTGTAATGCTCCTCTTCCGGTATCTGCTGCTTAAATTTTGTCAGCTTGTTGAACACACAGTAATGTCCCACACCGCCCACAGATGTTACGCAGCCAAAGCCAATAGGAAGAAAATCCAGACGGCCAGCAAACAGGTCTTCCTCCTGAATAGAGCGGAAGAGTTTGGGATAGAGCACCCGCAGACAGGCGATTTCCCTCTCCTCCTTGCTTTTCCCGCTGTTTTTATGAGCTTCGGTATAACGTTCCATCAGGGAAAGCTGCTCCATAGGCGGCAACTCGGGAGGGATTTTAATGCTGACCTCTACGTTTTGAGCAGTTTCGGCATGGAAAGCCATAATCAGTGTGCACTCCTTTCAGCATCGCGCCAGTTGGTCTTATAGCAGCCCATAAGATCGGTGAATCTCTTGGTAATCAGGTGGGGGCGGGTGATGGCACTGCCCACCACAACAGAGTGTGCGCCAAGATAAAGACACTTGATCGCATCCTCGGGAGAGTAGATGTGACCCTCCATAATCATATAAACCTTATCTCCGAAATCCCGGCACATACGTGCAAACTCACGCATGTTGGGCTCTTCAATATGCTTGGTTTGCTCGGTGTATCCGTAAAGAGTGGGACCTACAATGTCGGCACCCAGCTCCACTGCTCTGGCAGCCTCCTCATAGGTGGATACATCCGCAAAGAACATAGCATCGGGGAATTCCTTCATAGCCTGGGGCAGCAGTTCCCATGCGGGGCGACCTTCCGCGGTTATCTGATCGGTGCAGTCCAGAGCAATTATCTCTGCGCCTGCCTCATAGACCTCGCGGACAGCCTCCATGGTGGGAGTGATAAACACATCTGTGCCCGCCTTCCACTGTTTATAGAGACCGATAACAGGCAGATCCACCGCTTTTTTGATATCTCGGATCTGCTCGGGAGAATTGGCACGAATGCCAACCGCGCCGCCCCAGGCAGCCGCCTCTGCCATCTTTACGTGCATATCGGGGGTAGAAATCGGATCATCATGCTGCACCTGGCAGGACACGATCAAACCGTTCTTAAAGGACTCTAATATTGCTTTTTTTCTGGGATCATTGGTTTTCATGGGGACTGACTCCTCCCTTTTATATTTATCGATTTAATTTCATACTAAATTGCATTTTTGCAAAGCTGCCCATGCCGAAGCATGGACAGCCTTATTTTTCTCAGACAAACACTATGTTTTCCGGGAAATCTCCATCCGGCTTCGGACCGTTGATATACACCTTTTCAAAGAGATCAACACCTGCAAAGCGGAAAAGACCCACCTTGCTGAGCTTGCTGCTATCCGCCAAAAGATAACTGTGCTCAGCGTTTTTCATGGCAACCTGCTTCAGCCGCACACACTCCATATCCGTTGCATAGACGATATTATTGGTGGGATTTAAGCCCATGCAGCCGATGAAGGCGCGGTTAAAGCCGAACTGCTCCAGATTGCTCTCCGTCATGGGACCCACGATCATCTGATCCCGGGGGACTACGCGTCCGCCCAGAGAAAACACCTCTGCCTTGGTGTCCGGAGATACCCGCTGAAGCACCACATTGTTGCAGGTGACGATACGGATGGGTTTGGAAAACAAAACGGAGATCATCGGTGCAATGCTTGTTCCCATATCAAGAAAAACGCATTCTCCCGGCTGCACCTCTTCTGCCGCCGCCCGGGCCACAGCAATCTTCTCGTCATGATTGATATTATGCTTTGCGCGTATGGACAGCTCCACATCAAAGTCCGAGCCGTCCCCATCGGGGCGCATCGCACCGCTTTGCACCCGGCGCAGCTTTCCTTGAGCTTCCAGCTTCTCAAAGTCGCGTCTCACCGTGGCTTCAGAAACGCCCAGTTCCCGGGCAATACTCTTATAGTCCACAACCGCAGACTCGTTGAGCCGCTTCAAAATATACAGACTTCTCGCTGATGCGATCATTGCGCTCACCCTTTCATTGGTGCTTATTTCTGAAATCGATGCCCGTTTGAGAACGTATCTCGTCCATCAAAGCCAGCACCTGCTCCGTCACTTGATTATGGCTTTCCCAAGGGCGGCTTCCTTCTGCGGAAGCTGCCGCAAAATCCATAAAAGAGCGTATTTCATGCTTCATGTTGAAAAATTCCGGGTCCGGGTCGTGATAGATAACCCGCTGTGATTTATCCCTTCCCACAAAGACGATATCCTTGGGGTTTGTGATGCTGTCAATAAGCAGGGTTCCCTGCTCACCCTGAATTTCATTGCTGCGGCGGCTGTCGGCGATTTTGGACCAGCTCAGCTCCGAGAGCATTTCGGGATAGACGCAGAGAACTCCGCCCTGGCTATCCAGACCGTTATCCAGTCTGTTGGCCACGGCACTGATCCTCTCGGGCATACCGAAAAGCGCCACCAGCGCGTGTATGCAGTAAACTCCTATATCCATCAGGGAGCCGTTGCAAAGAGCGGGGTTGAAGGCATTTTCCACCACGCCCCGCTTATACGCGTCATAGCGGGAGGAATACTGGCAGTAGGTAAAAGATACCCGACGAACCTTCCCCACTTCCTCAATGGCTTTTTTCAAAACAGCAAAGCCGGGCATGAAGGCAGGACGCATAGCTTCAAGAAGCACAAGTCCCTTCTCCTCCGCCAGAGCGCGCAGGCTGGCAAAGGTCTCCCTGTCGGGGCATGCAGGCTTTTCCAGCAGCACATGCTTTCCCGCCCGGAGCATCAGTTCAGCCTGCTGAGCATGAAAGAGATTGGGGGAGGAAATATAAACTCCGTCCACATTTTCCATAGCTGCAAGCTCATTAATATCCGTTACGCACCGTACTCCGGGGCGCTCTCCGGCAAAAGCCTTTGCCCGTTCCATGTCCCGGGAATACACCGCGGCAAGAGAGAAGCCTTCAAGGCTCTCTCCTGCGCTGAGAAATTCCCGGGCAATAAAATTTGTTCCTATTGTTCCAAAACGCATAACATTACATTCTGTCCAGATATGCAGCGCCAATGGTGCCGGCTGCATTACCCAAGGTGGCCTTTACGATGGGAGGCGCGCCGATAATATCGTAGGCAAACACATACTTCTTTACCTTTTCACGAATGGGGTCAAGGAGATAATCGCCCTGAGCGGACAGGCCGCCGCCAATCAGGAAAACCTCGGGACGGAAAATATTGATAAGACCGCCGATGCCGTTTGCCAGATATTCCTCATACTGATCCAGTACAGCCAGCGCTGCGGGGTCATTCTCGTGGGCGCAGTCGAAAATAATGCGTCCGTTGAGTTTTCCTCCGTTTTCCTTTGCATGGGCATGGAGCAGAGAATCGGGATAGGCCTTCATAGCTTCCTCGGCCTGCTGAATCAATGCGGTGACGGAAGCATATGCCTCAAGGCAGCCGGGAATACCGCAGGTGCACATATTGCCCTGATGCATTACGGGAGCATGACCCAGTTCGGCTCCCATACCGTCTCCGCCTACAAAGAGCTTTCCGCCCAGAATAACGCCGCCGCCTACGCCGGTGCCCAGAGTCAGCATAATAACACTCTGGCAGCCTTTGGCAGCACCTGCCACCGCTTCACCGATGATAGCGCAGTTTGCATCGTTTCCGATATATACGGGCACAGGCAGGTGCTTTTCAAGTTCCTCACGCAGAGGCATATCTCTCCAGTTGGTATTGTTGGAGAAAACCAGCCGGCCAGTATTGGGGTTGATGCAGCTGGGAGTGCCGACACCGACGCAGGGGAAATCGGAAACCTTCAGCCCTGCCATAGCGGCAACTGTTTCCGCAGCCTTTGCCATGTCTGCAACAACCTGCTCAAAACCCTCGCCGGTGGGCTGGGAGTGGCTGAACACCACTTCGTTATTTTCATCCACGACACCCGCCTTGATGGCAGTGCCGCCCAGATCAATTCCGATACGGTATTGCATAGTTTTTCCTCCGTTTTATGCCGAAATTATACGCCCACGCGCTTGAGGACACTGTCGGTGAAGCGCTTTGCACGCTCAATATCGCCCTCATCCAGATGTTCGATAATAAGGGGGATATTGGGATGCTCTTCGGCCAGACGCTTCACATAGAGCTCATAGTTCAGGATGCCCAGACCTGCTGCAGGCAGCTCAACGCCGCCGGAGCCGCGGAAGGAGTGGGAAGCATCGGCATCAATATCGGCATGCTTTTCGCCGGTATCGGTGGCCAGCTTGATATCCTTGGCATGGGCTATCTTCATGTAGGGACTCAGACGGTCAAATATCTTGTTGATAGTGCCGTCCACATCCTTGATGGTGTTCTCATCAAAATAGTTGGTGGGGTCGCAGATAAGTCCCAGATGCTTGCTGTTTACATCCTTGAACATACGCTCAACCTGCTCAACGGAGCCGATAACGTTGTTTACATAGTTTTCAACGATGAAGGTTGAGCCCCACTGACCGGCAAATTCAGCCAGATCGCGGATGATCTCAATGGTCTCATCGTAGACCTTGGGGCTGGCGTTCATATCGTGCCATACCCAGTCACTTTCAAGGTTATAGGTGCCGGTCTCGCTGCCTACATAGGGGCAGCCCAGATCGCGGGCATAGCGGAGCATCATCTTCAGATAATTGATGTTGCGCTTGCGGATATCGGGATCGGGATGGATGAAGTTGGTGTAGCCGGAAACTGCGATTACAGGAAGATTTGCGTCGCGGAAGGCATCACGGATCTCGTGAGCCTTCTTCTCGGTGAGGGGCTCGTAGGCGGCGTCAAAATCCTTGAAGGATACGTCCAGCTGTACGCAGCCGAAATCGCTGGCCTTGATGCGGCGAATAACCTCATCCATCTTGTAGGGATAATAACCGGTGAAAATACCAACGTTTATCATTATTAAATCCTCCTTAAATATCAATCGGTGGGCAGCAGCAGCTCGCTGAGAGCAACTGTGCGCTTTTCGGCAATGGACTTATAGCAGGCTTCCACGCAGGCGATGGTGTGGACATTATCCCGGGCAGAGATTTCAGGCTCTGTACCCTGCTCAACAGCCCGGAGCAGCTGAGCCATAGTGCCCTCAAACGCATCGGGGAACCATACGGTATCCCACTGGGGCTCTATCCACTGATGGGGATAGCGCTTTGAAGTGAAGCGGAGAGTGGAGGGGCAGCGTTCGGGATACTTGGGCCAGCCAATGGTGCCCTGAGCCATACCCTCGGTGCCTTCCACACGCCACTTGATGTAAATATCCTTCTCGCAGGGCTCTTCGGGCCATGCCCAAACATCGTCAAGAGAGGTGGCCATAATGCCGTTATCATATTTATAGGTGAACTGCACAATGCCGTCCACATGCTCAAACTTGGTGCGGGGGTCGGTGCGGCAAACAGCGGTGATCTCGGCGGGGTCGCCAAACATGAAGCGGAAAATATCAACATGGTGAATGCCCATGCCGAAGATCTCCAGCTTGTCATACTCCTGCAGGAAGGTCTGCCAGTGGGGAATTGCGCGCATTTCAATGGTAGCCAGAACGGGCTCACCCAGCTCTCCGGTATCCAGCAAATACTTCAGCGCACGCATAGACTGGTCGCAGCGCATATTGGAGTTAACTGCGATAGCCTTGCCATTTTCCTCACCCAAACGGACTATCTCGCGGGCATTTTCAATGGACATTTCAATGGGTTTCTGGCAAAGGATGCCCTTCAGGTTGGGGCATTTTACCGCCTCACGGACGATATCGAGCTGCTGATCGGGAGGATATGCAATGTCAAGAATCTCGATGGACTCATCCTTCAGCATTTCCTGCCAGGTATCGTATACCTTGGGAATACTATGACGCTCGGCCACAGCCTTTGCATTGGCGGGAGTGCGGGAGGCAATGGCAACAGGGTTGAAGCCTGCAGCACGGTAGGACTCCAGGTGGCAGTCAGCCATAATAAAGCCTGAGCCGATGCAGCCTATGCGCCAATCCTTGCGGACGGGCGACTCATATTTTGTCGCGGCAATCAGTTTTTCCTTTATGTTTTCCATGCGCTCATTCTCCTCGATTTTTTAATTTATTTACCCTCACGGGCTGCCAGAACGGCGGGGAATTCCATATCATCGGTAACCTCGGGCAGAACCAGAGTGCCGGCTTTTTCACGCTCGCGGGCGTCAGCCATCATAGTCTCGGTGCGGGTGCAGCCGAAGCGGGTGCCGCCAACAGCTTTGACCATCAGCGCGTCATCCAGCTTGCGAACGCCGCCTGCAGCCTTGACCTGCATATTGGGAGCGGTGTTGGCGCGCATAAGCTTCAGGTCATGAATGGTTGCGCCGGAGGGGGCATAACCGGTGGAGGTCTTGGTGAAGTCAGCGCCTACGCGGGTGCAGATCTCGCAGGCCTTCATTTTCTGCTCGTCGGTCAGATAAGCATTCTCAAAGATAACCTTTACGATAACATTCTTCTCATGGGCCGCATCCACAACAGCCTTCAGATCCTTCTCAACATAATCATAGTCGCCGGAGAGCAGACGGCCTATATTCAGCACTACGTCAACCTCCACGCAGCCCTGCTCGATGGCCATCTTGGTCTCGTAAACCTTGACCTCGGTCAGGTTAGAGCCATGGGGGAAGCCGATAACAGTGGTGATAAGAACATCGCTGCCCTTCAGTATCTCGGATGCGAACTCAACATCGCAGGGACGCAGACATACGGAAATGCACTTATACTCCTTTGCGATTTCGCAGCCTCTTTTGATCTCGTCCAGAGTAAAGGTGGGATTAAGCAGAGAATGGTCGATCATATCGGCGATATCCTGAGCTTTGATTTTGTTCATAATGATCATTTCCTTTCATAATTATGTATTGTTTTTCAAGCCCGCTATCCCACTTCGAGGCTTAGCCGGGCAACATATTTGGCACGGAAACATTGTAGCATCTTTTTCATTTATTTTCAATACTTTTCAATTCTTTTCATCATTTGCAAATCTGCCTAGTTTCTCTTGCATTTAATTGCAACATAAGGTATACTTATTCCATCTGAAAACTTGCAAAAGCTTTCACGGAAAATGACGAAAAATAAAACAATAAATAATAAGGGGGATCTTTTTGTGAAACGATTCAAGGCTTGCGTAATAGGCGTCGGATTTATTGGTGCCGCCCATATTGAGGCACTCCGCCGTCTCGGTAATGTTGACGTTGTTGCCGTTGCCGATTTTCCCAGCGGAGCCGCCAAGGCTGAAGCACACTGCGTACCCAGAGGCTACAATGACTATAAGGAAATGCTGGACACCGAAAAGCCCGATGTAGTCCATATCTGCACTCCCAACGCCTCCCACTATGAAATGGCAATGTATGCCATGGAGCACGGCATCGCCGTTGTATGCGAGAAGCCTCTGACCACCACTGTTGAGCAGGCCAGAGAACTGGTTGCCTGCGCCAAAAAGTACAATATCGTCAACGCCGTAAACTTCAACTGCCGCTGGTATCCTCAGGTTATGCAGACCCGCTCCATGATAGAGCGCGGCGAGGTTGGAAAGATCTACAGCGTCCACGGCAGCTATCTTCAGGACTGGCTCTTCCTCGACACTGACTACAGCTGGCGTCTTGAGCCCGAAGTGAGCGGCGAATCCCGCGCCTTCGGCGACATTGGCTCCCACTGGATAGACATGGTGGAAAGCGCCGCCGGTCTCCGCGCCACCGAGGTATTCGCAGATTTCGCCACCTTCCATAAGACCCGCAAAAAGCCCCTTAAGCCCGTGGACACTTATTCCGGCATGGCTCTTCGCCCCGAGGATTACGCAGAAGTTCCCATCGACACCGAGGACTATTGCGCAGTTTTGTTCCATTTTGATAACGGCGCTATCGGCTCCTGCGTCATCAACCAGGTATTCGCAGGCCGCAAGAACCAGATCACCTATAACATCAGCGGCAGCAACTGCTCTCTGCGCTGGGACAGCGAAGACAGCAACGACCTTTGGGTAGGACGCCGCGAAGGTTATAACCAGAAAATCCCCAAGGATCCTTCTCTGCTTGATCCCATGGCCGCCTCCGTCAACGGCTATCCCGGCGGACATGTTGAAGGCTTCCCCGACACCTTCAAGCAGAACTTCAAGGCCATATATGCCGCCATCGAAAAGGGCGACACAAGCCGCGGTCTCTTCGCAACCTTTGAGGACGGTCTTCGCGAAATGACTCTCTGCGACGCTATCATTCGCTCCTCTAAGGAAGGCCGCTGGGTCAAGGTTGAGGAGTAAGGCCTATGTTTAAGATTGCTACCCTTGCCGATTGGTTCGGCGTAGGTCTTATAGAAGGCATCCGCACCTCCCAGCGCTGCGGCGCCGAAGGCGTTCAGGTTTATGCCGCGGACGAATTCGATCCCCGCACCGTTTCCAAGGACATGATCGCAGCCGTGCGCAATACCGCACGCGACTGCGGACAGACTGTCACCGCTCTTTGCGGCGAGCTTGGAGGCTTCGGTTTCGAAAAGGCCGAGGATAATCCCGACAAGCTGAGCTATCTCAAGAAGGTTATCGACCTTGCGGACATGGTTGACTGCCGCATCGTCACCACCCATATCGGCGTTGTTCCCGGCGACAAATCCGACCCCCGCTACCAGATCATGCTGGATGCCATGGGTGAAGCCGGGGAATATGCCCGTAAGATGGGCTCCTATGTGGCTGTTGAAACCGGCCCCGAAGCCATTGCCACCCTTCGCGGTTTCCTTGAAAAGATCGGCGGCGGTGTAGGAATAAACTACGACCCCGCAAACCTTGTCATGGTAGGTGCCGACGATGAAGTAAGCGCCGTTAAAACCGCCGGAAATCTCATAGTCCACACCCACGCAAAGGACGGTCATTCTCTCAAGAAAATCGCCCCCGCCGATTTCTACCATAACTTTGCCGAGGGCGGCCTTGAGTGGGCAGCCACCTGCGGAGTATGCGTTGAAACTCCCCTCGGAGAGGGCTCTGTACGCTGGATCCCCTATCTGAACGCACTGAAGGAAATCGGTTATGACGGTTATCTCACCATCGAACGCGAGGTTAAAAACGGCGCAGAGGATATCCGTATGGCTGTGCGCTTCCTGCAGGATACACTGAAAACTTTATAATTTATTTTAGGAGGAACTTTATTATGATGAAGCTTGGTCTCCATTCCGCTATTCTCCCCGACGAGAGCTTTGAGCAGGTTATCGACTACTGCGCCAAGGTTGGCTTTGAATGCGTTGAAGTTTGCTGCTGGCCCAAGGGCAAGGCTGTCCGCCGCTACGCAGGCATCACCCACATCGACCTTAACGAGTGCGACAACGAAAAGCTGCTCTACTATAAGAAATATGCCGAGGATAAGGGTGTAGCTATCGCCTCTCTCGGTTATTATCCCAATGCAATGGACGCCGATCAGGAAGCCGCTGATGTTGCCATCAAGCACATCTACCGCCTCATCGACGCTGCCGCATTTATGGGCGTTAAAACCGTAACCACCTTCATCGGCAAGGACAAGAACAAGACCGTTGAAGAAAACCTGGATAAGTTTGAAGTTGTCTGGGCTCCCATCGTAGCCTATGCCGAGGAAAAGGGTGTCCGCATCGGTATCGAAAACTGCCCCATGCTCTACACCGTTAACGAGTGGCCCGGCGGCAATAACCTTGCCTGCTCTCCCGCCATCTGGCGCGAGATGTTCCGCCGCATCCCCTCCCCCGCTCTCGGTCTGGCACTTGACCCCTCTCACCCCTACCTGACCGGTGCAAGCTACACCAAGCCCGTATATGAGTTCAAAGACCGCATCTATCACATCCACTTCAAGGATATCAAGATCTATCAGGACAAGCTGGATGATTACGGCTGCTTCTCCTACCCCACTCTGTGGCATTCTCCCAAGCTTCCCGGCATGGGCGGTGTAGACTTCGGCGCATTTGTCAGCGCCCTCAACGACATCCGCTATACCGGTTATGCCGTTATCGAGGTTGAGGACAAGGCATTCGAAGGCTGCATCGAAGACGTTCGCTCCGGCATTGAGCAGAGCTATCGCTTCATGCGTCAGTACATATAATCCATAAATATAATTCAGGAGGATTTCCTATGAGCAAGACTAAAGTTGCCGTTCTCGGCTGCGGTTTTATCTCCGAGATCCATGTTACCTCTTACAAGCGTTTCGTTCATGACGCCGAAGTTGTTGCCGTTTATTCCCACCATCTGGACAAGGCTCAGGCCTTTGCCGAGAAAATGGGTGTTCCCGCCGCTTACGACGATGTTGATAAGCTTCTTGCAGAATGCGAATGTGACATTGTGGACATTTGCCTCCCCAACTTCCTGCACCACGGCGTTTGCCTCAAGGCCGCAAAGGCCGGCAAGCACATAATCGTGGAAAAGCCCCTTTGCCTTTCCGTTAAAGAGGCCGACGAGATGATCGCCGCCTGCGAGGAAAACGGAAAGCTGCTCATGTATGCCGAAGAACTTTGCTTTGCTCCCAAGTATGAGCGCGTTCGCGCTATCGTTGAAAGCGGCGCTGTTGGCGATCTTTATATGCTCAAGCAGGCCGAAAAGCACTCCGGCCCTCACAGCCGTTGGTTCTATGAATCCGATAAGTCCGGCGGCGGTGTTATGATGGATATGGGCTGCCACGCTATCGCCTGGTTCATGTGGATGCTCAAGGGCGCCACTCCCAAGTCCGTATACGGCAATTTTATGCGCGTATACCATGACACCGACGGCGAAGATCATTCCGTCACTCAGTTGGAATTTGACCTCAACGGAAAAACCGTTCTCTGCATAGGCGAGGACAGCTGGGTCAAGCACGGCGGCATGCAGGACTGCATTGAAGTTTACGGCGAAAAGGGCGTTTGCTACTCCGACCTGTTCCAGGGCAACTCCTCCCAGATGTACAGCCTTGATGGCTATGACTACGCCAGCGAGAAGGCCGGCGCCACCAACGGCTGGACCTTCCCCATTTTTGAAGAGGCATTCAATCAGGGCTATCCTCAGGAGCTGGGTCATTTTGTGGACTGCGTACGCAACGGCAAAAAGCCCGTTTCCGACGGCAAGCTGGGCAAGGCTGTTCTGGAAGTTATCCACGCAGCTTATGTTTCCGCCAAGGAAGGCCGCAAGGTTGCTCTGCCCTACAAATCCGATGCTGCAAAGCCTGTGGATAACTGGAGATAAGATCTATGCTCCGTTTTCCCAATGACAGTGAACTGGGCAGCTATGTGGCAGACCGTTTGGCAGAAATTCTGGCAGAAAAACCGGATGCGACATTTTGCATTGCTGCCGGCACATCCTCCTTTCCCGTTTTTGACGCTTTGAAGGCACGGGTGAAATCCGGCGAGCTCTCCTTCGCCAAGGCAAGCTTTTTTGCAATGGACGAATGGTGCGGTCTGCCTCAGGATGCAGACGGAGCTATGGCGGATTTCCTCCGCCGCCATTTCCTGAACGAAATGGATTTCGGAAGCATCTTCCTCTTTGACGGCATGGCAGAGCCCCAAACGGAATGCGAGCGCGCAGAGCAATTCCTCGCTGAGCACGGCGGTCTTGACGCGGTGGTTTTCGGCATCGGCGTCAACGGTCACGTTGCACTCAATGAGCCCGGAGTTGACCCCACGCTGCGAACCCATGTTGCGCAGGTTGCTCCCGTAACCGCCACAGTTGCCCAAAAGTATTTCCGGCAGGAAGCTCCCCCACTGACTCAGGGTGTTTCCATGGGAATCGGAAATGCAAGGGAAGCAAAAACGCTGTTTCTCGTTGCAAACACTGCAGCGAAAAGGCCTGCAGTGGAGGCCATTGAAGCTCTCACAGGCGAGGGAAAGCCCAGCCGCGATGTGCCCGCTTCATTTATTGCAGCTATGCCTCAGGCGCAGTTTCTGGTCACCGAAGCTGTGTTCGCCTGATATTACATCAACAAAAAACAGCCGAAGACATTTTTCAATGCCTTCGGCTGTTTTGTATTTATGTTCTTGCCTTATCTCTTAACCGCCGATTTGGCTGATAATAGTGCTCCATTCGTCAGCGGTGAAATAAGTCTTGATATCGGTGCCGCTGTACGAAGATACCAGAGAGACGAAGTTTTCAAGTCTCTGCAGCCTTGTTGCGCCCGCATAGGCTGCTTCATTTTCCTGCATATGGTGGAAAGTTGCTATAAAGGGCTCCCAGCCGATTACGTTTTTGATTTCCAAAAATCTTTTTGCGATGGAGAAAACATCATACCGCTGAGAAAAATCCGAGCCCAATCTGTCATAGGCGTTGATAATATCCGCTCCGTAAAAAACCTCGGATGCGGAAAATTCCGCGGGAGCGGCGGCGGCGCCGTTTTTCTCCAGTACATAGGCCAGCTTGAAGTCGGTCATTACCTCCGCTTCAAAGTTCCATGGTCTTTGGCAGTCGAACATATGACCCATTTCGTGAAGCAGACAGAAATTCCAGTCGCAGTCACGGGCTGCCATCTTTGCCATCTCATCGTAAATATAGGCGTTGTTGAAGCGGATAATGTTGCAGTTATCAGTCACATAGGCAAAATGCTCGCAGGGCCTATAGGCCTCCACAATAATTTTCCCGTAGGGAACAAAGCCTGTCAGCTCATAGTATGTGTGATACACAATTTCCAGCTCATTTGCCCACTGCAAAAGCCGCGCTTCGGAGATAACGCTGAGGATATCAAGAGGGAGCTGCAGTTCAATGATTCCTCCGGTGCTTTCGTAGGAAAGGTAGGCTTTGGGGAGGGTAGCGCTCATGTCAATGGCTTCCCATTCCTGCATGCCGTTATCGGCGCTGCGAAGCTGAAGCTGTGCGTTTTCGCCCTCAAAGCCCAGACAAAACTGATTATCTCCGCTGTACAAAATGGAGTATGTACCGTTGGTATTTCCCTCGACGCACCATCTCTGAACATCATATCCCGTGAGAGTCCAAAGCTTGATAGTCTTCCCGGGCACCACATGGGCGTTGTCGATATCCAGCAAAAGATCGGTGTCGTGGGCATACACGTAAAAGACCTGATTGGAAAACTCCTTCAAAGTCCAGTTCGCGGGGCTATCGCTTAAAATAAGGCTTCCGTCCCGGTGAGAAAGGTAAAGACCGGTCTCTCTATTGAGAAAAGCATATGTTCCCGCCTGCAGAGGCTCTGCTTTCACCGCTTCCGGTGTTGCGGGAGCGGGTATCTCCGGTGTTGTGGGTGCAAACGTTTCCGGTTGCATTGGAGATGTTGAGATTTCCGGCTCCGCAGCGCAGGCGCTGCAGAACAGTATAAGTATCAAAATGATTGGGGCAATATATTTTTTCATTTTTTGCACTCCTGTCTTTCACCGAATCAATTTACATCTTTATATACTTCATCCTGAGGATTTATTTCTATCCCATCCGAGGAATTGCCTGTCGATATTTCAAAATGCAGGTGCGGTCCTGATGAATTGCCCGTATTGCTTACTTCACCGATCCATTGGCCTGCTTTTATTCTTGCACCTTTATATACCTGGGCGGGCATACTATCCGGATATAAATGTGCATATTCGTAATAACGGCCATCATCGCCTTTAATTACAAGACCCGTCCCAAAGCCGTTGCAGTCACCATATTCACCTTCGTGGTTTCTTGTGCAATGGTAAACATTGGTTGCAGTTCCACCTTCAGCAGCATGTACAGGAGCATTCTCGATGCTGGAATCACTAATATCAATTGCGCCGCCTGAGTGCAGCTCTTGGCTCAATTTATAGTGCCTCGGTACCGGCCAGTACAGGGCTGAATCATATCCCGAATCCGAAGAATCTACTATATTTACATCTTTTCCAAACAATTCATGACCAACGCCCACGATCAACGCGAACAGGATTATTACTTTAATTACTTTGAATAGTTTTTCATCCCCGACTCCCCGTTTTATTTTCCTTGTTGCATCATATCATCACTTGACTTAGTACATCAAAAATAGCTCTCAGTTACCTGAGCACACTAACAAGCGTTTTTACTGTTAATTTTAATCGTTATTTTAATATAGCATAAAAAACAGTAGCAGGCAATGAAAACCACTGTCTGCTACTGTAGTTATATTGTGTTGAGCTTGTATTATTCCCACTCGTTGCAGGGACTTGCGTCTTAAACGATTTTGTTTAGAAGATATTGCCCCTGCTGTTCTGATTATTTTGATTGCCCATATTATCATAGCTATACGATGGATGCTTATCAAAATCTTATCAGTGATGATAAATCACTATGGTGTGTTCGGGGTAACTTTTACAGATGGCTTTAAAATGAAATGAAATCCACTTTCTTGACAGTCGTTTTTTTCTGGTATATACTTTTATCAAATTTTATTCAGAACGTCAGTTGGGAATTAATCAGAACTATTGCGAAGCAATGGAGGATAGGATGGGTATTTTTAAAAAGAAAACACCGGAAGAATATATTGATGAAGCCTACAGATTGATGGATAGCGGTAATCCTCAAAAAGCGGCTGATATCTTAAAAGAATATGCTCAAAAAGGTTACGTTGTTGCTATGCTTTACTACGCTACCTGCCTTACTCAGATAGATACATACCATTTTAACGAGGCGACCGAATGGATTCTTAAAGCTAAAGAAGCAATTGATGACCCGGAAATTCAAGAATATGGCGACGATTTGTTAGGTATAATTTCCGACTGTGTTAAAGACCAGTTCGCAATGGGCGAAAAAGCTTATGCCGAACACCGCAAAAAAGACGCATTGGAATGGTACACTTATGCTGCTCAAAATAACCATTTGAAAGCTATGTATACCCTCGCGAATCTATATTATAATGACGAGGTCGGTATTGACAAAGATATAGATTCGGCGATAAAATGGTACACCGCCGCGGCAAAATTTGGGCACGTTGAATCGATGAACAAGCTTGCCTGGATTTATTTCCAAGGAATCGATGTAAGAATCGATTTGAAAAAAGCTGCTTACTGGTATCAAAAAGCAGCTGATAACGGCGATTTTGACGCTATAAGTATGCTGGAGTTATTAAACCTCAATAATTAAAATTTGTTCGTTCCTGCAGGTTTTGATCAAAACCTTGCACAATAAACAAACGAATACATAATAAAAACAAAGGCTCTGCAGCATTCAAGATGAATACTGCAGAGCTTTTTTATGAACAGAGTGTTGCAGTTTATCTTTTAAGTTAGTTGTTGACGATCACGAGAACATTCATAATGAGATCTTTGTTCATTTTAGTTGTTTCCGTATTTATTGCTCCTGCCATTGAATGCTTCTATGCATATACTGATAAGGAGTTGTTCCGAAGTTCTTTTTGAATGAAGTAATAAAATAAACATCTCGGATGTATGTGAGGAAGTTGTAACCTTCATGCCGATTGATGTTAGTAAAAATGTCTTTAAAAAGTTAAAATAATAAAAAGAGCTATCTGATCCAATGTGAATCAGATAGCTCCTTACTATTTGGATAATGAAGCAAATGTTGCCAAAACGTTGCCAGTTAATTAGAAAACTGGCACTTTCTCAAGTCACGACTTGGAAAAGTTCGGTTTTGATATTATTCCCACTCGCCGAATCAAATCCTTTTCTAAGCTTTTTTGTATAGATAATTTGATTTCTGGTGGTTTTATTTGCCGCAGATTATACTTATCCTGTGGTCTATACGATTTTTTGCTATCAAAAATCTATCGGGAGTGAAATATCATAGGTTATTCTTGACGCTATGATACAGCTGGTTTGAGTGTATAATAACATAGTTATGCTTCTATTTCCAGTCTCAATTTTGTGGATTGCAAATGGGGCTTATCAATATAAGGCGTCCTGCGGGGGCGTGCGAAAAGGAGGTCGGGCACCATTTGTCTAGGTTCGACCTCCTTTTGGTATACCGAAAAGCTGTTTTTCGCCGTTGCGGCAAAGCAGCTGGGCAAGGGACTGGATGAGCAATTGGAGCGTTTTGTATCGGAGCACCCGGACACAAAACTGATAATTCTGGACACACTCCAAAAGGTCAGAGAAATGACAGCCGAAGGCTATAGCTATTCCGGAGACTACGAGGTCATCAGCAGGATGAAGCTTTTTGCAGACCGCCACGGCCTCTGTGTTCTCTTTGTTCATCACACGAGAAAGCAGCCCTCCCCGGATAACTTTGAAATGATCTCAGGTACCACCGGTTTGCTTGGATGCGCTGATGGTGCGTTTCTGATGCAGAAAGAAAAACGCACTTCAAACGCCGCTACTCTGGACATTGTGGGCCGTGATCAGCCGGATCAAAGACTCTATATCGAGAGGGATAATTCCAGCCTTGTTTGGAAACTGGACCACGCTGATCTGGAGCTTTGGTGCGAACCTCCTGACCCCGTTCTGGAAGCGGTAGCAGTCCTTGTATTGCCGGAATCGCCGGTGTGGACAGGCAGTCCCACAGAACTGGCCTCCTTGTTGGAGCCACAGCTGGCCCCGAACATACTGACCAAACATTTGAACATAAATGCATGGCGGCTTGAAAATGAATACGGCATCAAATATGAAAACAAGTCCAGACATTCCGGACGGCAAATCACATTAAGATTCTTATAATCCGCGACGCTTGCGACGGTCGCGACGGTGTTTGCGTGAGTCCACATATCATCGTCGCAATCGTTGCGACCGTCGCGCCAGCGCCCTCGTAGGAGAAACTATATTTATGTGTTTAATATTGGCAAGCAGCGAAGTGTGATATCACAATTCATCTGTCATGGGCTTTGCGGCATTGTCTTAGCAAGCACTGAATTTGCACGTACAAATTCACTTGTTAGGGGGATCCCTAATACCCCGAAAGGAGAAAATGAGGCCACTTTTCGGAATTTGCTTTTTGTGTCCATCCCACATACGTTTAGAATTCAGGACAGCACATAACAAGAGGCAGTTTCGCCCCAATTCGAACAAAACTGCCTCTTAATATATGCTGCAGGCACTTAGGCCCTCTGCAGCTGCTTTCTGAAAATAGTCCTGAACAGGAAGCGGTTCACGGGGCCCAATATCCAGATCTGTACGCCGAAGGCAAAGACCCAGTTGACGGGCATCTTGCTTATCCACGCCTCCATGAGCTGGCCGAAGGTCCAGCCAAAGTTTATCATGTTGATAATATTGCTGTAGAGGCACATGATGGGGCACATGAGCAGTACGGTGAAGCCGGTGCGGATGCACTGGTAGAGAATCTTATTATCCGTTGGATATTTGGCAGCCTGCTTTCCGGCGAACTTCTGCACCACGAAAAACTGGAGCAAAAATGCCACAGGGGCCTTCTGGAGGAAGGCTATGCCTACCTGACGGAACAGCTCAAGGGAAAATTCCCCGTAGACGAGATATTTGTTGTATGTAGCCATGGTGGTGGCCATCAGCAGCACGCCGAGGCAGGTAAAGACCACCCGCTGGAATGTGGTTTTGGGCATAAAATTATCCTCCCTTAATCCTGAAATTTCTTTTCTATGGCTGTAATTCTCTTTCTTAGCACGAATATCGCTGCCATACCCACAAAGATGGGAACGGTCATTACTACCCAGATTATAGGCTCATAGCCAAAGACATCTGCAACCTCACCGCAGATCATTGGGCCAAGGATGGTGGCAGAGTCCATACCGATATAATTTGTGCCGGAGGCACTGCCCCGTCTTTCCGGGCCCACAGCCTTCATGCAGAGAGACTGGAGCATGGGCTGCACAGCGCCATAGCCGAAGGCATTGACGAAGGCAGATACAAGAAGCCAGAACATATTGGCCGAGTAGCCTATCATAACCAGAGAAAGGGCCGTCATAAATACGCAGGGAATGGCCACCTTAACAAAGCCGAAGCGTTCCGTCAGCCTGCCCACAAGAGGCCTGGTTACAAGCATTGTGACAGCATATACCGTGAAGAACAGGCTTCCGCCGGGTATGCCCCGTTCCTCGGTATAAACCATAAGGAATGCGTTTATGGCCGTAAAGCCCGTGGCCACAAGGAAGGTCACGCCAGCGGGGATGAGGGCTTCCTTCGCAATAATATTGCCGAGCTTGAGGTTGAAGGGAATACGCTCTCTGGGCGCCAGCTTGACCCGGGTGGAGGTGAAGATGGCAAAGCACATCACGAAGAAAATGACGATATATGTTCTGCTGTAGCCCATTAAGTCACGGAGGAAAATGCCAACGGTGGGGCCTATGGCCTGAGCCACCACCTGAGCACAGGCATAATAGCCCATGCCGGTGGTAAATTTGTCCTTGGGCAGGGTGTCGGAAACCATGGTCAGGCAACAGGCACTACCGAAGGCATTTCCCACGCCCTGAAGCAAACGGAATGCCATGAGCACAGCAATTGGCTTGACTCCCACGAAATCGGCAATAAGCTGAGCATTGCTGAAGCCCAGATAGGCGGTGGCCATAAAGCCCATAGCCATTGCCACAAGCTTTTTGCGGTTATAGGCATTCATAGCGGGGCCGGAGATAAAGCGAAAGATCAGCGCTGTGACAGCGAACATGCTCATCAGCTGGCCTATCTGGTCCGCCGGTGCGCCAAAGGAATTGGCATAAACGGAAAGCAGGGTGTTACTCATCTGCTGTCCCATGCTCAGAGCCATATTGGTGAAAAAGATGCTTAAAAACATCCCGTTCCAAATGGTCTTGGGTGGCTCCCAGCTTCCGGCTGCCCCAGCAAGGACCTCCGGCGTGGTTTTATTGTTGTTCATTTCTCTCACCCGCCCTCACAGTCTTGTGTCGGGCAGGCCGCAGAAGGGATCTACGGGACTGATGCCCTTAAATTCACTGCGGCCCATGAGCTTTTCAATGGTAAGTCGGATGGTGGTACGGGTGGCAGTATAGGCGTTTATATATGTGCGTATCATGGGCACATCCTGCAGGTGATAGGGATTCGCAAGAGACACAAAAATGCTGGTCTCCTCATTTATGAAGCGGGGAATATCCAAAGCGTGCTTGGGGCACCAGTTGATGCGCACCGTGGTCTGGTTGCTGGCCTGCTCATAATTTGCCATGTAGAGGGTCAGCCTGCTTTTATCCAGCTTAGCGCTGCCGTGGAGATCGTCGGCAAAAGGCTCGTAGCACTCCACTTTGAAGCCCTCAGTTTCCAATATTTCTTTCGTTATGGCCTTTACGGAGCCATCAAGGATGTCATCCTTGCCAAGAGTAATAAGCCGTACAGTGGGGAATTTTTCGGGGCTTATGGGCAGTGCCTCCGGCTCACGGCTCTTCACAAGGGTGATTGCCTTGTCGGCGCACTCCTCATGCCATTTGGCGGCGGCGACCTCCTCCTCAAGAGGTTTTTCAAAGCAAACCTTTACCTTCAGAGCCAGTATTCTGGTGACAGCCTCGTCAAGGCGCTCTCTGCTTAGCCTGCCATCAGCTATAGCTTCCAGAATATATCCGTAATCCTCCTCAAAGTCCGTGTTGAACACAAGCATATCACAGCCCGCCATAATGGCGGCAGGCACAGCCTCGCGGCGGGGCTTATGCATACAGAAGCCGCCCATGATGGTGGCATCGGAGGTGATAAGTCCGTTGAAGCCCAGGATTCCTCTAAGCACCTTTTTAAGCAACGTGGGATTCATAGAGGCGGGTGCCATGGCCTCGGCATCGCTTATGGAACCGTCTGCATCCCTTGCCACATGGGGCTGGGCTATGTGGCCCACCATAACACTCATAAGGTCATTTTTTATGAGGTTTTCATAGACCTTGCCGTAGGTATCGTACCACTTGTCGGCTGAGATGGTATTATAGGTCACATGGAGATGGTGATCTCTGTGGTCCACTCCGTCGCCGGGGAAGTGCTTGGCGCAGGCGGCAACTCCCCTGCTCTGAACGGCAGACACATACTTCTCCGTGAAGCGCACCACCTTGTCCGTATCACTGCCGAAGCTGCGGACATTGGTGATAGGATTCATGTAGTTCATATCCAGATCGCAGACGGGGGAATAGGTCCAGTTTATGCCGCATTTTCTGCCTTCAACGGCACAGACAGCGCCGAAGTGCTCAACGACCTTCTCATCGCTGCTGGCAGCGGAAAGCATGGGCCAGCCGAAGAGAGTTCCGTCGCTCATACCGCCGGAGCCGCCCTCTTCGAGATTCGCCGCTTTCAAAAGGGGTATTTTTGCTACCTCGTCAAGGGGCGCGAAGTCTGCTTTTATACCCTCGCAGTCCTTTACGGGACGGAATAGTATACTGCCCACCTTGCCCTTTGCAACCATGTCTTTCAGGGTTTCGGGTGAATAGTCGCCCCCCATGACGCAGAAAAGCTGTCCTGCTTTTTCCTCATCGCTGAGGGAAACAAGGCTTTCTCTCACCCAAGCAAGCTGTTCGTCGCTGAGATAAAAGGGTTTTTCTTTCAAATATGTCATAGTCTCTCCTTATATCATGCAAAGGGGGCTGCCTATCTCTTTGAGATGCTCCTGATATTCATTGGTACCGTATAGGGCATCACGGAAGTTAATAAGCTCTATTTTATTTTCAATAATCCAGTTTTTCAGTCTGTCGTCGCACAGCGCCGCAACATCCTGACAGCGGGCCACTGTAAACTGTCGGGCTCTGGGACGGTTCATGCGTTCACCCAGACGGTAGACAAAATAGTCCACATAGCCGGGATGCCAGGACTGCTCCACTATAGTGTCATCACTCAGCTGAAGTATACCGGCGCGGTCCTCGGTGTAGTAGAGCACCGGGTCATAGTTATTTTCAATATCTGAGATGGAATCGGTGAGAAGGTCAATATAGGCAAGGCCGCCGTCAAGAACCAGAATGTTCTTTTCCTTCCACTCTGGGGCAGCCTCACCGGCATGCATTCCCTTGGGATTATAGAGGAAAGCCCATTCCTCTCCTCTCTCACGGCCCGCCATAATACGCTCAGCATTTCTGGGGTCGCTGGCAAGGCGGCTGGCAAAGCGTATGGGTATATTCTTGTCCACCTGCACCTTTTCCATGGCCTTGGCCCAAATGCCATTACCGGGGATGTTGGCGCCGGTGTCGGGGTAGCGGCCCAACACCTCTCTGCAAAGTTCAAGCTGGGCGCTGAGTTCAGCCACGGCCTCGTCAAAGCTGATGTCCTCTGCCTGACGCAGATCCTCCCGGAAGCGTCCGTCAAACTCTCCGCCGTGTTCCACAAGAGAGGGCACCTTGTCGGCCCCCAGCACGGGGGAGCACCACATATGGGCATGCCAGCCCACACTTATCCAGGGATAATCCCTCAGTCTTTTGAGCGCATCCACAGCACCGGGAGCGTCCAGCATAACGTCAGCGGCGGTGGCTACTCCCTTGTCAAAGGTTTCAAAAGTGCCGATATTACATACATCGGTAAACCCGACATCGTCGGCGCGGATTATCATTTTCATATCTAGCTTCTGCCTTTCTCAATGTTTGTTCGGTTTAAAATTACGCCTGCGCTCTTCACTTCTGCACCTGACCTCGGCCTTGTCATAGTCGAGAGGCTTTGCTCTCAGCTGTCTTATAAATGCATCGGCAAGCTCCACCCATTTTCCCATTGGTTCTCCTCTGCCGAGAGCATAGGCATGGCCGCCGCAGCCGAAGAGATGAACCTCATGGGCGATTCCGCTGGCTGCCAAAGCCTGAGAATACTCTATGCTTTCCCTGACAGGTACCATGGGGTCTGTGATACTGTGGAACAGGAATGTGGGCGGTGTCTGTGCTCCAATAAGTTCACTGGCCATATAGCGGTGAAGTTCCTCTTCGGAGTAATGATCCTTATCTCCGTAGATAGCCTTCATTATGATCTCATCCTGACTGAGCTCAGTTGCCGCATAGCCGAGAACACACACATCAGGTCTCAGTTCCTCTGCCCTGTCCGCTATGCCTTCTCCGATCTCAGGCTTATCCCAAAGGCTGCTGTAGCAAGCGGCAAGATGGCCTCCTGCAGAAAAGCCGATTATCACAAGTGGAATGTTGCCCTTTGTTTTTCTTATGTAGGTCACAGCCGCAGCAACCTCACGCAAAGGCTCCGGAAAGAGAGTATGGAGGTTTACTTCTCCACCCATATTCTCGGGGCTTCCAAATCTTGTGGAATACCGCAGCACATAAGCGCAGTATCCCATGTCCGCAAATCGCTCCGCAACCGGCATGCCTTCCGGGGGTGCACACATATTGTAGCCCCCGCCCGGTAAAATCAGCACGGCAATATCACCGTTACCGTCGCCGCAGCAAGTAAGGCTTACGCTTTCATCCGCGGGCCAGATTTTAATCTCATTCATTTCTCTGTTCATACTGTTTTATCAAGCTCGATAATTCTGCCGTCTTTCCCTCTTGCAAAGCGACGGAGAAATTCCCAGCTCAGCTGGGCCATATTTGGCGTTATCATATGGGGCAGATTGTCAAGGCTCACAAAGCGCAGCTGCCATTTTCCATACTTATTCTGAACATCGGCAACATACACTTCGTGCCCCATGGAGTAGCGAACTTCCGTGCGGTCGGCGCAAACTCCGTTTTTGCGTTGGGCGATGTCTGAGCTTTGCAGCGCAGCTTCAACTTCCTCTGCACTCTTCTCCGGGCAGTTGAAGGCCACGAGTCTGCGGCGGTAGGCCTCGATAGCCTGCTTGCGCTCCCTTGTGCCCGGTTGGGTGTGGGGGAACACATTTTCTATCTGGCCGCAGATATTGATAAGGGGCAGCTCGTTTGCCTTGAATATCTCGACCATTTCGTCGGTGACGGGAACGGATTCGTGGGCATAGAGGGGAGATGCAATTCCGTGCCTGTCGTTCAGCGTAGCAATGGCGGCAATGCGGTCAATATGGCGGCAGGCGAAGTCCAGTGCCAGATAGCCGTTGTGGCTTTGTCCGGTGATATACACCCGGCTCCTGTCAATGGGATAAGAATCCATGACATGGTCCATTATCTCCACCAGCAGCTCATTGTCCTCGGGCGACTCCATGGCAAAGAACAATATCATGCACTCCTGCATAGCCACAAGCTCCAGGTGTCCGGAATAAAACTGCAGAGCCGTCAGGGCGTGGAACTCATTGCTGGTGCGAACCTCCTTCATGCAGATAAAAAGAGGCAGCTTTTTATCGCAGCCTATGGGGCTGGCGGTGAGATACCTCTCTCCTTTCATAAAGTGGCCCTCCAGTCTGATACCCTTTTCCTCAAGCTGAGCAAGGAGCCGGGGATCATCCCAGCGGCGGAAGTCATATTCCATTCTCATACCCTCCGCCATAGCCTTGCCCAAGGGAGAATGAATGAGCTTTTGAAGGTCAAATTCCGGATTGCGCTTATTCAGCCCACCGCAGATATACTGGTGCCCCACATAGGCCTGCCACTGGTCATCAATATTCAATACACGCAGGCCATAGAAATCCTCTCCCCCGGGAAAGCTGTCCTCAGGCAGACCGCTGAGATCCATATATATGGGCTTCAGGTCCAGTCTCCACAGGGCGGAAACTTCCATAAGAATATCGGTAAAGATGCCGCTGCCAAAGGGGGCGTTGGTCACCAGATATACAAGCGCAAAGCCACTTTCCGCTGCCTTTGCATTATGCCCGGCATAATAAGCCATTGTGTCCATGGCCCAGTTTTCGTCGGACATATCCACGCTGTGATAGCGCAGTACAACAGGGGTGTCTGCCTTTGCCTCTTTGGGAATAAGGGCGACCCATGCCATAAAGCCCATACTGGTCACATGGAATTTGAGGCCCATTTCCTCGAGAGCCGCCACTACCTCGGGATAAACCCGAACATTGCTTTTGGCATTGTATTCGCCGTCAGTCCTGCCGCTGTGCAGTCCCAGGGAAGCCTTGGGCCGAACTGCTTCAAACATATATTTGCAGAGCTTATTCACAAGAGGCTGCACCGGGGCCTCACGCCCCTGCCATGTGGCATCATCCCACATATTGATATTTGGATAGATATAGGAAAAAGACATATTGCGCCCCACTTTCTGTATATTCAAGTTAATTATACTTCACCCGCATTTCATATTGCAAGGTTTATTTTCTGATTATGCATAAATATTTCAAAATTAGGAATTGCACTTTTCTTTTGCCTTTAGTATGATATATATGTGAATTTATACGATTGGAGCGTGAAGTCTTTTGAGTAAGACATATTTATACATAAGCAGCTGGAAGGAGCATGGAGGAGCCCCGGGAATAGGCCTTATTTCCTTTGACAAGGCCACCGGCGCCATGACATATATGGGCAAGCAGCATCAGGATCTTTCCTGCAACTGCACCGCTCTGGACAAGGAGAACAACATCCTCTATATCACCAACGAGCTTCACGAAAATCCCGATTTTATCAAGGGCGGCGGCGGTTTGATTTATGCATTTTCGGTAAATACCGAAGACGGCAGTCTCAGCCAGCTCAGCCGGGTCTACGCCTGCGCACCATGTCCCTGCTTCATAGCTCTGGACAAGACAAAAAAGTATCTTCTTTTGGCCAACCACTCCGGCTTCAATGTGGTAACCAAGGCTGTCAAGGGCGAGGACGGTTACTACCACATGGAGCGCATTTTTGACGACTGCTCCGTCTGTCTCTTCCGTCTGAATCCCGATGGCAGTATTGGCCCCATGGTGGATGTGCATAACCACGATGCCTATCCCGTTGAAGGCAGGGCCCTCCACTCCCGCCCCCACACCATTCTCCCCAGCCCCGACGGCAGGTTCTTCGCCTGCTGTGACAAGGGCGACAGCCATATATATTTCTACACCCTTGATTATGAAAACGAGAAGCTGGTAGTCGCCTCAGAGCCTTACGCAGAAAAGGCAGGCAGCGCTCCCCGCTACTGCGCCTTCCATCCCACCAAGCCCTTTTTTTATCACAATCACGAGCGCAGCATGGATGTGGCAGCATTCAGCTATGATGAAGCGGGAGTTCTTTCTCCCATAAATGTTATAAGCTCTCTGGCTCCCGATGTGCCCACAGGAAAAACTCCCGAAACCAGAGAATATCTCCACGGCCGGTATGTGGACCCTCCCGCCGACGGCTTCATGCCTCTTGAGCAGCAGGGCTTCGTTATCCACCCCAGCGGAAAGTGGATATATGACATGCTCAACGGTGCCGATGCTGTAAGCGTCCTCGCCATCGATCAGGACAGCGGCGAGCTGTCATTGGCCCAAACAAAGCCCGTTGACGGGCGCTGGGTGCGGGGCTGCGCCGTGTCTCCCGACGGGCGTTTCCTCATTGTTACCTGCCTCCAGAGCGGCGATGTTTACAGCTATCCCATTGGCGAGGACGGTCTCCTTGGCGACGCTGTCAGCCATGTAGTCTGTCCCGGCGGTTCCTACGCCACCTTCTTTGAGGCATAAAAAACCACCGCCGCAGCTTTTTTCAAGCCGCGGCGGTGTATTTACTCCCCTATCTCTACAGCGTCCCGGGGTGCGGTATTTTCATTTGCTACGGTTTTATACGGCGCATTGGCCTCCAGCCTGTTCAACATAACAGCCACGAGACCGGCCGCAAAATATAAGCCTATGCTGGTAAAATAGCTTGTCCAATCATCGGCGAAGAACAAATACATCACCGCTATCAGAGCGTTGAGCTCCAGAAACACGGCGGCACAGACGCTGCCGTATTTGAGGTTCCGGGAGGAGCTTTTCCAGTCGCCTACCGTCATTTTCCTTGGTGCGGTAAAAATACTCAGCAAACCTCCTAAAGTCCATGCAAGACCGATAATAACGCCAAGCTGACTTATTGCGGAATACCATTTTCTGTTCAGGGACAGATCTCTGGCGGCGGCCATAAAAAAGAGCATGATAGCAAGCACAAACAAAGCACCGTAAAGGACATGCAGACCAATGCGCTTTTCTTTCGCAAGATCAAGGGTGTAGTACTCCGCCGTATACACCCGTTTGATGACAGTTTTGCCCTTTGAGTTTGTGGTTTCAAACTCGGAATAACCCTCAAAATGGCGGTGGTACATCTTGCTGTGGTAGCCTCTGTCAAGAAGGTCGCTGTCCAGCTTCGCTTTGCGTCTTATGCTTTTATTCAGTCTTTTCTTATTCATAGGAAAACCCTTTACCAAATCATTGACTTGCGCCGGGCAAGGCGCTATTATTTAGAAAAAACACGAGGAATGCTTATGAAGAGAAATAAAATCGCTAATATAATTATTATAGCAGCAATTTTCATCGGAGTCACCCTGTATTTTGTTATTTCCGGCGGTGACACCATGATTCTGGATTTTGAGGAGAGCAGTCTCACCATCCACGGTGTCTCCGATTTCACCGAGACTGTCCAATACAGCGAGATAGAGTCAGCCGAGCTTATGGACATTCCCGAGCTTGGAGTTATGGCAGAAGGCTACACCAAGGGCCAATACAGCTGCGGCACATGGGAAAATGAGCAGTACGGCTCCTATCGCCTGTTCATAACCGACAAGGCCACAAACTGCATAAAACTCAAGCTTACAGACGGAAGAATAATCGTCTTCAACTACATTCAAAGCTACCACACTCAGGAAGTCCACGAGATG
Organism: Oscillospiraceae bacterium; assembly: GCA_045595025.1. Classification (GTDB taxonomy): domain Bacteria; phylum Bacillota; class Clostridia; order Oscillospirales; family Oscillospiraceae; genus SIG459. The sequence continues at coordinate 17,051 of JAZNZR010000073.1, read as the reverse complement.
CTGCTGGAATTTCTTGATTAAAACTTAATACTTTTATAAGCCCCGGAGATTTAGCTCCGGGGCTTATTTTTTCAGGCGAATCTCTTTTCCAGCCAGTCGGCTGCAAAGTCGAAGAGGTTTTTAACAGTATCGCCGAACTGTCCGGGATACTCCTCGCAGTCCCTTGCGGGGACAAGCATATGTGACGCGCCTTCCACAAAGGCAAGGGTCTTATCCTCGGCGGCGGCATTTTCATAAATGCACTCGGCAGCAAGGAATTCATAACCGCCGGTCATACCCATAATAAGCATGGGGCTGTGTATTCCCTTCACGTTGCCGGGAGTGCAGCAGAAACTGGAATCCCAGTCAACACCGTAAACATGGGTCTCATCATAGCCGAAGTCATCGGTGGTGCGCACGCAGTTGCTGGCAAGATACTGCTTGACAGTAAGCTGGGCCGTACCCATACCGTAGACACCGGTAAAGGACTTGGCACCTCTGGGCTTTCTGAGTGAGGGCACAACGCCCACGGAAACAGAGCCGTCTGCGTGGATAAGGGGCCACTCCCCTTTTGTGTGGCTCAGATAGCGAGTATCCTGGGGGAAGAGACGGTTATTGGGAGCCATCTGATTACCGCCGGTGAGAAGCCAGGGCTCATCATCCCTGTATGAGCCCTTACCGGAGTTTATGGCCTCAAGGCGCTCCAGCGCCCCGTCGATAAGGCGGTTATTGCGCTTATGCTGGGCATAAAGATACTTCTTTACGAAGTTTTCATTGTAGCAGGCGCCGCCGTGGGCATATCCGTTGGCCTCGGAGCTGAGGTCATATTCGGGGTCAAGTTCAACACCGTTGCCCTCCTCCTTAACAGCAGGGTCAAGGCTGAGGAGAGTCATGGTGCCGTTGCCCCAGTTGGAGTCTATGATCATAACGCCGTCAGCTGCCGGCAGGGGACCCACATCGCCCATGGGGACGATTTTTTCGCTTCCCCGGAAATACTCTGCACCGTTTTCAGCAGTGGCCTGGTAACAGCTCATAAGAGTTGCGCCGCCGCTGTGTCCAAGGATTACAACATTTTCAACGCCACTCAGGCTCTTGAGATACTCAATGCACTGTCTGACGTCATCAAGCTTTTTATCAAGAGGCATCTGAGCCCGGCTCACATTTGCGCAAAGGGTTGGATAGCCATGGCTTGCCAGGGCCTGTCCGGCAGGGAATGTGAAGTAATCACCGTCGGAATGCATGCACAGCACCGCAGTGCTTCTGCACTCTGCATCACATTCGGGAGTATACAGAAGACCGTTTATCCACATGCCCACACGGACATAGGCGGATTTAACAGGATAATATATCTGACTCATATTAAATCATCCTTTCCTTTGTCCGTATTAAAGGCCGTTGATTTCCTTGCAGCGGCAGCACTGCACGAAGTGGTTGGGACGTACCTCTTCCAGCACCTGAGGCTCCTCGCACAGCTCGCAGGCATAGGGGCAGCGGGCGGCGAAACGGCAGCCGGGCTTGGGATTGATAGGAGAGGTTATCTCACCCTTCAGCTGAATGCGCTGCATGGGCTTGTGGATGTTCACGCTGGGAATGGCAGAGAGCAGAGCCTTGGTATAAGGGTGCAGAGGCTCATTGAAGAGCTCCTCGGTGGGGGCCTTTTCAACTGCCTGTCCCAGATACATAACAAGAATGTTATTGGCAATATGGCGCACAACACTCAGGTCATGGGTGACAAACATATAGGCCATGCCAAGCTGATCCTGAAGATCCATGAGAAGATTCAAAACCTGAGCCTGAATGGAAACGTCAAGAGCGGAAACGGGCTCATCACAAACTATGAACTCGGGATTCAGTGCAAGGGCGCGGGCGATACCCACACGCTGACGGCGGCCGCCGTCAAGTTCATGGGGATAGCTCTGGCGCAGACGCTCGTCGATTCCGACGAGTTCCATCAGGCGGTTTGCTTCTGCCTTCATCTCCGCCTTGGACTTGAAGCGTCCGGAATGCTGCAGAGGCTCCATAATAGCGGATTCAACACGAAGTCTTGGATTAAGGCTGGAATAGGGGTCCTGAAAAACTATCTGGAGCTTTTCACGGGCTTCCTTGAGCTTTTTGCCCTTGATATGGGTGATGTCCTCGCCATTGAGAAGCACCTGTCCGTCGGTTGCTTCAAGAAGGCGGATTATGGTGCGTCCAAGAGTGGACTTGCCGCAGCCGGATTCACCCACGACACCAAGAGTCTCACCACGCTCTATGGTGAATGAAACGTCGTCAACGGCATGGTTCTGGCCGGCGGGAACGCGGAAATATTTTTTGAGGTGCTTTATTTCAAGCAGCGGAGTATCAGCCATATTACTCACCCTCCTTGATACATCTTACAAAGTGGCCGGGAGTGACCTCACGGTTGGGGATGCTGGGAAGCACTCCGGCATTTACCTGCTCTTCGGTTGGGATGCACTTACAGGCCTCCGTTGCATAGGGGCAGCGGGGCCAGAAGGAACAGCCGGAGGGCAGATTGGTAGGATCGGGAGGCAGACCCACAATGGAGTGAAGCCTCTTCTCGCCCACCGCCATGCTGGGCAGAGAGCCGAACAGGCCCTTGGTATAGGGATGGGTAGGATGGTCAAAAAGGTCCTCCTTGCTGCCGGACTCTACCACCTGACCGGCATAGATGACCGCAACACTGTCACAGGTTTCGGCCACAACGCCCAGATCGTGGGTGATGAGTATCATGGAGGTGCCCAGCTTATCTCTCAGGTCGCGGATCATATCCAGCACCTGAGCCTGAATGGTAACATCAAGGGCGGTGGTAGGCTCGTCTGCCAGCAGCAACTCAGGGTCGCAGGCCAGAGCCATTGCTATGACCACGCGCTGCTTCATGCCACCGGAAAACTGATGGGGATACTCTATGTAGCGCTCGCGGGGGATGCCCACCATTTCCAGCATATCGCCAGCCTTGGTCATGGCCTCTTTTTTGTCCTTTGTATTGTGGAGAAGCAGAACTTCCGCGATCTGGTCACCAACGGTCATAAGGGGGTTCAGGGCGGTCATGGGGTCCTGGAAAATCATTGCGATCTTGCTGCCTCTGATGGAGTACATCTCATCCTCGGATTTTTCCAGCAGGTTTTCTCCGTCCAGCCAAACCTCGCCGCCACGGATATAGGCAGCAACATCGGGAAGAATGCGCATGATGGATTTTGCAATGGTGGTCTTTCCTGCACCGGTCTCGCCCACCAGACCCAGAGTCTTGCCCTTTTCCAGCTTCAGACTGACGCCGTTGACGGCATGGACTATCCGGCGGTTCTGGGTATATTCAACTACGAGGTCATTGATTTCAAGAAAATTCTTCATTTTCCTACCTCCTTAACCACGAAGCTTGGGGTCGAGAGCGTCTCTCAGACCGTCACCCAGCAGGTTGATGGCGAAAACGGTAAGAGCGATGGCAACACCGGGTACCGCGATAAGATGGGGATCGCTCATAATATAGCCCTTGCCGTCAGCCAGCATGGCGCCCCATTCGGGAGAAGGAGGCTGGATACCCAGACCGATGTAGCTGAGGGAAGCAGCCATATTGATGGTGCTGCCCACACTCATGGTGGTGATGACGATGGAGGGCTGGATAACGTTGGGAAGCAGATGTTTGAACATAATGGAGAGCTTGGAGCAGTTGATGGACTCAGCCGCTTCAATATACTCACGGCTGCGCTCGGAAAGCACCTGGCCACGGGTCATTCGGGCAACACCGGGTATTGAACCTATGGTCAGAGCCAAAACCGTGGCACCGAAGCCGTTGCCCATGGCTGCGGAAACGAGGATGCACAGCAGCATGCCGGGCAAAGCAGACCAAACATCCATAAAGCGCATGATAAGGGTTTCGGTCATTCCGCCGAAGTAGCCGGCAACCAGACCCACAGCTATTCCAAGCAGGGAGCCGATAACAGCGGAAAGCAGACCCATAAGCAGTGAGTACTGGCCGCCATAGAGAAGACGGGTGAGCATATCACGGCCAAGGGTATCACAGCCAAGCCAGTGCTCAGCGGAGGGGCCGGCGCGCATCAGAGTGGCGTCGCGCCAGTTGATGTCATAGGGACTGAGATAGGGGCCGATCACACAGGCAAGGATAATGAAGAGCATGAGGAACAGGCCCAGCTTGGCGCTGCCGCTTTTGATAAGTCTTCTGCAAAACTCAAGGAGCATAGAGGACTTTCTTGCGGTCTCTACAGTTTCAAGCTTTTCTGTTTTCATTTTGTTCATCAGAGCCATCATCTCATCCTCCTTCCGCTGGCATACTGAGCCTTGATTCTGGGATCCAGGAATGCATAGCACAGATCCATGATCAACATGGCTACGCCGGTAAAGCCGGCAAAGAATATGACACAGCCACATACCACCGGCCTGTCACGCTGATTAACGCCGGAGAGCATATACTGACCAATGCCGGGAATGGAGAACACCTGCTCCAAAACCGCAGAGCCAACAACGATGTGGGCAAGTCCGCCGCCCACGCCGGTGATGATGGGCATCATGGCATTGGGGAGCATGTGTTTCCGGACAACCACCTTTTCCTTCTGGCCCTTTGCACGGGCGGTGGTGATGTAGTCTGCACGGATAACCTCAAGCATGGCGCTGCGGCTCTGACGGGCATTGATAGCAATACCGCCCAGAGCGCCGCAGACCACCGGCATTATGTAGCAGGTCCAACTGCTTATTCCGCTTGGCGGCAGCCAGCGCAGCTCCTGTGCAAACAGCAGTATGCACATCAGCGCCACCCAGAAGCCGGGAGCGGATACAAATACCATCGCAAGCACCATGGTGAGGGAATCCTGCCACTTGCCCTCATGGGTGGCGGCAAAGATACCCAGAACTGTGCCCACGACAACGTTAAGTATCATTCCGAAGCCGCCGATTATAAGGGTACGGGGCAATCTGCTGCCCAGCTCGCTCATAACCTCCACGCGGTATCTCCAGGAGTTGCCGAAGTCAAAGCGCAGGAAAACGTTGAAAAGATAATCAAAAAGCTGAATGATGTATGGCCTGTCAGTACCCAGCTCGGCCCGCTTGGCGGCAAGAACTTCCTCGGAAGCCTCGACGCCAAGGAGCAGTTCGGCGGGGTCACCGGGGACCAGATACATCAGGGTGAAAACGACAACTGCGGCGGCTATCAGAATGACGATAAGCCACAGTATGCGTTTGATAACATATCTGCCCATAGATTTCTCCTTATCCGAAAGACGCCCGGGTTTTAGGCCCGGGCGTCAGTGCTGTTTGTCCCGATTTTATGTGTTGGGATGGATTAATTTACTTGCTTGCGGGTTCGGGAGCGATGACGCCCTTGCCGCTGATGACCCAGACGGAGGTACCGTCGGAGTTCCACATATCGCCAAGGCGCTTCATCTCTTCGTCAGTCTCCTCGGGGCAGCTTACATTGATGACAGCCTTGTCCTTGGTGAAGGTGCAGTGATAAACCAGCAGTCCGTCGGCAGTGCCCAGATTGGGATTTTCTACAACGATGATGCACTCACCGGCCTCAAGTCCCTCGGGAGTGGGATCGCCGTTCTTGATAAGTACGTGCCAGGGGAAGGTGCCGAAGGGGGTCTCTTCCATGTAGTCGAAGCGGTCAAAGCCCATGTTGGCCAGAGCGCCCAGGATGCCGGGCTCTGCGGGTGCTTCAGGCTCAGCTGCAGGAGCGTCGCTTGCGGGCTCGGGTGCAATTACACCCTTGCCGCTGATGGTCCATACGGAAGTGCCGTCAGCATTCCACATGTTGCCAAGGCGCTTCATCTCTTCGTCAGTTTCATCGGGGCAGCTTACATTGATGGTAGCCTTGTCCTTGGTGAAGGTGCAGTGGTAAACAAGCAGACCGTCAGCGGTGCCCATGTTGGGGTTCTCTACAACGATGATGCACTCGCCGGCTTCAAGGCCCTCGGGAGTGGGATCGCCGTTCTTGATGAGTACGTGCCAGGGGAAGACGCCGTAGGGAGTCTCTTCCATATAGTCGAAGCGGTCAAAGCCCATGCCTGCCAGACCCTTCAGAATGCCGGGCTCGGGCTTGCTGGGGATGCTGCCGTCGTTAACGCCGGCCTTGTAGGCATCCATGTCGGCCACATTGTCGGAAGCGATGTTACCGGGTCCGAAGATGGTCCAGTTGGAGGAACCGTCAGCGTTGAACACACTACCCAGTCTGGGCTGGTCAGCCTCAGTCTCTTCGGGAACAGAAGCGGAAATATTTGCCTTTTCCTTGCTGTAGGTGCAGTGGTATACAAGGAGACCGTCCTCGGTGCCGCCTGCCTCGTTGACGGAGACAAGGATGCATTCGCCGGTTTCAACCTCGCCCTCAGTCTCGGGCTTGATCATGACGTACCACTCAATCCAGCCTTCCTCGGTCTCTTCGTAGTACTTGAAGGCCTCGAAGCCCATGTTGCCGGTGAGAGCATTGACAATGCCGGGCACCTCATCCTCGGCGGGAGCTTCTTCCTTGCCGCCTTCGGGAGCCTCGTAGCCAACAGGAGTAACGGTGCCGTCACCGTTGACCACCCAGCTGGTGGCAGGAGCTTCAACATTTGCCCAGCCGCTGTTCAGAAGACGGTCCATGGGACCCTGAACGCCGGCTTCGGGAGCTTCGCAGATAACAACGCCGTCAACATAGGCGTAGCTGCCTTCGATCCAAACGTCCTCACCGTACATATTGTGCTGGTCGATGCGGTAAGTGCCGTCTTCATTGAAAGTAACCTTGTATTCGCAGCTGCCGGAGCCTTCGCCAACGACCTCGGAGAAGGTGTAGCTGCCTACGATAGCGGAAGCATCGCCGCCGATGGCGAGAGGAATGCCGCCGCCTGCGGGATCCTTATTCTCAGCCTGACCCACATAGGTGGAGGCGGGAAGGGTATCATAGCCCTCGCGGTAGTAGATGCCGGAGATGGTGTCCGCACGGTAGATGCGGGCGGATACAGAGTAAGCAACGGGGTAAATGTAGGCCTGCTCGAAGACGTAGTCGATAACAGCCTTCATATTTTCGGTGGTATGGGTGGCGTCCGCAGTTGCCACGTCATAGAGTTCAAAGAGAGCATCGTCGTTATGGAAAATGAGGGAGCCGGTATCGCCATCGCTTCTGGGGTTGCCCAGATCAGCCAGAGCCAGCTTCCAGGAGGATGCCAGATCCTTGCCTCCCATGGGGTTGAAGAACAGAAGATCCCAGTTGGAGGAGTTCATGGTGTCAGTCTGGAAGGTTGCGGGGTCGACAGCCTTCATCTCAACATTAATGCCCAGAGCAGCCAGCTGGCTGACGATCATCTGAACAGCGTTCTTGTCGGACTCGGCAGACTTGCAGATAACGGTGATCATGGGGCTGCCGTTTGCTGCGTAGTCGGACTTGGCAAGGTAATCCTTAGCCAGTTCAAGGTCAAAGGTGTTGCAGTAGCTGGGATCGGCTTCCCATGCAGGATCATAATCCTTGAAATAGGGAGTGCCGTAGGTGTACATGGCAGTATATGAGCCGGGCATTGCTTCAGCAATGGAGTCGGAGTCCAGAGCGTAAGCAACAGCCAGACGGAGATTCTGGTCCTGAGCGAAGGGGCTTGCAGGGTCCATGTTGAAGCCCATGAAGCTATAGTCGGAAGCGTAGCTGACGTCAACAACGAACTCTGGGTTGCCCTCGAACTTATCCAGAGAGAGGTAACGGATGTAGTCGCAGTAGTCAATGTTGCCCATCTCAAGCTCGATCTCAGCGGTGGAGGATTCCTGAATGATTCTGTAGGTGAGCTTTTCAACAGTGGCATTGTGGAGAGCCAGACGCATGGAAACATCCTCAGCGGTGTTGGCTGCCCAGTAATTTTCGTTGGCCTTCAGCACCATCTCAGAACCGGTAATGAAGCTGTCAACAACATAGTTACCGGTGCCGATGGGAGCGGTTGCAAAGGTGACCTCGTCAAAAGCGTCCTTGTCAAAGATGAAGGTGCGGACGAAGGGGAACTCGATATCGGAGGTGGAGGTGGGAGTCTCGGTCCAGGTGTACTCAACGGTGTACTCGTCCACCATGGTGATGCTCTCGAAAATATCGTAGTTCAGGTCTTCGCCTGCGGTGCGCAGCCATTCAACGGAGGCAACAACGTCCTCGGCGGTGATATGGTTTCCGGCGGAGTCATAAATGGTCTCGAAAAGATGTACCTGCCAGTGGGTGGAGTCGACGACTTCATAGCTCTTGGCAAGGTCGGGTACGAGCTCCAGATCTTCGTTAAAATCGAAGAGGGACTCATAAATATTCCAGTAGAATGCAGCCTTGGGGTTGCCGTTGCCGTTGGTGGGCAGCAGATTCTGGATCTCGGAGCTGACAGCAACGGTGACATTGGAGAATCTTCCGTTCTCAAGCAGGGTCTTGTCTCCGGATCCGGAATTGGTGGTGCCGCAGGCAGCGAGGGAGAACAGCATTGCAGCTACCAGCAGTATTGCGAACAGCTTTTTCATTTTTGTTTCTTCCTTTCTGACTAATTGTGTTTACTTCACATGCACAAATGTCCTAAAAAAGTGTATTATTCCACACCTCTTTATGCTCATAATACACGAACCGATTGTTGACAAGCAATCCGTTTTTCGCTATTATTTATTCATAAACGGAAATTTACTCCCGGAGGTAAGCCATGACCATAGAGCAAATGCGCGAGTTTGTCATACTGGCTGAGGAACGCAACTACCTTGTGGCGGCGGATATGCTATATTCCACCCAGACCACCCTCTCCCGCCATATCATGGCCATGGAAAAGGAGCTGGGTTTCCCTCTTTTCAACCGCTCCACAAAAAGGATAGAGCTGACCCAGGAGGGCAGCCGTTTCCTTGTTTACGCCCGAAGAGCCATGAAGCTGCAGGATGACTATCTTGCCGAAATTGAATGGGCCAAGCGCAGCATGTCCGAATCCCTTACTGTAGGCTATAACGCCCTTGTTACATTTTATCATTTTACGGAAAAGCTCACAAGCTTCATGATGGATATGCCAAAAATACCCATCAAGATAGTGGAGGACGAAACTGAGCTGCTAATTAAGGCCGTGCTCAACGGCAGCTGCGACATTGCCTTCATACAGGAGGATCCCTTCCACCCAGTGGAGGGTCTGGACAAGCTGTATATCGCTTCCGACACTCTGGTGGCCGTTCTCCCTGCCGGACACAGGCTAAGCGGCTGTGAAAGTCTGCAGCTATCCCAGCTCCAGCACGAAAAATTCGCTATTGGCTTCGAGGACAAAACTCCTTCCAGCGTCTTTGTCGAGGCCTGCCGCCATGCAGGCTTTGAGCCCCACATAGGACGAAACGGTCTCGTGGGGCCGGCCCTGTTCAGCTGGATAGGCAGCTCCGGCTGCGTTGGGCTTGAGTGGCTCACCCCCGCCCTGAATCACCAGAATGAGCGCACGGCCATCATAAATGTCAAGCCCACCATACGCTCCTATACCACCGTTATTTACAAATCCAGGCGTCTTTCCGATACCGGCCGCCAGCTTATTGAGTATTTCAGCTCCGAATCCCAAGCCCGGAGGGACGAAAAATGAAATTTGATTATTTGAGAGAGTTCGTCTCTGCCGCCCAGTCAAACGAAATGCAGCAGAGCGCCAGAGAACTGGGCATATCCCCCTCTGTGCTTTCAAAACATATAAAATCTCTGGAACAGGAGCTGGGCGTTCCTCTTTTCACCCGCTCCAGAAAAACCGAGCTCAGCCCTTACGGGAAAATACTTTTCCCTTATGCAATGGAGCTCGTTAAGCTGCAGGAGGAATATCTCCAGGATTTTTCCGCGAACTCCGCTATTGAAGCGCCAAAGCTTGTGGTAGGCCTCTCCCCCATCCAGTTCCGCGAACGTTCGGGACAGCTCATAGAGAAATTTATGCTCAGTCATCCTAAGGATGTCCAGATGCGCGAGGCGGATAATTCCAGCCTCTGCAAAATGGTGGAGAACGGCTCTCTTGATATGGCTTTCGTCAGGACCCAGCCCACATTGGAGAGAAGCTCAGAGCTTATCTACATGCCCTTTTGCTCTGACCACATGGTTGCCTTTCTGCCCCCAGAGCACCGTCTGGCCCACGCGCCAAGCATAGGCATAGAGGATTTGAAAAACGAGCATATTCTGCTCCGGTCCGATAAGTCCACCATCTACAGGGTATATACCGCTGCCTGTGCCCAACTGGACATCAAGCCAAATATAAGCTTTGCCAGTACATTTATAATTTACGATATGGTCCGCCGGGGTGAGGGCGTGACATTGTATCTTGCACCCCCTGCGGATACAAAACGCAGCCAGCAGCAGTTGGCCATAGTTCCCATACGCCCTGGGATCACCAGCTATGTTGATATAGTCTTTCGGCCAAGGCATCTGCCCCAGCTGGGACTGGAGCTGTTGCACTACGCCCAAAACTCCGCGGCTGAATGGTACCGCGCCCCCGACTCCGACGCCGGAGAAAAAGTCAAGGTATAATAAGAACGGATGTGCCCTCACGGGGCGCATCCGTTCTTATTATACCTTATATCCTATATCCCGGGAGGATAGGGGGAACAAGGCTCCATATCCGCCCATTTTTTTGTGTATTCAAGGCTGACACTTCTAAATACCACCTTGCCGTCCACGTGGTAGCGGTGGCCGTCCGGTGCCAAGGCTGCACGGCAGGCACAGATGGCGTCCTCCAGAACCGATGCGGGCAGACCCCGGTAATCGGTATAGGAGATATGACCGGGATAGAGTCGGTCAAGACCGGGTGCCATGCGTTTCAGGTTCATCAAACCCGTTAGCATATCCGAAACCGCGTTATTTGCCTTAAACTCCCTTCCACAGGCATCACCCACAAAGGCTATGCCGCTTTGTCTGTCATAGAAGCTGCAGCTGCCGGCCGTATGGCCTGGTGTTCTCACACAGACTACCACTCTTCCGCCCAGGTCAAACTCGTCGCCTGTGTAAAGAGGCAGGCACTCAGGCAGAAAATCCTCGCCCGCATAGGCAGAGGCAATAAAATCCGGAGAAAGCTCCTCGTCCCTTACGGCATTTTGAACCGTGTCGGCGCAGAACACCTTTTCAAAGCATCCCGCTCCCCCGGCGTGATGGCTGTGGCCATGGGTGAGCACAACCTGATAGGGTCGCCCCTCAAAGAGCCTTGCCGCCAGAGCCTTTATATTCATTCTGCCGCAGCCCGTGTCTATCAGCAAACCGGAGCGCTCACCCAACAGTGCATAGCAGCAGTCAAGGCCATATTCCTGAACAAGCCAGGTTTTTCTGTCTATCTCAACAACAACAGGGGTGCGTATGGGCATCAGGCCCCCTCCTTTCTCAGTCTCTCGGGATTATATGTGACAGTGACCGCTCCGCAGATATAGCTGGCCACCATAGGCTTATCTGCCCACTGGGAACGGAAGGACACATTGGGCTGCGCTCTGTCCGCCAGTATATCTTCCATGGCACAGATGCAGTCATCAAGAGTGCTCAGGGGCATAGAGATATGAGTAACGCCCGAGGCATAGGCCAGATGGCCGTTGAAATTACGGTCAAACTCATGCTCAAAGCTTTTCAGTCTGAGAAGCCCCTTCAAGGCGGTCTCCACGTGGCAGTCAGTAACGCGCAGACTTACATTGCAGGCATCGCCGGAAAAGAGTATGCGGCTGACGGGGTCAATGAGGCAGCAGCTGCCTGCGGAATGGCCGGGAGTATGTATGCAGTGGAGAATGCGGTCACCAAGGTCAAACTCCTGCCCGTCCGAGAGGGGAAGTATCTCAGGTAGCCTTGCCCAATCTCTAACCTGCTCGGGTGAATACTGCCACATATCGGCGTCACCCTCCAGCCCCCGCATACGCTCGCCGGAGGCAATTCTCTGCTCTGTCTTTACGGCCATAGCCTTCTCCCAGTCATCGGGGTGGAGATACACTTTATCAAACTGGTCCCAGGAGCCTATGTGATCCTGATGGCCGTGGGTAAGTACCACCTCATAGGGCAGCTTTGTAATTTCATCAATTATACTTTTCAGATCGCAATAGCCCATGCCAAGGTCTATGACAAGAGCAGACCTGCTGCCCTCCACCACAAAAACGGAGTCCAGACCGTATTCGTTTATGGCATAAACACCTTTTGCCACCTGTACAATTATAGGTTTTGAAATTGGCATAGAAAAGCTCCTTCTGAACAAATTGTGGATATTTGTCTTATATTGGACCTGTCATTCGCTCTCAGTCGTCCATAATAATGAGCTCGCCGGTCTCGGTGTTTCTGGCAAAGCGCTTCATAAACTTCCAACCCAACTCACCCATGCTCAGCTGAGGCCAGTGGGGAGTATTCTGTACGCAGACGAAGCGATAGACCTCATGGCCCTCCCTGTCATTAATACCCACGGTATAGTGGCGGTATCCGTAGTGATACTCCACGGCCTCATAATCGCCGTAAATTCCCACTACCCGGTGTATCTCGTCCTGATGCTCGCTCAGGTAGCCCCTGCAGATCTCCACATCGCGGTGGGGGCAGTCCAGCAGATCCATGCGGAAGTTCACCCGCCTCATGGCAAATTCAACAACATCTTCCCCCTCGGCCGGTTCATACTGCAAAGCCATTCGCCACTTGTGTTCATTGGGGTCGCCGAACACGGCGTCGAACTTGCCCTTGCTCAGGTCGTGGATGCGGGTGGGGTCAAGGTCGTCGTTTTTGCCGGGATGTTCAAAAGTATCAGGTCTGCCCCAGGGCTTCTGCTTGGGCGGTCGGCGTGGAGACCAGTGGTTAAGGGGCGCATAGGGAAAAGGCTCCACCTGTCCGCACATCTGCATGAGGGGTACCCGGTATTTGCGGGTATTCTCTATCTCCTCCTGGGTATAGTCCACCTGATAATTATCCCAAGGTCTCCATATATCATTGCCGGTGGTCACAGCAGCGGCAAAGCGCTCCGGATTGCGGAAGTATGCGCCGTGGCTCTGGGCGCCGCCCTGAGAAAAGCCGGAAAGATATATTCTTCCTCTGTCCAGCGGGTACATCTCCGCCACACGCTCTATTATCTGCTCCAGCTTCTCCGGGCTTGTATTCTGAGGCACGGCGAGCATGAAGCCCTCTTTCGCGGCGATATCCGTAAATCCAGTCATATTTTCCTCAGCTTCAATGCTGTTGCCGCCGCCATGGAGCCAGAACACCAAAGGATAGCTTCTGCCGTGCCCCATATCCAGGGGAGTCAGCAGAGTCCAGCGCTCATAGTAATCCTCCCAGTCGAAATACTCTTTTTTCAATCCTACGGAAGCATAGTAACGTATGGCCTCATCGTGGTCGTACTCAATGCGGCTTCTTATCTGCAGTCGTCGGGCAGTTTCCCTGCCGTATTCGGAGTCAATAAAGCCCTCAACATCCATACAGCCGTTATTGACAGTGTAAAGATAGCCGTGAAAATCCCGGAGCGTGGGTTCCAGCCAGCAGGAATCTCTCATAACATACACCTCTTAAGTATAATTATGAGTTTATTATATTTTCTTGACAGCCTTAATTCAAACACAAAAACTTACAATGAGTTATGCAATATTGGAATTTAACAGCAGTTTTTCGTTGCACTATCATTTACGCCGAACATTCTGAACAAACGAGCCTGCAGCCGCTGGAAGTCGTCCTCCAATGCGAGGTATAAGACTGTCGCAGGCTGGACATCATAATTCCAGAGCTTTTGGCCTGTGCTGACATGGTAGGCCAGTTGAGCTACGAGAAAGGATTTTCCAATTTTAGGCGCACCGGCCAGAATATATGCGCCGCTGTTAAGCAGGCCATCAATGATAGCCGGTTTCCCGGTGTAAACCTTCTGATAAAGCTCACGCATTGAAACCGTGTGCAAATAGTTCGGTTCCTCCATGAGTTTCATTTCTCGCAGTAATTCTTCAAGAGATTTTTCGCAGGGATTGAAATCCTCTGTCATATTTGCTATACTGTTTTCGCTACATAGATTCGACTGCCCTGCATCTGCGCCAACAGATGCAACCGGGGTGGTCGTTTTCTTTTTATCCTCCCGCATTAGAATCCCCCTTCATTCCGTTCATTATTGAAGTTATCATTTGGATGGTGCTCAGCAGCTCGTCATCAACTCCGTCCCCTGCTTCAATGCGTCGAAGCTCGTCCAGAACAGATGCAAATTGCTCTCTGAGTGCCTTATACACTCTCGGATTCCCCTGTACTACAACATCTTTGCAGAGAGCAGCCTGAGGGTGATGTAGTCCTGCTTGGTGAGTCCGGAAAGCCGGACGAAAGTTTCAAGCTGCATATCTTCCTCCGGGGACACCCGGAAGGCTACGGTTTTGTTTCTCCAGCGATTGTGATTATCATAGTTTTCTGCGGACATTGGGGCATTTTGAGTGTTCTTCTTAATTAGGACCAAAAATCTAAAAAACTTTGTTGTCATATAACTAATAACATTTTGTGCATATTCGTGCTATTGGAAAAGGAGTATGACTATAGGGTGCATATGTTCTCTGTTCCAGAAATTCTTGACGAAGAAGAAATCAAAACAAGGATAGATGAGAGCATTGATTTCGAATCAGACTATTACCTTGATAGGTTCGTGGATGAGTCAGAAATAGACTAAAAAAGATGCTCTGCCGTAAAAAGCAGAGCATCCGAAAAAACTAATTGTAGTCAATGTGTAGTCACTGACGAAAACAGGAACTCAAAAAGCCCGTAAAATCAAGGGTTTTCGAGGTTTCCAACTTATTCCCACTCGCTCCCGAAAACTGTGACTTAAACAATTTTGTATGGGTATTTTTACTCACATTATCGAGAGTGTTCAGATTATCCGTAAAATACGGACTGCCAAGATTTTTGTTGTCACTATGTTGTCAGTGACTATTACTATTATAACAAAAAATTATCTGTTTTCAATAGTTTGAGAAAAGATTTCCGCTTCAATCTGATTAGTTAACTCGGTAAGGTAAAAGTACAACTTGTCTTTTGCGTCCGAGTAATTCATATTAAATGCTTTGTTTGTCAGGCCTTTCAATACGTCATCGTCAATCAAATCACTTTCAGAAAGATATTGCCCTAAACCATAATGTGCAAGGCAATTCCTGAAGTTCCTATCCTTCATAGAATCATTGATGTAAAAGGTTGTTCCGTTTACGGCATTTAACTCTTTGATAAAATCACAAAGATAATAATACTGCAGATATGCAACCTTGAACTTTTGCGGAATCTCCTCAACAAAGTATTGCTCTATAAACTCGATAGCATAATTGACACTGCACAAAATTGAAAAGAGCAAAAAGCCAAGTTCAGTTTTAATTTTAAGAGGACAATTCTTGTAAAAATGATAATCCTCGTATTTTACTAAAATATTATCGTCATAATTGTACGGTGAGAAGCCTTGACAATCGAAAAAGCCCGCAAGTTTTCCCGACACCACGCTAATATCTCGAATCCAAGGACCGATTTCTTTGTCATTCAAAGTATCTACCGGAGTATATAATGCGCACAAAATCGTGTTTCCGCAAAAATGACCATTGCACAGATCAGTACCCACATTGTAGTATCCCAATAGTTTTTCACGCAGGCGACGGTTCTTATAAAAATAGTCATCGCTTGCCTTAAACTTTTCCATCAACGCAGATAAGTAATCTGAATATGACATTTCATAGAGCTTATGACTTTGCCGCAAGGCGGTGTAGTATGTTTTCTCTGTATCAGTAAATTGAGGAGCACCTAATCCAAGCTTTTGGCACCATTGTTCTGCTCCGTCTGTAAACAAACCTATATAAGGTTGGCTCATCATAATATAGTTGCTACTTATATTTTTTGCGTTTCGTTGAATAACAGTAAGTGTATAAAGAAATCTTGCATCCGCTTGGATCAGTTCATATGCCGCTTTCTGTACTGCGTTTAACACGTTCAAACACCTCTTTTCGCTATGTGGTGACCATAGTAGCCTTCTTGAATCGCAGCAATAGTTGCTATGATACACACAACCGTAAAGCTGAATGTTGGTTCAATAAATTGTAATGTTAATGGCAGAAGAAAGAGTAATAATCCCGTAGTTTTATTTAAAACTGTATGTAAAGCTACGAGTTTCTTTCTGCAAACAAATCCCCAAACAATATTGGTAACTTTAATACTTGCTATAACACCGATCCATATCCATAGCCAAGTAGGAATATGAACCAGCGGCAATAACTTAATTGAGCATACTACCACAAAAACGAAGTCTGCAACGGTATCTAACGTCGATCCAAATTCGCTGACGGTATTCGTTTTTCTTGCGATTGTCCCGTCGATCATATCACTAAAACCGCAGAGAAAATACATAATATAAAATTCTGGTGAGAACGCAGGAAAGCACAAAATACCCATACTGCACAGTATTCGGCAACTTGTAATTATATTGGCAATATGTTTCGTTAATTTCATCTCAGATTCCAATCATAATTATATTCTGTGAACATACATCCTGCTCAAATCAGTTTCGCCGTCGCTTTGCACCATACACAAAAACTCCCATCCGTATCGCTCATAAAAAGCGGTATGATCAGTCACAAGATATAAGGCATCAATACCTTTTGCCTTCATATCGTCGCAAACATAACGGAGCAATGCTCCTGCTACGCCTTGGGAGCGCCTATCCGGTTCCGTATATACTGCGCATACATTGGGCATCAGGTCTTTCCTGTTATGAAAGTCGTTTTCAATCACACCCAAACCGCCGATAATCCGTGAATCCTCAACAGCAACATACCATTGCGGAATGGGATTTGTTATGCTCAAACAATCCTCCATACTATCCAAATACGCCTGCAGCGGTACGCTCCATTTTTCACTAAACCAATTCGCCATCTTTTCTTTCATTTCAGGCTTATCAATTAAGCGAACAATTTGATATTCCATAATGTCTACCTTCTATTTTACTAATTTATCACAATATCTCCTACGCACAGAATAATACATCATTACAAGTCCTGCGCTGAGCAGTGCTCCACCCACAATGTCCGTAAACCAATGAACACCGGATATAAGTCTTCCTATTACCATAAAAGCAATAAATGCAATGATTGTAACAACAACGATATTACGGAGCACTTTGTTCTTTATACGACTATTAAATTGCATGACAGCC
>JAZNZR010000072.1:0-35443 GCA_045595025.1 Oscillospiraceae bacterium | reverse complement strand
AAGCCTTCCCCTTGAGGGGAAGGTGGCTGCTCAAAGGGCAGACGGATGAGGTGTTTATTCGGAACGGTCAAGACCGTTCCCTACAAAGCACCGCAGCGAAACAACGATTGTAGGGGCGGATTTCATCAGCCCGCCAAAGCCTCCCCTAATAGGGGAGGTGTCTCCGAAGGAGACGGAGAGGTTTTATATTGCAATTATGAATAATATATAGTATTATAAATTTATAACTCTATATTTTGTGAATATACAAAAGAGGAATTATAGCTATGAAAAATAGTCTTATTCCCCCTAAGTCGACAAGAATTTGTTGCTTAATGGGGGCTAATAATGTAAAATATAAACTGGAATTTTATAGGAACATATTTTTGAGTATTAAAACGGAAGGGAGGCATATGAAATGAAAGGTATTCGGAGAATAATCTGCGCACTGTTGGCGCTGGTGTTCCTCTTCGGTCTGGTGCCTATGGATGCAAGTGTGGCGGCAGCGGAAGCGGGACAGCTTGGAGAAGCGATAATCGAAGGAAACCGGGATTTCAAATGGCCCGTACCTGACTATCATAATATATCCGCCTGCTTTTTTGATGACAGAGATCACTATGCCATTGATATAGGCACAATAACAACCAATGCCGATATTGTCGCCTCCTATGACGGTGAAGTTGCAGAGATCACCAGAAACGGTGCGAACGATTACGGCTACGGCAATGCGGTCATGCTCAAGCATACATATACCACATCCTCCGGAACAATAACTTTGTATAGCCGCTATGCCCATATGTCCGAAATATCGGAAAGCCTCAGCGTAGGCAGCGTGGTTGTGGGCGGCGAAACCGTTCTGGGCAAAACCGGCGGCAGCGGCTATGGTTCTGCCAACTATTATGCTGTCCATCTGGATTTCCAGATTCTCACCAGCAATGATTGGCTCAACCGTCAGACCTGCTCCATAGACCCCTTTGCCAATAATCTTTTGGAGCTTCCTGCCGACCTCTATCTGGGACGGACATCGGATTGCTGCCAAAGCTATATTGATGCCATCAAAGCCCTCTATGCGGGCGATGCACATACCCATTCTTATGAAAGCGCTGTCACTCCTCCAACTTGCACAGAAGACGGCTATACCACCTATACCTGCTCCTGCGGAGATAAATATACCGATGACGAAGTAACTGCGCCTGGTCATAGCTATGGCGCAGACGGAGTATGCACTGTCTGCGGCGAGCTTGAAGCGCTTGGCGGCACCTGCGGAGACAATCTGACTTGGGAGCTTGATGCAAACGGCGTGCTCACAATCTCCGGCACGGGAGATATGTATAATTATAACAATGCTAATAAAGCTCCTTGGTATAACAATAAAGCAGATATTACTTCTCTTGTTATAGAATCGGGCGTCACCAGTGTCGGCAATTATACATTCTATGGATACGGTCGTCTGACGGAAATCACCATTCCCGAAGGCGTTACCTGCATAGGTGATTATGCATTCTATGAATGTATCTCTTTGCAGAAAGTTGTTCTTCCGGATAGTGTTACAAGTATTGGCAAGTTTGCATTCTATCGTTGCGAAATGATGACAGAAATTACTATTCCCGCCGGCGTCACCAGCATTGGCGATTATGCATTCAGTAAATGTGCCTTAACAGAAGTTACCATTCCTGCCGGCATCACAAAAATTGGCGATTTTACATTCTCGTCGTGCTATTTACTGACGGAAATCACAATTCCCGGAAACGTCATCAGTATTGGCCCTAATGCATTCAACTCTTGCTCCAATTTGGAAAAAATCACCATCTCGGAAGGCGTTTCCAGCATTAACTATAATGCATTTTTGGGTTGCCGCGACCTGAGGGAAATCAGCATTCCCAGCAGTGTCACCAGCATTGGAGCTAGTGTATTTGAAAATTGCGACAACCTAAGGGATGTTTATTATGGCGGCACTGAGGAGGACTGGATTACGCTGGGTGCGAACCGCCCGGACGTGAAAAATATCCATTATTCCTGCGTTGATGTAAGCAATCATTGGTATGGAGAATATAACAATGAGCCAAACTGCACGGAAATTGGCGGAACATATAAAACCTGCGATTGCGGCCACAGAAAGTATAGCGTGGAGATAGCAGCTCTTGGGCACACCTATGACGAAGATGAAGTATGTACGGTTTGTGGAACTGCTGAGGTGTTTTTAAGTGGAACCTGCCGCGAAAACCTAAGATATGTGTTTTACGATTCCGGCAAACTCGTCATTTCCGGCACGGGTTATATGAAAGGCATTAATTCTAACACCAACGAACCATGGTATAAAAACAGAGAAAAATTCACCTCCCTTGTTATAGAGCCCGGTGTTACCGGCATTGGATCATGGCACTTTGAAAGTTGTATTGCTTTGAGAGAAATCACAATTCCAAATAGCGTAACCAGCATTGACACTTTTGCATTTCGTGGTTGTAGTGCAGTAACCGATGTCTATTTTGGCGGTACCTCTGATGAGTGGATAGCGCTGGGTGAACATCGCCCCGGAGCGAAGTATGTTCACTATTCCTGCGCAAGTGCGAAAAACCATTGGGAAAGTGAAATTTATAAGGACGCAAGCTGCAGCGAAGCGGGAGGAACTTATGCGACCTGCTCCTGCGGATATGAAAAACTTATTGCCGAAACTGCGCCTGCCCTTGGGCATAGCTACGGAGCGGACCATGTATGCACCGTATGCGGCGAAATTCAGTTGATTTCAAAAGGTGACTGCGGAGATCATTTGACATGGACGCTTGATGTAAACGGAGTTATGACTGTTTCCGGAAACGGAGCTATGGATGATTGCGAAGAGAACATATATGACGATAGCATACTGCTTACTATATGGCGAGGTTGGGAAAGTTGCAAAGAGGAAATCAAAAAAGTCATTGTTGAAGAAGGTGTTACTTCCATTGGCTGGAATGCATTTCGATTGCTGCCAAACCTTGAGTCTGTTGAGATAGCGGACAGCGTTTCGCACATAGGGAGTTATGCATTTGCGAGCTGTGATAATTTGAAAGATATTTCGTTCGGTTCGGGACTCCAAAGCACGAGAAGTCATGTATTTTATGGTTGCGACTCGATTGAACGTGTAGTTTTGCCAAATGCTGATGTTGACTATGGCCCAAGCTTTTTTGGAAGATGTGTCGGATTAAAGGAAATTGTATTTCCGGAAAAGGTTACGACAATCGACGGAAATATGTTTTATGAATGCACGGGGCTTGAACATATCATAATTCCCGAAACAATAAGAACCATAGAGAACCACGCCTTTAAGACATGCGTCAACCTTAAAACTGTAAAATTTTTGGGCTCGGCTCCTGATATTGGTTATAGCGTATTCGGCACTATTGCGGTAACTGCATATTACCCAGAGGAGGATTCCACGTGGACGAAGGAATTCAGGGATAGCTTCGGCACCAATGTCACATGGATTCCGTATGCTCACGAACACGTTTATTCTGATGTTATCACCAATCCCACCTGCACCGAAGACGGTTATACCACATATACCTGCTACTGCGGCGACAGCTATACCGACAGCTATGTGGAAGCATTGGGTCATGTGTGGGATGTTACGGACTGCACGGCAGCAAAAGTCTGCATAGTTTGCGGAGAAAGCAGAAGCGCAGAGGACGGCCATAGCTGGCAGGACGGTGAGTGCGGTGCACCTAAGACATGCAGCATCTGCAAAGTCACCGAAGGCACTATCGAGCATACGGAGATAAACGGAGCTTGCAGCGCCTGTGGCGCGATTTCCGTAAGCGAAACAAATTTCCCCGATGCTAATTTCAGAAAATACGTCAGCGAGAAAATCGGTGGAGCTTCCGATGGTTGGCTGACAGAGGATGAGCTTAAAGCCGTTACGGGCATATATGTCAACTACCACGACATAGCAAGCCTTAAGGGAATTGAATTTTTCACTTCCATTGAAACTCTCATATGCAGCAATAACAGCCTTACGGAGCTGGATTTGAGCAAAAATACAAAGCTGAAGTCGCTTGATTGCCAAAACAACAGCCTGACAGAGCTTGTTCTCAGCAACAATACCGAGCTTGACTATCTTGAATGCAGTTCAAATGCTTTGACAGCGCTTGATATCAGCAAAAACAGCAAGCTTGATATACTAAGCTGCTCCGCAAACGCTCTGACAGAGCTTGACCTCAGCGGCTGCCCCGTGCTGCAGAACTTGTATTGCAGTTCAAATAAGCTTACAAGTATTGACCTTAGTGTTTGCCCCACACTGCGCGATTTGGATTGCGGCAATAATAAGCTCACAAGCCTTGATGTGAGATCCTGCCGTAATTTGTGGATTTTGAAATGCGGCACGAATGAGCTGACAAGCTTGAATACCGAGGGCTGCAAGAGTCTTTCTGAATTTTATTGCAGCAACAACGCGTTGACGAGTCTTGACCTCAGCACCAACACTATGCTTCATAAGCTTGACTGCAGCAACAATGCGCTGGAAAGCATTACTCTTGCTGAAAAACTCCGGATGGAGATTTTCGACTGCAGCTATAACTGCCTTGAAAAGCTTGAACTTACAAGCTGTACAGTCCATTCGTTTGACTGCAGCTATAACAGCCTTGTAAAGCTTGACCTCGCAGGTTGCACAGTCAACAGGCTGAATGCGCAATATAATATCCGCGTTGTTACCGGCGAGCAGAATAAATTTGACATGAGCACTTTGCCGGGATTTGATGTTTCCAAGGTAGTGGAAGTTGTTGGCGGAACGCTGGACGGCAGTATTATCACCGCTGAAGATGTGGCCGTCGGATATTACTATGACTGCGGGAATGAACTGGCTGTAGGTTTTGTGCTTGTGATAGAAAACTTCTGTCAGCATAACTGGAGCGAAGGAAACTGCACCGAAGTTAAAATCTGCTCCCTCTGCGGCGCAACCGATGGCGAAGCTCCCGGCCACGATATGAGCGATTGGGTCATCACTGAGGAACCCACCTGCACCGAGGACGGAACTAAGCGCAAGGAATGCTCCCGCTGCGACCACTTCGAGACCGAAGTGATTCCCGCCGCTCACGATATGGGCGATTGGTACACCGTCACGGAAGCCACCGCCGATGCTGACGGCGAAGATCGCAGGGATTGCTCCCGCTGCGACCACTATGAGACCCGCGTCACAAGCTTTGTTGACAATATGCTCAAGCTGGAGGGTGAGGATTTCCTCGATGAGACCACCGTTTATATAAACGGTCTGCCCTATCCCGTTGTCGTCAGCGGCGATGAACGCTATGTTGAACTGCCCACAGAGGAAGACTGCAGCATAGTGACTTATGATTTCCACGTGGGTGACCCCGATGATATTCACACCCAGTATCCTGTGGGTATGAAGGTCTACATAGTTTCCGACGGAGAAATCACCTATGTTGAGGAACTAGATAATCTCCTCCAGTATTCCGGCTCTTCCATCCGCATCACCGGTAAAAAGGGCATCCGCATGATTACCTCCCTTTATAAGAACACCAAGTCTGCCCTTGCGGGTAAGGGACTTGCGGGATATAAGCTTGTGGAATACGGCACAGTTCTGGCTTTCGCCCACGAGGTTGAAGGCGACGGCGACCTTGTTCTCGGCAAAGACTATTCCCGCTCCAACTACGCCTACAAGAGAGGCGTATCCGATCCCGTTTACGCAAATAAGGGCGACCTGACCCAGTACACCAATGTTCTTGTTGGCTTCAACCTTGACCAGTGCAAGGAAGATCTTGCAATGCGTCCTTACATAATTTTGGAGAACGCAGAGGGCGAGCAGTTCACCATTTACGGCGGAACTATCTACCGCAGTATTGGCTATGTGGCTTACCAGAACAGAAACGCGGTGAAACCCGGCACGGCGGCTTATAATTTCGTCTGGGAAATTATTCACCACGTGTACGGCGACAAATATGACAGCGATTACAAAGGCTAAGGAGAAAGTAAGATGAAAAAAGTAATAATTATTCTGCTTATCCTGCTTAGCCTTGTGCTGCTCATTGCCCTTGGGGTACGTGTGGTACAGCATACGGACATCCTGCCCGCAGTGGCTGATATGCTGACGGCAGCGCAGCCACCCAGCCCCACGCCGGAGCCTGCGCCTACTCCGACTCCCAAGCCAACTCCCAAGCCCACACCGGCTCCAACTCCTACCCCAACTCCGGAGCCTACTCCAACTCCTGAGCCTGTTCCCATCTGTGAGGACGCAATAGTGAAGACCGATAAAAGCCCCGCGGTTTTGATGCTTCTTAACCGTGGAGACAAGGTTGATGTTGTGGGTGAGTTCGACGAGGAGCATTACGCTATCAAAACCGAGTCCGGCTACGGCTTGGTTGAAAAGCAGCTTCTCCGTATGGAGGGTGAGGCCGCCTGTGAGCCTTGGACAGGCTATGCAAAGGGCAACACCTCCTTCTACGATAACTATCAGCTTATGGGAACGCCGAAAAGCACTCTCGGACTCAATGCTTCCTGCGCAATTTTGGACGAGCTTGACTATTGCTATGTTGCGAGAGTCGGGGAAGAGATGGGCTTTATAAAGAAAGACGAGGTCAGCAAAAACTACATCGTCTATAGACCCTCGGGCGGCGGCGGAGCTGACGGCGGCGATATCAGCCTCAGCTTTGGCGGAGCAAATCTGCTCTCTCTGGTGATACAGAGCGGCGATGTCAGCGGCACGGCGGAGGTTCTTGCCGACGGCACGCAGGTTATTCTCGGATATTTTGACCGTGACGATGATGTCCCCGTTGTTGTTGAAGAGGGCTTTGCTCCCGAATGGGAGGGATATTATACCCTTTATTTTGACGGGCTCTATGCCTATATGCCCACGAACTTTGCCCTGATGGAGGGCGAAGAGGAATATGCCCAGTGGGATGGCTTTGCCGCGTCCGGCGCCCGTGTGTATGATAACTTCCTGCTTCGGGGCGAAGGAAAAGCGCTGACTACGAATACAGGCATAACTGTCCTTTGGGACTGCGGCGGAGTATATGTTGTCAGTGTCAACGGTGAAATCGGCTATATGCCGGCCTCTATGGCAAGCCAGAACCGTATCGTCTTCTATGGCGGCGGTGGTGGTCAGGAATGGACTGACCCCGTCATGTAAAAACAAAAAACCGGCTCACAATTTGTGAGCCGGTTTTTCTTTTTATACTCGTTTACTGAGACTGTTTGTGCAGCTTTTGCAGACAAGCTTGCCCTTATATTCGATCAAGCCTTTGTCACCGCCGCAGATGATGCAGTTGGGCTGGTATTTTTTCAAAATTATGCTGTCGCCCTCTACAAAAATTTCAACAGCGTCCTTCTCGCCCAGGGCAAAGGTTCTTCTGATTTCTATGGGGAGAACGATACGACCCAGCTCGTCGAGCTTGCGTATAATACCGGTGGCTTTCATTTTTCCTTCACTCCTGAATTAGGCGCAAATAGATAGCGCGCGAATTGATTTAGTTAAATCTATAACTTGGATAATATCAGCAAAAAGAGCGAAAGTCAACGAAAAATATCGGCAAAACCTAGAACATTCTGCTCATTTCCCTCCTGAGACGGGAAATAATGCGTTTTTCAAGACGTGATATATAGCTTTGGGATATTCCCAGCTTATCTGCAACCTCCTTCTGAGTGTACTCCTCCTCTCCGCGAAGACCGAAGCGGAGAGATATGATACGCCTCTCCCTTTCTCCCAGCCTGTCCACGGCCTCCATAAGAATTCGCTTTTCCGTGTCCTCCTCTATGGGGCGGGAAACCTCGTCACAGTCTGTGCCGAGAACATCGCTTAAAAGCAGCTCGTTGCCGTCCCAATCGGTGTTGAGAGGTTCGTCAAAGCTCAGCTCACTGCGCATAGTGGAAATTTTCCGCAGATGCATCAAAATCTCGTTTTCTATGCAGCGGCTTGCATAAGTGGCAAGCTTGATGTTTTTGTCGCTGCGGAAGGAGCTGATGGCTTTGATGAGACCTATTGTGCCTATGCTTATAAGATCCTCAAGCCCAACGCCGGTATTTTCAAAGCGCCGGGCAATATAGACAACAAGGCGGAGATTATGCTCGATAAGCAAAGCCTTCGCCTTTTCGTCACCGGCACATAGCGCGTCAATGGCGCTCTGCTCTTTGTCGGCGGGCAAGGGGGGAGGAAGATTGTCGCTGCCGCCTATATAGTGGAGAGGGTCGGGAACACCCAGCCCGAAACGGTAAAGCTGCAGACGAAGGCGGGATGTGAGAGACATAAAGCGTATGTAGTTTTTGATATTCATATTTACCTCCGTTATCTAATAAAGGGCCCGGTAGCTGCCGTCGGAGCTTATAGGACCCGGGATTATCGCCAGCAGACGGTGAGGCGCTTTTTCGCCGTTTATCAGGATGCCATCGGGCCGAAGGCAGGGGAGAAGACCTTCGGGGGAGGTGGCGGTGAGACAGGGCAGAAGGGAGACTCTCCCCTTCATACCCTGCAGAGTGTCCATGGCCATAAGCACAGAGGGCGGGTCAAGAGCCTGTTGAGGACTCAGCTCCGGGAAGAGGGGATAAACCGCAGCCCATTCCGATACGATTACGGGAGCGCCCTTAGTGTCGCGAAGCTCGTTGCCCGTGTCCCTTAGAGCCTTCAGGGAGAGCTTTCTGCCCCGAAGGAGAATTTCGACTTCCCCAAGCTCCGCGGCGGCGCGGTGAGCCCTTCCCCGAAAAACTATGCTCAAAAGGGCATAGCAAAGGGCAAAGGACAATATCAGGGTGCGAAGGGAGAGGGGCAGCACTGCCGCGTCCTTGGGGTCAAGCCCGCCCAGACTCAGCGCAGCATAAACCGCCCCGCCGAAAGCGGCTGAAACCGCGAAGAAAACCCCTGCAGTGCGTGCAAAGCGTCCGAAGCGGGCGAAGGCAATGGCGGCAAGGGCAAGCCCCGAAAATATTTTGCACGCGGCGATAGCGAAAAACTGGGGATAAATAAGGCTCAGCACTGCATAAAGCCCGCCCCAGAGGGAGGCGAGAGCCATCCTCCAACGAACAAGAGGGAGGGAGCAGATTTTGCCCGTTGAAAGCAGGAGGAGATAGTCGATAACAAAGTTCAGCATAAGCACGCTGTCCGCATAGATAATTCTCATGCTGCGATTCTAACAGCGGCGGGATAAAAAGTAAGTCAAAAGCGGGGGAGAGAAAATTCTGATTAGAAATTTTTACATTTGCCTATATTGTCAAATGGGGCATATCGTGTTAAAATGTCGTTTGATATATGAACTAATGTAAAAGGAGAGGTTTTAATGAGCGAGGCCAAACCTGTATATAAGAGAGTGCTGCTGAAGGTAAGCGGCGAGGCTCTTGCCGGAGATAAGAGAACCGGTCTTGATTTTGCCGTTATGAAAAGCGTATGCGAGGCGGTAAAGAAGGTAACAGAGCTGGGTGTTGAAGTTGGCATAGTTGTCGGCGCAGGCAACTTCTGGCGCGGCGCCAAGGACGGCGGCGGAAAGATGGAGCGCACCCGCGCTGACCATATGGGTATGCTGGGTACCGTTATGAACGCCCTTGCCCTCAGCGATGTTTTTGAGCAGCTGGGAGTTCCCGTCCGTGTGCAGACCGCCATCCATATGGCTCAGATTGCCGAGCCCTATATCCGTCTGAAGGCGGACAGCCACCTGAGCAAGGGCAAGGTTGTTATCTTCGGCGCCGGTACAGGCAACCCCTATTTCTCCACCGATACCGCAGCTGTGCTTCGTGCCGCTGAAATCGGAGCGGATGCCATACTTCTGGCAAAGAACATAGACGGCGTTTATTCCGCCGATCCCAAGACAGATCCCACTGCCGTAAAGTATGACCATATAAGCTATGACGATGTTCTGGCTCAGCATCTGGCAGTTATGGACACCACCGCAACCAGCCTCAGCATGGATAACCATATTCCCGTTATCGTTTTCGCGCTGAAAGACCCCGAAAATATTGTCCGCGTCGTTCTTGGCGAGGATATTGGAACTAAAGTTAACTGATCACAATATAGGAGGAAGACAAAATGTCCGAATACAAAGAGTTTACCGACAGAATGGAAAAAACCTGCTCCGTGCTGGTAGAGAGCTTTAATGCTGTCCGCGCAGGCCGCGCAAATGCCGCTGTTCTGGACAAGATCACCGTTGAGTATTACGGCACCGCTACCCCCATACAGCAGCTGGCAACCATCTCCACTCCTGACCCCCGCACTCTGGCAATTCAGCCCTGGGACGGCAGCGTTCTGAAGGGTATTGAAAAGGCTATTCTGGCTTCCGATCTGGGCATCAATCCCCAGAATGACGGCCGCGTTATCCGCCTTGTTTTCCCCCAGCTCACCGAAGAGCGCCGCAAGGATCTGGTAAAGCAGGTCAAGAAGTACGGCGAAGAGGCCAAGGTTGCTATCCGCAATATCCGCCGCGATGCTATGGATAAGTTCAAGAAGATGCAGAAGGCTTCCGAGATCACTGAGGACGACTGCAAGGATCTTGAAAAGGGCGTCCAGAAGCTGACCGACGAGTATATCAAGAAGATTGACGGTCTTTGCGCAAAGAAGGAAAAGGAACTCACCGAGATATAATGAAATTTAATTTCAACAAGAAGGCGGAGGAGATTGATTTCGGCAATCTCCCCCGCCATATTGCCATTATTATGGACGGCAACGGCCGCTGGGCAAAAAAGCGCCGTATGCCGAGAACCGCGGGTCACGCTGTGGGCGCGGAGACTTTCCGAAAAATCGCCACCTATTGCAAGGACATAGGCCTTGACTATCTCACCGTCTATGCCTTCTCCACCGAAAACTGGAAGAGACCTCAGGAGGAAGTGGACGCCATAATGCGCCTGCTTGAAAAGTACCTTCTGGAAGCCATCGAAAAGATGGAGCGGGATAAGGTCAAAATGAAGTTTTTCGGCGATGTGAGCGTTCTCAGCCCCCGCCTTCGTGAGCTTATAGCCAATACGGAGGAGATAAGCAAGCGCTTTGAGGGCTGTCAGGTGAATATATGCCTCAACTATGGCGGCAGGGACGAGATAGTCCGTGCCATGCGCCGCTATGCCAATGAAGTGGCGGAAGGACGGGAAAACAACATAGAAGAGGCGGGCGTTTCCGATTATCTCTTCTCCGCGGGTGTTCCCGACCCGGATTTGCTTATCCGCCCCGGCGGAGAATACCGCCTGAGCAATTTTCTCATGTGGCAGTCCGCCTATTCCGAGCTTTATTTCACCGAAACTCTCTGGCCCGACTTTGACGAGAAAGAGATAAACCGTGCCATTGCCGAATTCCAGCGCCGCGAGCGCAGATACGGAGGCGTGTGATGAGCTTTCTTGTGGCTCTTGCGTCGGATAGCCCTCTCGAGGTGCTGCCCAACCCCCATATGAAAATGTACTCTGTCAACGAGGCTCTTGAGGCGGGCATTGAAGTGCCCCAGAGCATGCTCATGGACTATGAGCTGGATAGAGATGAGCCGGACACCGTGCTGTGGAGCGATATAGAGCCGGTGATCGACGTTGAAAAGGGCATATTTGAGCTGCCCGATCCCGACGATAATTTTGATATCTGGCCCATAGAATGTGCAGACGACCTGCAAAGCGGCAGAGCCTTTCTTGCCGCGGTGGAATGGAACCGCTGCACTCCCGCCAGAGCGGAGATGCTCCTTGCCTATATCCGCCGCCATCTGGAAAAGGCGGAGGATGTGGAGCTTTGGCATAGCTGGATGGGCGGAAACGGGGAAGATGAGTTCCCCCCTCTCGTGAAAAGAGAGGAAAAGACTCTTGAAGCTCTCACTGCGGAGGATATCTGCCGCTTCTGCGAGAGTGATGTTTTCCAAAGCTACTTTGAAAATGTTGATATAGGCAAGCAGTATTGCCTGCTTATTAAAAGATAAAACCCCGGAAAGGAAGAAGACCTTGAAAACAAGAATTCTTGTTGCAGTTGTGGGAATACCCCTGCTTCTGGCAGTAATATTTTTCGCCCCCGTATGGGTATACGGTCTGCTTGTAGGACTTATAGCAGGCATGTCCGCCTGGGAGCTTTTGCGCTGCATAGGCGGAGTGACTCCCCGTATGCTTTGGATAAGCACCGCCAGCGCGGGACTCATGCCCTTTTTGTCCACGGTTTATGACGCGGGAGCGGTGTTCACCGTTATGGTGTTCCTGCTTTTTGCGGCAATGCTCTGCGAGCTGATGCACTCCGTGTCCCATGGAAAGAACCTGAAGCTTGAGACCGTTGCTCTCTGCGTTCTTGCGGGTGCGGTTATGCCATTGATGCTTACAAGCCTTGTAAAGCTGGCTCAGCGTCCCCACGGCGTTGTATATGCTCTGCTTCCTTTCATTGCTGCGTTCCTGAGCGATTCGGGTGCCTACTTTGTGGGAATCTTCCTTGGAAAACATAAGCTTTGCCCCCTCCTTTCTCCTAAAAAGACAGTGGAGGGCGCTATCGGCGGTCTCGTGGTCACCATAGCGGCTATGATTGCCTACGGCTTTATACTGAAGGCGCTGGACTTCAATGTGAACTTCATTATGCTCGCTGTATACGGCATTCTCGGCTCCGCAGCCTGCCAGCTGGGAGACCTGAGCTTTTCCGCTATCAAGCGCCTTTACGGAGTGAAGGACTACGGAAGAATTCTCCCCGGCCACGGAGGTATGCTGGACCGTTTTGACAGCACCTTCTGGACTGCCGTTATGGTTGATATTCTGGTGAGCTGGATGCCCGCCTTTGAAAAAATAGTGTGAGGCTTTCAACAATGATGCAAAATATCAGTATCCTTGGCTCCACAGGCAGCATAGGCCGTCAGACCTGCGCCGTTGCGGAGCATCTCGGAATAAAAGTCTCCGCCCTTGCGGCTCGGAGAGATATAAAGCTTCTTGAGGCTCAGGCGCGGCGCTTTCGCCCGCGCCTTGTGGCCGTTTATGAGGAAAATGCCGCAAAGGCTCTGAGAGAAGCTCTTGCCGATATGGATGTGGAAGTCCTCAGCGGCGAGGAAGGTCTTATTGCGGCGGCAACTTATGCTGAAACCGACTGCGTTGTAACCGCCGTCAGCGGTTCCATCGGTCTTCGTCCCACTCTTGCGGCAATCGATGCAGGCAAGCGCATTGCCCTTGCCAATAAGGAGACTTTGGTTTGTGCCGGTGACATAGTTATGGCGAGAGCGGAGGAAGTTGGCGCGGAGATTATCCCCGTGGACTCTGAGCATTCCGCGATTTTCCAGAGTATGGGCGGTATGAAACGCAGGGAGGAGCTTAAGCGCATACTGCTTACCGGCTCCGGAGGTCCCTTCAGAGGTCTCAGCAGACAGGAGACCTATTATAAAACACCTGCTCAGGCGGTGAGCCATCCTAACTGGAGTATGGGCGCGAAAATAAGCGTGGACAGTGCCACTATGATGAATAAGGGTCTTGAGTTCATCGAGGCTATGCATCTTTTTGCTGTGGAACCGGAGCGCATCACCGTTCTGGTTCATCCCCAGAGCATAATCCATTCCGCCGTGGAAATGATAGACGGAAGCGTTATAGCCCAGCTGGCTGTCCCGGATATGGGACTGCCAATACAGTACGCTTTGACATATCCCACCCGTGCTCCGTCCCAAAGCGCCCCGCTGGATTTTTTCACCGCCGGGGATATGCATTTTGAAAAGCCGGATCTTGAAAAGACCCCCTGCCTGAAGCTGGCGATGGACTGCGCAAAGGTGGGCGGCACTGCCCCATGCGTTATGAGCGCCGCAAACGAGGCGGCGGTGGGGCTTTTCCTTGAAGAGAAAATACCCTTCGGCGCGATTTATGAATGTGTTGCCGAAGCATTGGACAGCATAAACATTATCAGTAAGCCCTCCCTGGAGGAGATTATTTCCGCGGACCTTCAGGCCCGGGAAGAGGTTAAAAGGATTTATTCTAAATGGTCATAATCATCGCAATTCTGGCATTCGGAGTTTTGATTGCCGTTCACGAACTGGGTCATTTTTTCGCCGCCAAAGCCTTTGGCGTTAAGGTGGAAGAGTTCGCTCTGGGTATGGGACCCGCCATATTGAAAAAGCAGGGAAAGGAAACCCTTTATTCTTTCCGTCTGCTGCCTTTTGGCGGCTTCTGCGCCATGGAGGGCGAGGACGAAGAGGTGGATTCTCCCCGTGCCTTCAGCTCTCAGAAAGCATGGAAAAGAGCGATAATACTCTGCGCCGGAGCCTTTATGAACTTTGTTATGGGCTTTATATTGGTGCTGTGCATTGCTCCAATAACGGCAAACTTTGTAGAGCCCGTCATAGACTCCTTTATGGAGGGCTGCCCTTATGTGGGCGAGGAAGCTCTTATGGAGGGAGACCGCATCTACTCAGTAGACGGCCACCGCACCTTCTTTACCGGTCATGTTTCTGAATACCTGAACCGCAGCGGAGAGGAAACCCACGATATAGTTCTTATAAGAGATGGGCGCCGGGTGAAGCTGGATAATTTCCACATGGTTCCCGTTGAATACACTCAGCCCGACGGCAGCACCGAGCTTTTTTACGGACTGAGCTTTGCTCCCCGGGACTTCGGACTTTGGGCAAACATAAAATATGCATGGTACGGAAGCCTCGATTTCTGCCGTGTCGTCTGGGATTCTCTTGGAATGCTTGTAAGCGGTCAGGTCGGTATCCGCGATATGAGCGGACCTGTGGGCATAGTGGACTTTGTGAACGATATGGCTCAGGAGGCGGAAAGCACAAGGGATATTGCCTTTGATATATGCTATATCTTCGCTCTTATTGCGGTGAATCTGGCGGTTATGAACCTGCTGCCCATTCCCGCACTGGACGGAGGAAGAGTATTTTTCCTCATTGTCACTTGGATAATAGAAAAGATAAGCCGCCGCAAGCTCAATCCCAAATATGAGGGATATATCCACACCGCAAGCTTTGTGCTGCTGATGGGGCTTATGGTGTTTATACTGTTCAGCGATGTGCTGAAAGCGTTTTTCGGAATATGAAAAGGTGTGTGCTATGAATAGAAACCCCACGAAAAAAATAAATGTGGGCGGCATTGCCATAGGCGGAGGCTCTCCTCTGAGCGTCCAGAGTATGTGCAATACCTCAACCGCCGATGCTGCTGCCAGCCTCGCCCAGATAAGGGCTCTTTATGAGGCAGGCTGCGATATTGTCCGCCTTGCAGTGCCGGATATGGCGGCTGCCGAGGCGATGGAGCGCATAGCGGCGGAAAGCCCCATTCCCGTGGTGGCGGATATTCATTTTGACTACCGCCTTGCCCTTGCCTGCGCCAAGGCGGGGGTACATAAAATCCGCATAAATCCCGGCAATATAGGAGGTGCGGACCGTGTCCGCGCCGTTGCTGAGGCCTGCGGAGAAAAGGGTATACCTATCCGCATAGGCGTAAACAGCGGAAGCCTTGAAAAGGAACTGCTCCGCAAATACGGCGCTCCCACCGCTGAGGCTATGGTGGAAAGCGCCGAAAGACATATTGCAATGCTCACCCATTGCGGCTTTGAGGATATTTGCCTTTCTCTCAAGGCCTCCGATGTACCCCTCACCGTGGCAGCTTACCGCCTTGCCGCGGAGAGATTTCCCTATCCTCTCCATGTGGGAGTTACCGAGGCGGGAACAAGCTATATGGGGCTTGTTCAGTCTGCCGTTGGTATAGGCACGCTGCTCAATGAGGGAATCGGCGATACGATACGCGTTTCTCTCACCGCCGACCCGGTGGAGGAGATAAAAGCGGGAATAGCCATTTTGAAGGCTGCCGGGCTTCGCCGCGGCGGCGTAAAAATCGTGTCCTGCCCCACCTGCGGAAGAACGCAGATAGACCTGATTTCCACCGCGAAAGAGGTGGAGGAGCGGCTTTCCGGGCTTAAAAAGGACATCACCGTTGCGGTGATGGGCTGCATTGTAAACGGTCCGGGAGAGGCGAGGGAAGCGGACTTCGGTCTTGCGGGAGGCAAGGGTGAAGCTGTACTTTTCAAAAAGGGAGAAATAGTCTCCAAGGTGGCGGAGAAAGATATGGTCTCCGCTCTGCTTAAACTTATAAACGAAGGCTGATACAGATAATGACAGAAAAAATCGCTTTTTTACAGGTGTTCCCCTGCTGCGGCGGCTGCGCAGAAATGTGCGGCGGTCTTGATAAGGCCAGCCTGAGCACGGTGGTGATAGAGAAAGAAAACCGCAGTATGACTGCGGCTGCTTTCTTTGCCCAAATGCCCGCGCCTGCTGAGCTGAAGATACTGGAGGACACTATTGCTGCGGAGTTTTCCCTTTCCGCCGTGGAGATAATCCCAGATTATCCCAGACCGGAGATAAAGCCCGCGCCCAAAAAAGAGCCCCCCAAAGAGAATAAAAGCCGCAGAGACTTCCGCAGTCCTCCCGCCCCCGCCATCAGCGGCGGCAATATGCTTATGGGCAAAAGCGCCCGGGGTGAGATAATAAGCATGGACTCCATCTCCACCGAAGGGGGAGATATTGTGGTCCGAGGCAGAGTTTTCGCGGTGGACAGCAGAGAGATTTCCAAAAACCAGGCGGCCGTTCTCTCTTTCTGTATGACGGACGAGACGGGCTCTGTCCATGTATCAAAGTATATCCGGGATAAATCTCCCGAAAGAGAGATTGTAGATAAGATAAAAAACGGTATGTATCTCACCGTTGGCGGTGAAATGGCATATAACCGCTATGACGATGACCTTGTTCTCACTCCCCGCTTCATTCAGGAGGC
This sequence comes from Oscillospiraceae bacterium, assembly GCA_045595025.1. Classification (GTDB taxonomy): domain Bacteria; phylum Bacillota; class Clostridia; order Oscillospirales; family Oscillospiraceae; genus SIG459. The sequence goes on along the minus strand of JAZNZR010000072.1, from coordinate 18,814 downwards.
AAAAGCACCTCCCATACGAATGGATAATGCTGCGGAGAAGCGAGTGGAGCTCCATCTCCATACCCGCTTTTCCACTCAGGATGCTCTCACTGACCCTGCTGCGGTTATAAAAAGAGCCGCGAAATGGGGACATAAGGCCATTGCCATCACCGACCACGGCTGCGCACAGGCATTTCCCGATGCCTGGCATGCAGCGGAAAAAGCGGGCATAAAGGTGATCTACGGTCTTGAAGGCTATTACATAAACGATGTGGACGAGCGTCTTGCCGTTCACGGAGAGAGCGAAGCGTCTTTGGACGGAGAGTTTGTAGCCTTTGATATAGAGTGCACGGGCCTCTATTCCTATCGGGATCGCATAACCGAAATCGGTGCTGTGATTTTCCGGGGCGGAGAGCTTTTGGATACCTTCAATACCTTCGTTGATCCGGGTATGCCCATTCCCAGCGAGATAGTGCGCCTCACAGGTATTACCGATGCGGATGTGGCGGGAGCGCCCAAGGAGGATGAAGCCCTCCGCGCCTTTATGGCCTTCTGCGGTGACCGACCCATTATTGCCCATAACGCGGACTTCGATGTGGGCTTCCTTGCTGCCTGCGCCGAGCGCCACGGTATAAATTTCGCCCCCGTATATCTGGATACCCTTGTTCTTGCCCAGACCCTTTTGCCCCATCTTAAGCGCCATAAGCTTGACACCGTCAGCAATTATCTCTCTCTTCCCGAGTTCAACCACCACAGAGCCTCCGATGACGCAATGGTAGTTGCACGCATAATGGATAAGTTCATACCCATGCTCAAGGAAAAGGGTGCGGATAAGGTCAGCCAAGTCGAGGAAGCCCTTCTGCAGGTGAAGAAAAACGGTGTCCGCAGCCAGAAGGCGAAGCATATAATTTTGCTTGTTAAAAACAAGGTGGGTCTTAAAAATCTCTATAAGATGATCAGCAAGAGCTATCTTGAAAACTTCCACCGTAATCCCATTATTCCCAAGAGCGTCATTCTGGAGCACCGGGAGGGCATCATCATCGGCTCCGCCTGCGAAGCGGGCGAGTTTTTCGATGGAGTTGTCCGCCGCAAAAGCGATGCGGAGCTGCGCCGTATAGGTGCTTTCTATGACTTTTTGGAGATTCAGCCCATTTGCAACAACCGCTTTATGATAGAAAACGGTACCGTTGCCGACGATGAAGGGCTGAGAAATCTCAACCGCAGGGTTGCAAAAATCGCCCATCAGTTGGGCAAACCCCTTGTGGCCACCGGCGACGTGCATTTCCTTGACCCTCAGGATGAGATTTACCGCCATATTCTCTTGGCGGCAAAGAAGTTCTCCGATGCGGACAAGAGCCTGCCCATCTACTTCAAAACCACTGAGGAGATGCTGGAGGAGTTCGCCTATCTGGGTGAAAAGGATTGCTATGATGCCGTTATCGGCAACCCCAACGCCATCGCCGAAGAGTGCGAGGATATAGAGCTGCTCCCCAAGGGCATACTCTTCGCCCCTAAAATTGAAAACTCCGACACGGAGCTTACAAGGCTTGTTTATGAGAAAATGACATCTCTCTACGGCGATGAGCCTCCCGCCGTTGTGAAAGAGCGCGTCGATACGGAGCTTAAGACCATACTGGATCATCACTACGATGTTATCTATATGTCTGCCCAGAAGCTGGTGCATAACTCGCTGGAAAACGGCTATCTGGTTGGCTCCCGAGGCTCTGTTGGCTCTTCCATCGTTGCCTATATGTCCGGTATAACGGAGGTTAACAGCCTTCCCGCTCATTACCGCTGCGAAAAATGCCGCTACAGTGACTTCGAAAGCGGAAAGGGCTGGGGCTGCGGAGCGGATATGCCCGATGCTGTCTGTCCCGTCTGCGGCGAGAAGCTGATGAAGGACGGCTTCGACATCCCCTTCGAGACCTTCCTTGGCTTCCCCGGTAACGAGAAAACCCCCGATATCGACCTTAACTTCTCCGGAGAATACCAGGCCAAGGCACATAAATACACGGAAGAGCTCTTCGGCTCCGACCATGTTTTCCGCGCAGGCACCATAGGCACTCTGGCGGAAAAAACCGCCTACGGCTACGTGCTGAAATATCTGGAGGAGCGTGGACTTAAGGTTACCAAGGCGGAGGAAAACCGCCTTGCTCTCGGCTGCGTTGGCGTTAAGCGCACAACGGGTCAGCACCCCGGCGGTCTGGTTGTCATCCCTCAGGATATGGATGTCACCGATTTCTGCCCCGTTCAGCACCCCGCCGATGACCCGGAGAGCGACATTATCACCACCCATTTTGAATATCACTGCATGGAGGATAACCTCCTGAAGCTGGACGAGCTGGGTCACGATGACCCAACTATGATCCGTATGCTGGAGGATATGACCGGGGTGGACGCAAAGCGTATCCCTCTGGACGATCCGGAGACTATGGAAATTTTCCGAAGCCCCTCGCCTTTGGGACTTCCCGATGATGACCCCGTCATCGGCAAAACCGGCAGCATAGGCATTCCCGAGTTCGGCACGGGCTTCACCCGTCAGATGCTTGTGGATACACAGCCCGAGGGCTTTGATATTCTGGTGCGTCTTTCCGGCTTCAGCCACGGCACCGATGTTTGGCTGGGCAACGCCAAGGATCTTATCACCAGCGGCACCGCCTCCGTTAAGGAGACCGTGGGCTGCCGTGACGATATTATGCTCTACCTCATCGAAAAGGGCATGGAGCCCAAGATGGCCTTCAAGATAATGGAGGCAGTCCGAAAGGGCAAGGTGAAAAAGGGCGGCTTCAGCGAGGGCTGGAGAGAGAAGATGGAGGAACTGGGCGTGCCCGAGTGGTATATCGAGTCCCTTGCCAAAATAGCTTATCTCTTCCCCAAGGCTCACGCCGTGGCCTATGTTATGATGGCTTTCCGCATTGCCTACTTCAAGGTTCACCATCCTCAGGCCTTCTACAGTGCCTATTTCTACCGCCGCAGCCAGAAAAACAGCTTTGACGCGGAGAGTATGACTCAGGGACTGGATGCTGTTAAAAAGAGAATGCAGGATATCAAGAATAATCCCAAGCCCACCGCCAACGAGGAAGACCTCTATACAACTCTGGAGGCGGTCTATGAGTTCTATATGCGCGGACTCAGCTTCGCTCCAATGGATCTCTATGAGTCCGATGCCACGAAGTTTCTCCCCGTGGGAGATAAGCAGCTTCGTGCCCCCTTCGTTTCCGTTTCCGGTCTAGGCGAAACTGCTGCAAGAGACCTTGCCGCATGCACGAAGAAAGGCCTCAGCTTTGTCTCTGTTGAGGATGTTTTTGCTGCCTGCCCCAAGGTCAGCCAGACCCATATTGAAATTCTCAAAGGTCTGGGTGCTCTGGGCGATATGCCGGACACCAGCCAGATGAGTCTGTTCTAATCTAAATATTATAAAATAGGCAGCCTATGCACAGGCTGCCTATTTTATATTCGACAAAGTTAGATATAAGTCTTTTGGTATCGACAGAAAATGTCGATAAATACCAAGAGCTGCGATATTGCCATAGCTTGGCGCTATATGGTAAAATGTGGGCATAACTCATATGAATTTTGGAGTGATAGGAAATGGAAAAGCAAATCAGCGTCATAGTTGCCGATTCGTCGGACTGCTTCAGGAAAATGCTGAGCGAGCTTATTGACGCTGAAGAGGATATGCGCGTTGCTGCGGCGGTGGATAACGGACGCAAGGCGGCTGAGCTTATAAGCCGGCTGGAGCCGGATGTGCTGGTGACGGATTTGCTCCTGCGTGAAATGGAAGGGCTGAGCCTCATCGCTGAGCTTAAGGCCGGTGGAAAGCTGCCTTATACCATTCTTTGCTCCGGATTTTTCAACGATTATGTTGCGGAGGAGGCCAGCAGTCTGGGCGTTGCCCGCTTTTTCCCCAAGCCCTGCAGAGTGATGACTCTCATAGAGTCCATTCGAAGCAGCAGCGGACGGGATAAGGAGGAAGAGCGTCTGAAAAAGAGCCTTTTTCGCGAGGAACTGGAGCGGGACATAGACGCAATTCTTCTGAGAATAGGAATAATGCCCCATCTTATGGGCTATAAATACCTGAAAGCCGCTCTGACAATGGCTTATGAGGACAGGGAACTCCTGCTTGGGGTGACAAAAGTTCTTTATCCCACCCTTGCAAAACGATTTGATACTAGTCCTGCAAACCTTGAGCGCTGCATAAGAAGCGCTGTGGAGATAGCATGGAGAGACCCGGGGAAGAGGAGAAGGGATGAACTTTTTGCGGATGAAGCGTGGATTTCTCCCGATAAAAAGCCCGGCAATACCCGTTTTATAAGAATGGCTCTGGAGCTGTTGGACAGAAAAAGAAAATAAGTGGACTGGGCATCGCCGCGGAAAGGAACGCGGCGATGCTTTTTTAGTTAAAAAGTTTTATATATCGAAAAAAAAGTTTAAATTAAATGACGAAAGGTGTTGCAATTTGCCACGGGGGTATTATAATAAGTCTTGTTTAGTGTTAGAAGACAAAAAGTTTAGTAAACAGAAACGGAGGGCTGCTATATGGATATCGGAAGCAGGATAAAACATCTTCGAAAACAGAAGGGACTTACCCTTGAGGAACTTGCAAGCCGCAGCGAATTGAGCAAGGGATTTCTTTCCCAGCTTGAGCGCAATCTGACCTCGCCCTCCATTGCAACGCTGGACGATATTCTGGAGGCTCTCGGCAGCAGCCTTTCCGAGTTCTTCAGAGAGGATAAGGATGAGAGATATATTTTCCGCAAGGCGGATTTTTATGTTGACGAGAGGGAGACCCATACGGTGAACTGGATAGTTCCAAACTCCCAGCGCCACCGCATGGAGCCGGTGCTCATAGAGCTTCCCGCAGGGGGAAAAAGCTTCGAGATGGCTCCCCATGACGGCGAGGAGTTTGCCTATGTCCTTGAAGGCAGCGTTACGCTCTGCTGCGACGGAAAGCATTATCCGGTCAAGAAGGGGGAGACCTTCTATCTGCAGGGCAAGAGCTTCCACTATATTCTCAATGAACGAAAAAATCCCGCTAAGGTGCTGTGGGTATCCACCCCGCCGCTGTTTTAATGGAGGACAAGAAGTTGGACGGAAGAAAGAAACTTATTCAGCTTAAAAATATAACCAAGAGCTGGGAGGACGGACAGGTAGTTCTGGACGATATTTCCCTTGATATTTATGATAACGAGTTTATAACTCTGCTGGGTCCCTCCGGCTGCGGCAAAACCACAACTCTGCGCCTCATCGGCGGTTTTGAGCAGCCCAACGAAGGCGAGATCATCTTTATGGGCAAGCGGATAAACGATGTGCCTCCCCACAAGAGGGATGTTAACACAGTTTTCCAGAAATATGCTCTTTTCCCCCATCTAAGCGTTTTTGAAAATATTGCTTTCCCCCTTAGAGAGCGGAAGCTGCCCAAGGCGGAGATAGAGGAAAAGGTAAACGAGATGCTGCGCCTTGTTATGCTGACGGGCTTTGAAAACCGCAGCGTCACCCGTCTCTCCGGCGGTCAGCAGCAGCGCGTTGCCATCGCCCGCGCCCTGGTAAATCATCCTCAGGTACTGCTTCTGGATGAGCCTCTTGGAGCTTTGGACCTTAAGCTGCGCAAGGATATGCAGCAGGAGCTGAAGAAGATCCAGAAGGCAACGGGAATAACATTCGTCTTTGTTACCCACGATCAGGAAGAGGCTCTCAGTATGTCCGATACCATCGTGGTTATGAGCGAAGGACGCATCCAGCAGATAGGCACTCCCACGGATATCTATAATGAGCCGGAAAACGCCTTTGTTGCCGACTTCATCGGCGAGAGCAATATTGTTGACGGCATTATGCTCTCTGACTATAAGGTATCTTTCTCCGGACATACCTTTGACTGCGTTGACGCGGGCTTCGGCCGCAGAGAGAGCGTTGATGTTGTTATCCGCCCCGAGGATGTGGATATTGTGCCTCTGGAGAAAGGTATGCTTCAGGGTGTTGTCACCTCTGTAACCTTTATGGGTGTGCACTATGAAATAATCGTTGATATAGACGGCTTCAAGTGGATGATTCAGACCACCGATTACTGCGGTGAGGGCGAGCATATCGGCATCTATATCGAGCCCGAAGCCATCCATGTTATGAAAAAGAGCGAATACTCCGGTATGTTCGGCGACTACTCCTCCTTCTCCAACGAGCTGGATGAGCTTTCAGACGCAGAAAGCGAGATAGAAGAATGAGGAGAAGACGAACCGAAAGGGAGATGAGGGAGTTTCGGGCCCGCCACGGCCTTCTGGCTCCCTATACCCTCTGGTCGGCACTTTTTATCTTGGTGCCCCTTATATTCGTGGCATACTATGCCTTCACGGATAATAACTTCAACTTCACCACGGATAATATAACCCGCTTTTTTACTGCCACAAGTCAGGTTGCCAATGCTGACGGAAGCATGAGCGAGGTTCGCACCTATATAGTTATTTTCCTGCGAAGCCTGAAGCTGGCCATAATCTCCACTCTGATATGCCTCCTGCTTGGCTATCCGGCGGCTTATATTATGGCTCGCGCCCCCGAGAAGGCGCAGAAAACAATGATGACCCTCATTATGATTCCCATGTGGATGAACTTCCTCATCCGCACCTACGCATGGATGACCATTCTGCAGGATACCGGCATTCTCAACGGCATCCTCGGCTATCTGGGACTGGGTCAGGTTCATATCATAGGCACCGAGGCTGCAGTAGTTATCGGTATGGTTTATGACTATTTCCCCTATATGATTTTGCCCATCTATTCCATTATGGCCAAGATGGACATCAAACTCATCGAGGCCGCCCGGGATCTGGGCTGCTCCGGTGTCAGCGTGCTGAGAAGAGTTATCTGGCCCCTGAGCCTCCCCGGTGTTATCTCCGGCATTACCATGGTTCTTATCCCCTCCATCAGCACCTTCTATATCTCACAGAAGCTTGGTAACGGCAAGTTCTTCCTGATAGGTGACGCAATCGAGGGACAGTATGTGGCAAATAATCTTCATTTTGCCGCAGCTATCGCATTCATACTGATGATAATACTTCTTGTGGGCATGGCCGTTATGAAGTATTTTGCCGATAAGAAGACTTATGGAGGTGCAAGATGAAAACAGCCTCCAGAATTTACACTGCGATAATCTTTATTTTCCTCTTTGCGCCAATCGCCATACTGCTGGTATTCTCCTTCAATGAAGCCAAGAGCCTTTCCGTTTTCTCCGGCTTCTCCCTGAAATGGTATCAGGAGCTCTTCCGTGACAGCGAAACTCTGGGCGCGGTGAAAAACACCCTCATTCTGGCAACAAGCGCCGCACTTATCTCCACCGTTATGGGCACCGCTGCCAGCGTTGGTATCAACAAACTCCGCAGCCGCTGGTACAGAGCAGCTCTTGATCAGGTCACCAATATCCCCATGATAAACCCGGAGATCATCACCGGTATCAGCCTTATGCTGATGTTCGTTTTTGTGGGACGCATTTTCGGCGCAACTACATCCCTCAGCTTCTGGACTATGCTCATAGCCCATATAACCTTCTGCCTTCCCTATGTAATATTGCAGGTGCTGCCAAAGCTGCAGCAGATGGACCGCTCTTTGCCCGAGGCGGCAATGGATTTGGGCTGCACTCCCATAAGAGCCTTTTTCAAGGTGGAGCTGCCCGAAATTATGCCCGGTGTTGTAACCGGTATGATAATGGCTTTCACTATGAGCCTTGATGACTTCGTCATAAGCTATTTCACCTCCGGCAACGGCTTCCAGACCCTCCCCATAAGCATCTATAATATGACCAAGAAAACGGTCACTCCCAAGATGTATGCCCTTGCAACCCTTATATTCTTCGTTATTCTGGCTCTGCTGCTTCTCAGCAATCTGGCGGATAACGACGACGCCAGAGCCGCGAGAGCGATCCGCCGCAGCCAGCGGGCCGCAAGAAAGGCGGAGAGAATGGTGCGCAAGAGCCGTGAGCCCGTTGAAAATCCCGTTCGCAAGATAGTCCTCCCCATAATCGGCTTTGCCGCGATAGCTGCGATAGCTGTCAATGCCTTCGTCGGCAGAGACACTCTGGAGCTTAATGTTTATAACTGGGGCGAGTATATCTCCGACGGCAGCGAGGGCAGCTTTGACACCATCGATGAGTTCGAGGATTGGTATAAGGAGACCTACGGCCAGAAAATAAAGGTGAACTACACCACCTTTGCCTCCAATGAGGATATGTATAACAAGATTTCCTCCGGCGCTGTCAGCTATGATGTTATCATTCCCTCGGACTATATGATTCAGCGTATGATAAGCGAGGACATGCTCCTGCCCATCGATTACAGCAATATCCCCAATTATCAGTATATTGACGAGAGCTTCCGCGGCCTCTATTATGACCCGGATAACCTCTATACCGTTCCCTACGCCTACGGCATTATCGGCATTATCTATGATGCCAACGTGGTTGACGAGGCGGATACCGGCTCCTGGGATCTGCTCTGGAACGAGAAGTATGCAAATCAGATTTTGCAGTTCAATAATGCCCGTGATGCTTTCGGCACCGCTATGTATAAGCTGGACGCAGATGTTAACACCACGGACAAGGCCGTCTGGGATGGAGCTTTTGAAGAACTGAGAACCCAGCTGCCTCTGGTGAAGAGCCGTGTTATGGACGAAATCTATAATATGATGGAGTCCGGCGAGGCTTCCGTTGCCGCCTACTATGCAGGTGACTACTTCACCATGAAGGACGCCCAGGCGGACAATGTGGATCTGCGCTTCTATTATCCCGAACCCACCAACTACTATATCGACGCAATGTGCATTCCCGCCTGTTGCGAAAATAAAGAGCTTGCGGAGATATTCATAAACTATATGCTCTCCGAAGAGCCTGCGGTTGCAAATGCGGAGTATACCTGCTATGCCTCCCCCAACCGCCTTGTTTATGAGAGCGAGGTCTATATCGAGGATATGGGCGAGGAGGCAATGGCTGTGCTCTATCCCGAGATGGAGGATTTCTCCGAGCTTTATAACAAATATGCTTATCGCAATATGAGCACTGAGATGCTCCACTATCTCAACACCCTTTGGGAAAATCTCAAAGTAAACTAATGCAATTATGGGGCGGCTTGTTGCCGCCCCATAAATCGAGGTAGATCAAATGGAAATTCTGTATCAGGACATGGATATAGCTGTCTGCATCAAGGGCGTTGGTATGGACTCTGAGCATGAAGTGCCCAATGCTCTTAAAGAGCAGCTGGGAGGCGAAGTGTACACCCTCCACCGTCTTGATAAAAATGTTGGCGGCGTGATGGTATATGCCCGCAAAAAATCGGCTGCCGCCCTCTTTTCCCGAATGATTCAAAAGGGGGAAATGGTGAAGGAGTATGTGGCGCTTATACATGGCTGCCCTCCCGAAGAGGGGGATTGGGAGGATCTTTTGTGGAAGGATTCCCGGAAAAATAAGGTATTCGTTGTAAAGCGTGAGCGCAGCGGAGTTAAAAAAGCCCGCCTTGAGTATAAAACCCTGCAAGCCGGTGAAAAAAGCCTTGTCCGCGTCCGCCTTCATACCGGACGCAGCCACCAGATAAGAGTGCAGTTTTCCTCCCGTGGCTTTCCCCTTGTGGGAGACCATAAGTACGGCTCCAGAGATGAGGCAGAAAGTCCATTTTTGTTCTCCTGCCGTTTGAGTTTCCCCTATAAAGGGGAAGAGAGAAGTTTTGAGGCATTTCCCGAATGGGCAAGATTTTGAGGTGAAAGATATGAAACGCGGAATTACAAGAAGAGAAAGAGAAATTACCGATATGTCCGAAATCCTCGGCATTCTGGATAGAGCGAAGGTTGCCCATATCGGAATGATAGATGGGGATAAGCCCTATGTTGTGCCCATGAATTATGGCTACAGAATAGAGGATAATGAGCTTATTTTATATCTCCACGGTGCAACCAAAGGACGCAAACTGGATGCGCTGAGAGCAAACCCCAATGTCTTTGTTGAGATAGATACGGATGTTGTTCCCTTTGAAGGTGCTGTTGCCTGCCAGTACGGAGTGTGCTATTCCTCCGTTATGGGCGAAGGCGTGGCGGAAATCATTGAGGACGCCGAGGGCAAAATGGAGGCTCTCACATTTTTGATGAAGACCCAGACCGGCAGAGACTTTGAATTCACGGATAAGATGGTGGGCGGAGTTGCCGCCATCAAAATCCGCATACCGGAGCTCACCGCCAAAAAGCGCCCTATGCCGAACAGAAAATAAAGCTCAAAGACCGAGGATAATCCTCGGTCTTTTATTGTTTGAGCGTGATTTTGCCCGCTATCTATATCAGCTAACACTTCCTTAAATCCCGGGCGTTCGAAGTTCAGTCCCGAATATCCGTCATCAACGTAGACCTTATAGACCTCAATTCCCTGAGAACTGCAGTAATCAAGCATTATTGCTCTTTGAGTGCCTATGCTTAAGCTCTCCCCTCTAAGGTCATCATCCTTGGATAGGCGGCAGTAAAGCCCCGCTATATATTTATTATTTGTCTCCATGTCTGTCTCCTTTCGGTTTGTTTTACATGGAGATTATACGGCAATTTTGAATTACACTACCAATAATTGTTTTCAGCAATTTGGGTGGCATAATTAAGGTGCTACGTATTCCTCATATTTACTTGATAGCAATGTTTTTTTATGAGAGGTGCCGCAAAGATTAGGGCTGATTGTTTTGTGATGTTAGTAATTGAAAAAGATGTGCGGCATAAATTGTGCGAGCCCCAACAACTCAAATTAAAATAATCCCGGAGAGAATGACTCTCCGGGATTGTTTTAATTTGGGTTGTTATTTTTGACTTGGAACTCGTAAAGTCGCAAGCCATGCAAGATTATTTATCGATCTTTATCCATTCAGTCTCTATTTTTATTTTTAGAGAACCACAATGTTCTACAAAACCATCATAAGATTCAACTGGGCCCATAACTTCACCATTAGAGGTGTCAACGAGATAATAACATAGCACCATACCATTCAATTCATCTTCGGAAGCAGACATCTTTTGCGTATGTATTCCCTCAAGGCAAATATATGGCTCGTGCAGTTGGTATGCTGTTACAAAATAGTTTGGCAAAATAATTGATCCTCCGGAATCATTCGGATTCTCTTTATGGACAAATAGTATTTCATTGGAATTAATCTTGCTTATGGCATATCCTTTATATAGGTCCAAGGTCCAATCTCCACGGCCATCACCAACCAACCAGTGGGCTGAGCAAGCACTTAAAAATAACGTAAAAACTAATGCAACAATAGTCAATTTAAGTGGCTTAAGTCCATTTTGACGAATGCGTGTAGGTAGCGAACCATTCAAAATCATTTCCTCCTTCCAAAAAATGATAAATATATGCAAGATTATTCATCACGTTTCCAAAACTGTTCCATTCTCTAAGAGTATCGAAGTTGTATATATCATGCACCGTGACAGTAGCTGTGTATCGTGTTTCTTTATGTTTCCACCACCAGATACCCACTGTGCGAAACTCTTCCACCACAGTAATCGTATAATCATAGTGCTGTGTTGACAAATACAACTCATATCCATCTTCTCCTGAGGTGAACTCTCCATATCCAGTAGTAGTTGATTGTCCAGCTTTATAATTATCAATAGCCGCGGCAATATCGAACTGCATTTTTTTAGACTTTTTTAATTTCTTTACTATTCTAGATCCTTCTGAATAATTTTGTTCGTCCCCATCGCCTGAAAGCCATGTTCTTAAAAATTCAAAGGCCGCCTGAAGTGGATAGTTTCCTGTGAAATCAGTGTATATTATGGGATTGTTGTTGCAATACGCGAACATGTTGTACCCAAGGAAGCCTTGTCCTGTTGAGGCGAATTCATCCGCATTGATGAATCTGCAGACTTCGGGATCGTAATAACGGCTCTGCAGGTAATACAATCCCGACTCTTGGATTGTCCATTAGCTCAAAGCGCAAAATTGGGCTGTTTTGGAGTGCGTGAGAATATGTACGATTTATGGGACTTTCATGTTCGGATTTGGTTAATCGGGGATGGGATATCCATCCCCGATCAATTTGATTATACGCTGCGAAAGATGAATTTAAGATATTAACGTTTGTATTATTGTAGATTGATTGGAGGCGTGTGGCATAAGAACCGCGCGTTATCCCTGATTAGTCATAATACATAAGAAAAACTATAACAAAATGCTATTTATAGAGAAACAATATCCGTCGCTACAAGTATTATTTAAGATTTGATTCGAATTTAGCAACAAACTCGTATTGAGGATTAAACATGCTTGGATCATAATACGGGGCTTCATTTTCCCATTTTTGATGGAAACGAATTATCATAGAGTCATTCTCCTTGACCGTAACATAAACCACAAAATTCCGCTGAGGATATTGTGCTTCAAGACTTGTCAATAGTGTTTTTCCCATCACATGAGCAATAGAAAGACACGAATCAAAGTGTTTCTTACTTACTCTGTCTATTAAATGGACGTGATTCTCAACCGCCTCGAAAGCAGTGCGATCGTCAATGTTTTCCACGTGTTTCAAGACACTGCTGGAAAACAACACATACTCATTGTTTAGGTCATCAAGTATTGTCTTAAACTCAAAAATGGAGGATATTTTTTGTAAATATTCTATGGGATTCATTATTTAATATCTCCTTAATACCCTAAAATCGTCAGGCCTTTTTCGATGGCTTTAACGACTTCAGGGAGCTTTAATAACACCTGAATTCTTTTTGGTGCTAGTGGACCATTCGACGAGTTCACCCTAAAAGATCTCTCTGCAATGTTGTAATAGTATTTATCTCCGCCTTGCTGCAAATGAATTTGCCCCGGTCTGGATCCTGGATTTTCTACATCTATTCGGAAGCCATACTTTCCGCCCTTCCTATACAATGTTTTAGAAGTTACTCTCGTGCCATTTCCACCTTCGTCTGGAGGCGGTGGAGGAGCTGTGGTAGAGGCATAGTCCATTAAGGACGGAGGGGAATCTTTTGCTTGATTTGATCCTTTTGATGCGGCAACAACATCAGCGCATAGTATGATTATTCCTAACGTAAATATAATGTCGCCAAATGGGAAAACCCCATCTACGCCGCATAACCACCACATGGAGCTTGTCCACAATGTTACCGATTCTGCATTCAGACCATCAGCATCCCGATAATTGACTGGATTGTTATTGCAATATGCAAACATATTGCAACCAATAAATCCTTGCCCAGTGCTGGCATAGCTATCCGCATTGATGAATCTGCAGACCTCGGGATCGTAATATCGGCTCTGCAGGTAATACAGGCCCGACTCTTGGATTGTACATTAGCTAAAAACGCAAAAATGAGCGGTTTTTGAGGCGCTGAAATAAGTACGATTTATGGGACGTTTGTGTTCAGGTTTGATTAATCGGGGATGGGATATCCATCCCCGATTAGTTTGGTTATGTGCCTCGAAAATTTGAAGAATGTTGTTTTAGATTGCATTGGAAGGGACAAAATAAGCGTCACTATGTCCCTCAATCATTTAAAAACTAGGTAAATAAATGACGGTTTATCAGCCTGGTCTTACAATTTGGAATGTTTGGGATTGCATCCATCAATAGCAACCACACTGCATTTGTGAGTTCCAAGCTTGTTCAATAACTGCCGCTTAAAATCCTCTATCGACTCGAAATTGGCTGAATCAATATAGTAAAGCTTATCAAAGAATTTATTGCCGGTAGGCGCGCAATCTGAGCTTGCGCCAACAAGCAGCTTTTTACCATTCACTAACAATTCCACTTCGACTATATCATTTTCAGCGACAAGTTTTGTAATTCTATCTATGTCAATTAGAGTGACAGATGAACCCCTCTTTGTTTTTTGGCGCTTGTTCTGATAGACTATACGCAACTCAATGACTGAAATATAAAAGAATGTTATGCCTGGAAATATCATGACAAAGTATAGGCCTGTAAGGATTTTTGAAATAGTCTCGATGTTACGGGGATTGAACAAGGCAATTAAATCATTACGGAAGAACATAAGAACCCATATGCCTACGCATATAACTATTCTTGTTAATGGTGAGCGGTAAGAGGTTAGTCCCTTCCTAATTCCAAAAAAGCTCATGTTTTTTCTCCTTAAAGAATAACTTTATGATGCACATTGCATCAATCCATAGTAAACATCAAGATAACGGCCACCAACAATGCTGGCTTCTAATCCTTTAGCCATAGCTCCAATTGACATTTTATTTGCATTTCCATTTCTAATTCGTGTAAGCCCACCCTTATAAACTGCAAAGTTGCTATTTCTACCAGAGGTAATGCCCTTAACTCCAGGGACTGCTTCTCCTAGCAATAATCCCATTGTGCCATCTCTGGCGGAATTCCATGCGATCTCGCTCCACGAGCGATCATTGCGTCCGGAAACCTTCTCCAGCACTTGAGTTGTAGAGGTTGTAAAAAAGCCTGACGCGAAGTTCGCAGCTTGAACATTTCCAGTAGCAGCTAAAACAACTCCACTTACTGCCCCGCCAACGGCAGCACCAGCATATGTTTGCCAACTACTAAATGTCCATTCGCCCTTGAGCCCGGATGTTACCAAATCGCTAACGAGCTGTCCGGCCACCCCGGCTATTGCGCCTACAGCTGCACCTATAGCAATATGCCATGCTTCACCGCCATCATCCTCTCGGGCAACGGGATTGTTCCCACAGTAAACATAGAGGTTAAGACTTGCGAAATCTCCATTAGCGGAAAGATTATCTGACTCATCCGCATTGATGAATCTGCAAACCTCGGGATCGTAATATCTGCTCTGCAGGTAATACAAGCCCGACTCTTGGATGGAGCATTAGCTAAAGCAGCAAAAATGGGCTATTTTTGAGGCACCGAAACAAGTACGATTTATGGGACTTTTGTGTTCAGGTTTGATTAATCGGGGATGGGATATCCATCCCCGATTAGCTTGATTTTACATCACGAAAACGAGCTTACCTATAGCAAGTGTGTAAATATAAATAATAACGATAAATTAGCCAATACTCGCCATAAGTCTGCATTAGGTACGCCGTTTGTTTCTAATGTGGTTTTTGACAGATACTGTAATCAAAATACATGTTCGCAGCACTATGGATGACAAAATAAATCCACCAAAAACAAAAATGAGCAGTATTCCGTCTGCATTATTTATTTCTCGCAAATGTATATTAGGTAGAATGAGTGTTGAACCAACAATTACCGTAATTACTGTGCAGCCAATAAAGGATAGCGAACTATAAAGCGAAAAAGTATAGATGCTCTTATTCTCATGCATTCTATTAATAAATAACCAGAACACAAGGGCTGATACAACCGCTCCTGGTAGAAAACTTAACAAATAGGAATTAATTGATAGGTTCTCCAAATAATAGAAAAAAATACTAAATGGCAGAATCAAAGCTTGTGCGCGAATAAAACCATCTAAGAAAGCGTTTAATTCTTGGCTTTTAGTCATCATGTCCCCCTCGTATCCCAAAGAAAACATCCTAAGCGGATTGCCCATTGATCTCGCGGATCATCGAAATTGGAAAAGAAAAAGTCAAAGGAACTATTTCCAGCTATGACTTGAGCTCCCCCAGCCGCAACAAGCAATATATTATCACCAAACAACGTACTTCCAACATACCCATAATGAATATTACCAACATCATCATATCGAAGCTCTATTCCATTATATAAGTATGTGAATTGTTCATTTAGGAACCAATCATCCCGCGTCTTCAAATCCCACTCACCGCCATAATTCACCTTTATATAAAAAAGATATGCAGCCTTGATAAAGTTGTGAGCATGATAATATTCTTCCAACATAGCAGCATGCTCAGTCATTGCTTTATTCAATATGTAAGTAACATCTATTGGTGTATCTGAAAGTTTTCCATAACCGCCATCGTTATATCTAACGACACCATTTCCCAAATTGTCTTCATTCCAAGTAGGACGAGTTCCTGCAGAATCAGTACAATTTACCGTATTATTGTTACAGTATGCGAACATGTTGCAACCGAGGAATCCCTGCCCGGTGGAGGCATACTCATCCGCGTTGATGAATCTGCAGACCTCGGGATCGTAATATCTGCTCTGCAGGTAATACAAGCCCGACTCGCTATACCTGTATGAGCCGGCTTTATACTATTTTATTCTTTTTTTCCGATAAAAACAATGCTTGGCAAATTTTTTGGCAATTTAATTAATTGAGGATAGATGTTTTGTTGGATTCGCTAATAAAAAGACCGAGGATAATCCTCGGTCTTTTTGCTTTCTATATTAAAATCAGTTATTACCCGTTACTTCCCAGACTACAAGCTCGCCGTTTCTGCCGCTTTGGCCGATGGCGAAAATGCGTTCCATACCGTATTCATCGATGAGGGAAAGTCCGTAGGTGGTGAAATCGCCGCTGAAGTAAAGCTCGGTGACGAAAGCCTGCAGGGGCTCAAGACCGCCGAGATAACAATACTCCTCATACACCGTGTAATCCAAAGGCTCAAGCATCAGAAGCCTCACATCGGTAACGGGGGCGGTGACTCTGATGTCGGCGAGGACTGCCCATTCATAACGCTCCGCAGGATAAAAAGCTTCGTAGGGCTCCTCGATGCGGTTGAGGTCTGCGAAGTTAGCGGTGACAAGGGGAGCCTTGCCGTCGAAAGCGGCGATGGAGTCAAGATCAACCCAGCCGGCACCGGATTTGAGCTTACCCCAGAGGAAGCCCTCGTCATCGGTAGCTTCGTCCACAATGGTGTAGACGGTGGCGGTGATTACCATGCCCACCTTGGTGCTGTCATAGGAGGGCTCTTTGTAAATGCCCTGAGCGGGGTTATCTATTCTTAATGTATAGGGGAACTTGCTCACGGGAGTTTCGGTGATAGTCTCGGCGGGAGTGGGAATGGGCTGAATGTCCAACGACGGGGTGGCTGTGGGAGCAGAGGAAGGCTCCGCCGCGTCGGCAGGAGGTGTCGGGCGGTCAATATAGTTCACGTCCCCGCCCTCCACGGGGTAGGTCATGGTGTCGTTTGGGTTCGGAGCAGGGGAGGGGGCTTGGGAGCCTGCGCCGCTGTCCGCGCAGGCGCAGAGGGAAAGGGCAAAGCAGATAATAAGTGCAATGGATATAATACGCTTCATCTTCTTGTCCTCCTTATGATATAAATCTTATCCGAAGTATTTGTTCACAAAATCTATGTCCGTCACTTCAAACTCTCTGCCGCGGAGATAGTTGAGTATACCCGCGTCGGTGGGGAAGTCGAAGCGGAGCTTATAGGAATAAAGAGCCTGTCCCTCCGTCTCACCGAAGGACTTGTTTTTCCTCTCGCTGCCATACTTGCCGTCACCCAAAAGGGGCCAGCCCGCGTGGGACATCTGGGCGCGGATCTGGTGGGTGCGTCCAGTGTGGAGAGTGCATTCCACAAGGCTGAGACCGTTGGCGCTTTTTATAAGTTTGTAGTCGGTGACGGCGGTTTTTGCGCCGGGTTCGGGTCTGTCTTTCACATAAACCTGATTTTTCTTGGCGTCCTTGAAAATATAGCCCTCCAGCCTGCCTTCAGCGGGCTTGGGTCTGCCGTGGACTATGCAGAGATAGCGCTTATCTATCTCCCGGTCGCGGATTTTGTCGTTGAGTATGCGCAGGGCTTCCGCGTTTTTTGCGGCGATAACAATGCCGCCGGTGTTGCGGTCAATGCGGTTGCAAAGAGCAGGGGCGAAGCTATGCTCCTCTCTGGGTCTCCATTCGCCCTTCTGGTAGGCGTAGGCCTGAATATTGGCGATGAGAGTGTTGTAGTCCCATTTGCCGGCACTGTGGCAGAGAACTCCGGGCTTTTTGTCCGCAAGGAGAATGTTCTCATCCTCGTAGACGATATTCAGCCGGGGAGTTGAAACTTTAAGGTAGGAATTTTCCTCCTTGGGCTTTTCAAAGAACTCATCGTTAATGTATAATTGCAGTGTGTCCCCCAAGGCAAGACGGGTATCCCGTTTTGCGCCCTTGCCGTTGAGCTTTATGCGCTTAAGGCGGATATATTTCTGCAGCAAGGATTCAGGCAGCAGAGGCACAGCCTTGCCCACAAAGCGGTCAAGGCGCTGACCTGCGTCATTTTGTTTTATTGTTAGCTCTTTCATATATATTTACTCCCTTTTGTACCTATATTATCTGCGAAATGTACGGAAATGTCAACGATTTTTGTATTGACAATAGCCCGCGGATAATCTATAATATTCAAGCGACTGTGTGAGGTGCGATATGTGGCTTGATTTGATAAACATCATAGATATGCCCGGTTCCCGCAAGGCATTCGAGTGCGAGCTCGATGTTGCGGCGCTGGACTTTCCCTCTGTGGAGGAATTCAAGTCTGCCCCTAAAGCAAAGGGCGAGGTGGTAAACACTGCCGGACTCATCACCCTCGTCGGAGAGATTGAAGCAGAAATGATCTGTGTGTGCGACCGCTGCGGAAAGCAGTTTGAAAGCACCAAGATTCAGGAAGTGGAGCTCACCCTTGCGGATAATCCCGAGGATGAAGAAAACCCCGATATCTATGTTATCGAGGGCAACGGTATCGATGTGAGCGAGATTCTGGAGACAAGCTTTATTCTCGATATGGAAACCAAGTTCCTCTGCACCGAGGACTGCAAAGGTCTTTGCGGTATCTGCGGAAAGGACTTGAACGAGGGGCCTTGCAACTGCAGCAAACCAATAGATCCAAGATTGGCTGTATTAGGACAGCTTTTGGATATAGAATAAACGCTGTTCTAACCAGCTGTTAACGTAGGAGGTGTCACCATGGCAGTACCCAAGAGAAAAACTTCTAAGGCAAGACGCGATAAGAGACGTTCCA